>DCHD01000041.1 GCA_002315565.1 Solobacterium sp. UBA1761 | reverse complement strand
CATCCATTTGTTGTGACATAGCCTATCAGATATACGTTCAACGATACTTCTGTTGTCATCTTCCATGATTATTTCAAAATCATTCAGTTCTTCTTTTATATCAGAATCTACGGTATAGGAAAGACTTGCAACTGCATCCATTTCTATCTCTTTGATGGAGAGTTTGTTTTCGTTTAGCAATGCTTCTATTACTGCCTCACACGATGATGAACAGCAGGCGGTGTTTATGCCGTTGATGTTTTTGAGGCTTCTTGGATAAAGCCTGCATGTTTTGGGAAGATAAGTTTCACCGAGTTTTTTATGAACCTCACAGAGTCCATCTTTATTCATCGGACAATCCCCAAGATAATTAAAAGAAATGACTCTGTATCGGTTTTCATCGATATATTCCGGAGTTATGAAAGATACGTCGAGTCTATGACGCAGTTCTTCATCACATTCCTGGTTCACGAGTTCAAGATATTCATCTTTTGAAACAGGAATCTGCCAGCCATGACAACAGCTATGACGACATTTCTCACATTTGCATCTGAAGTTTTCGTAGTAGTCAGCAACAAGCCATTTGCTCATAGAAAAATTATATATCTATAGTAAAAAGAAAATCAGTGAATTTTCACTGATTCTAAAGGTTCTTTATTGCTTCTACAAGTTTGAGTTTATCTTCGTTTGAGACAGTCTCAAGGAAGTATTCATAAGATATTGTCTTATTATTTACCGGTAAAAGATAAGCCAGGGCACCATTGGTGTAATTGATCAGTAATGTATTGTTTCTGTCAATCAGCTCATTATATACAGAGAAAAGTTCAAATGGATTTGTGAACAGTCTGTATGGTCCAAGATGAATACTGTTGAGATTGATGGTATTTGAAGATGGCAGGTTTTTCATACTTCTGAATTTCTTCAGCTCTTCTATACCGATATAAAGTTCTTTCTTTTCCGCTTCTTTCAGTGTCTCAAGCAGTGCTTCAGGTATCTCAGGTACTTCTTTGACTGTATAGTCAAAGTCTAAGGTAACAGAGTTATGTGAAAGTGTCAGTTCATTTCTTTGAGTATTGTTTTCAATAAGCTCGCTGAAACATTCTGAAAGCAGTCTGCCAAATTCAAGGGTCTGATTGAACGATCTTTCCTTCCTGGTGAATCTTGAAGATACGTCACCGCATGACCCCTGCATAAACATGAAAAACTCATCAGGATATTTTTCTTCAAGTTTTTCTATTGTTGCGCCAACATAGGCACTTGAGAAGTATTCCGGTGCCTTGTTATCTTCAGTTGGATGACAGTTATAGAAGACAATGTTTCCGATACGCTTGTCTTTGTGATAGAAAGATAAAGCTCCGGCATAGACATTGTTTGCGTCGTTGGCTGAAACTCTTGTTGAACCAACTTCAGTGAACGGCTTTGTATTGTATGAAACAGAAGCTTTGATGTTTCTTAAAGGCAGGTTCTTTACGGCTTCTCTGAATACTTTAGTCACCTGGTCTAAATAGAGTTCATCAATCTTCAGCATTGGAAACTGATTGGCCAAAGATGGAGCGTAATGAGTATGTGAGCAGGTAATGGTAAACAGCGCATCAGGATAGAAAGAATGTACGATCTCATTAAACTTGAGATAAACGTCATATGATACATCAAGTGAGTCAATGGCACACATGATTATCTCTTTATCTTCTGATTTGAGTCTTAAAAGACGCAGATTGAGGTCTAACTTTGTATAGGTTGATTTATCTTTTTCAACCGCAAAGCCAACCGCGTAGGCTGGCATGATGGGATTGATACAGGCTTTACGGAATGAATACTGCATGATTACCAGCCGTATTTCTCGTAATGAGGTTCAATGACTGTCTTGTTGTAGGTGTTGCCGCCAGGATAGTTTGCTGATTTTAAAACACCAGGTGTCTTGCCATCAGCCATCATCTTGTCGATTGCAACGGCAGTCATAGACCATAACAGGATATTGCAGGCAAGTCCGCTTGCTGCAGCAAATCTTGCTTCGATACCAGGATATTCAACCATTGCTTCAGCAGCAGGTGCACAGTTGTCCATTGCCAGGTCAACCATTTCGTATAGTCTTTTTCCGCATGGGTGAACTGGGTCAACAGTAACTGTATATTCCATTGAAGTGAAGGCGATGACTTTAATGCCCATCTTCATTGCTTCATATGCCAAATCATTTACAGAAGATGTTCTTCCTGATACAGAAGACACCATCAGAAGGTCACCTTTTTTAAGGCCAGCCCACTTCAATGCATATTTTGCCATACCCCAGGTTGCTTTACTTAAACCTGACGCATCGCTTTCCTTGTTCTTTCTGTCTACTTTTGAATCTCTGAAAAGAATCTTATGAATGAATGGTTTGTTGATGTATTTGTAATACTTTGGATAAACGAATTTCTTATAGAATACTGGACCACCACCTCTGTTAATGATGTCCATCTGAATTGAATGGCAGATTTCTCCAAGATAGATCTTTCCACCATTGCTGGCAGTTTCAGCAATCATCTCAGCTGCTTTATCAATGTTTTCTTTCTGTGTTGTTCTGACTTTTTTGATCAGAGAGTCAACGGCTTTGTTGTAATCATCTAATAACATGTATTAATCTCCTTATGTGTTCTTTATAAATATAGCATTATTAAATATAATTAAGAAAAGAGAGTAGACAATTATGAACATATTATTAAGTGCATTCGGTGAAAAAATCACCATTATTCAGGTAATTACAAGGGTTGGAATTGCTGTTCTGATTGGTGGAATCATCGGTTTTGAAAGAGAAAGAAAGAACAGACCTGCAGGGCTTAGAACCCACATGCTGGTATGTATGGCGGCTGGACTTATTGCCATGGTTGAACAGCAGATGGTATATGAAGTATCTTCATTTGCCAATTCTGCAATAAATGTATCTGTAGGTAGACTTACAGTAGGTGTTATTTCCGGTATCGGTTTTATCGGTGCTGGTACCATCATGATGGCAAAAAACAGAATTGTCGGTTTAACAACAGCAGCATCTTTATGGTGTACTGCATGTCTTGGACTTGTATCCGGTATGGGATATGGAATAATTGCCCTGATATCAGCAGTAATTGTTGTACTTGTACTTGAGGTAATGAGAATAGGTGAAAAGACCAGTCTATCAAGAGTTATTGAAGTTGAATATATCGATGATGGAAATACCGCAAAAGCTATTGAAGAATGTCTTTTAAAAGACAGTATCAAAGTAAATGATTCATCAGTTTCTTACCAGAAAGAAAATGAGGTCAAACACTGTACCAGCCGTTATGCCATTATCTTTAAAGACAATGATGAGCTTAAGGCTGTTATGTCACATCTTGCCGATGTGAAAAATGTAATATCTGTAAAGATACAGAATGTAATCTAAAGGGGACAAAAATGAGAGAAGATCTTGCAAGACTTGAAACAGAAAAAAGAAACATGGAAACAGTAAACATCGACCTGATGTCTACCGAAGAGATTGTCGATGTAATTAACAGAGAAGATCAGACTGTTGCGTTGAAGATTGCTGAAAAGAAAAAAGAGATAACCGCACTTACTGATGCCTATGTCAGAACTATCCAGAATGGCGGAAGAGTGTTCTATATCGGTGCCGGAACAAGTGGAAGACTGGGATTTATCGATGCTGCTGAACTTGTGCCAACATATGGCATCCCAGATGAACTGGTAGTAGGTATTATGGCCGGTGGTCTTCCTGCAATGCGCAGAGCAAAAGAGTTTGCTGAAGACCATGAAGATGAAGGAATCAAAGACCTGCAGGCTTATGACTTCAACAAGAAGGATATGCTGATTGGTGTAGCAGCTTCAGGACGTACACCATATGCCAAAAAGGCTATGGAATACGCCAAAGAGCTTGGTGCTGTTGTCGGTTCTATCGTCTGTGCTTCTGATACAGAAATGTCCAAGATTGCTGACTATCCTGTTGAAATAGTAACCGGACCGGAAGTAGTGCTCGGTTCAACCAGAATGAAGGCCGGAACGGCTGAAAAACTGGTACTTAATCTTGTATCTACAACTGCCTTTATCAGACTTGGCCATACCTATAAGAACCTGCTGGTATCTGAAGGAAAGAAGCCAACTACTTTAAAGACTTATTACCGTGTAATAAGAATGATTGCTGAAGAATGCAAAGTATCTGAAGAAGCAGTCAAAGAAGTATATGATGCCAATGATCAAAATGCCAAGATTACTATCTGCATGATCAAATCAGGTCTGAATAGAGAAGATGCAGAAGCACTGCTTAAGAAACACAACGGCAGAATGAGAGAGGCATTACTGACACTGGGTATTGAATAGGAGAAAATATGTTAAAAGTTGGAACAAAAGCACCTGAATTTACACTGCCTGATCAGAATGGTGTAATTCATACATTAAGTGAATATAAAGGAAAGAAACTGATTCTTTATTTCTATCCAAAAGACAATACCTCAGGCTGTTCTATGCAGGCCTGTAACTATACCGAAAATATTATGATGTTCAGAAATCTTGGTATTGAAGTAGTCGGTATTTCAAAAGATTCAGTTAAGTCGCACAAGAAGTTTGAAGAAAACTATAATCTGAAGTTTACACTTCTTTCAGATGAAGAAGTTAAGGCTCTTACTGATTATGATGTCTGGAAAGAAAAAAGCCTCTATGGCCGTAAATATATGGGTGCTGTAAGAACTACCTATCTGATTGATGAAGAGGGAAATATCGTTTTTGCATCTGACAAAGTCAAGGCCAAGCAGGATGCACTGGACATGCTGAAAGTAGTCGGATAATGAAGATAATCATTTCATCAGCCAAAACCATGAATGAATCAAAGGAAGAAATTAAAAGTCTTCCTTTATTGATTGAAAAAACTAAGAAACTTTTAAAAGAAATGAAGAAACTGTCTCTCGATGAACTTTCTCTTATCTGGGATATGTCAAAGGAAAAGACTGATGAATATTTAAAAGAACTGGACAGCATTGATTTGTATAATAATCTGACAAAGGCAATCAACGCCTACAGTGGAGTGGTGTACAGACAGTTTGCTGATGTAAGAAATGATGAGTATATCAATAAACATCTTCTTATTCTTTCGGCTTTCTATGGTGTACTAAGACCTGCTGACGGGATAAGGAAATACCGCCTGGAGATGGCTTCAAAGATGAAGGTGGAAGGTGAAAACCTTTATCAGTTCTGGTCAAAAGATATATATGATTCCATAAACGATAAACTGATAATCAATCTGGCAAGTGAAGAATATGCCAGATGTATCAGAAGCAATCTTAAGGAAGATGATGTGTTTATTGATATGGATTTTATTGAAATGATTGACGGAAAAGAAAAACGTATTTCTTCCAATATGAAGAAGGCCCGTGGCCAGATGTTAAGGTATATGATAGTAAATGAAGTTGAAGATACTGAAACACTCAAGTCATTTAACTGGAATGGCTACCGGTATGACAGTTCTTCATCAAAAACGAATAAACTTGTATTCAGAAAAGAGGGTTAGGATATGGAAATGAATATTCTTTATTGGATTCAATCTCTGCACAATACTGAACTTGATAGAATTATTGTCTTTATTTTTAACGACATAGTAGGTGATAAAGGACAGTTCTGGGTATGGCTTTCATTAATCGCCTTCATATTCCCTAAGACCAGGAAAATGGGGGCAGGTATGCTGATATCTTATTTCCTGGCGTACTTTATCGGTGATGGTATCCTTAAAGATCTCATTGCAAGACCTCGTCCATGTATGGTTGATGAAACGGTTGAACTGCTGGTAAAAAGACCAAGTTCATTCTCCTGCCCATCAGTACATTCCATGCTGGCAGTTGCTACAGCAACGGCTGTATTTATGAATCGCAGGAAAGCTGGTATTCTGTGCCTTGTTTTTGCACTACTAGTTGGTTTAAGCAGAATGTACTTCTTTGTTCATTATCCAAGTGATGTTTTACTTGGATTTGTACTTGGTGCATTCATTGCCTTTGTCGTTGTCAAACTTATAAACAGAATAAAAGAATAATGGAACTGATTAAACAGTACAAAGGTAAAGGACCATACAGAACACTGGTGGTCTTTGCTGATTATGATGAAAATCTCATAAGTGAAATAAACTGCGATAATATCTGTCTTATCAGTTTTAAGGATGTTGACTGGAACAGATACTTTTCCCCATGGCCTTATGACAGGTTTACCGGTGAAGGTGATATCACAATTAATGAATTACTGAACAGTACCATAGAAGATGAATTCTATGTAGCCGGTTATTCACTTGGTGGGCTGATGGCGCTGTATCTAATGACGAAAACCGATAAGGTCAAATCCTGTGCTTCAGTATCCGGTTCATTATGGTATCCGGGCCTTGTTGAATATCTCAATAATATTCCCATCAGTAAAAGAAGAATCTATCTTTCTTTGGGAAACAAAGAAGCCAATACGAAACACCAGCTGATGAAAACGGTAGGTGATAAAACAGAAGAAGTATGTAGAATGTTAGAAAAGAACAATACAGTGTTCTTTGAATACAATGAGGGTAATCATTTCTTTATGGCAAAACAAAGACTGCTTAAAGGAATTGACTACATATTAAAAGGGGAACAGTAATGGCATTTGACTACAAAAAAGAATACAAGGAATTCTATCTTCCTAAAGATAAACCGGAGATAGTAACTGTTCCAAAGATGAACTTCATCGCAATAAGGGGTAAAGGAAATCCTAATGAAGAAGGTGGCGAATATCAGCTGGCAATGGCTGTGATGTATGCACTTGCCTATACCATCAAGATGTCAAAGATGGGTAATCACAGAATTGATGGTTACTTTGACTATGTTGTACCACCACTGGAAGGATTCTGGTGGCAGGATGGCATCGATGGAATTGATTATTCATCAAAACAGACCTACAAATGGATATCTTTGATCAGACTTCCTGAGTTTGTAACTGAAGAAGAATTTGAATGGGCAAAAGAAGAAGCAGAACGCAAGAAAGGTCTTGACTGCTCTAAGGCTGAATTCCTGACATACGAAGAGGGCCTCTGTGTACAGATTATGCATCATGGTGACTTTGACGATGAGCCTGCCACAGTAAAGATCATGGATGATTATCTTGATGAGAACGGCTATGTTACTGACATAACCGCTGAAAGATATCACCATGAGATTTATCTGAGTGACGCAAGAAAGGTTGCCCGTGATAAACTTAAGACTGTCATTAGACATCCAATAAAAAAGATTTAAGCAGTACGTCGGTCGCAATTACCCGACGCTAAACAAAACAAGGAGAATATTTTGAAAACTAAAAGAATGATAATGATCTGCCTTATCGGGGCGATCTATACAGCGATTTCGCTTTTGATGGCACCACTTAGTTATGCCGGTATTCAGATAAGACTTGCTGAAGCACTCAATATGATTGTGCTTGTCTATCCGGCAGGTGGATATGGTGTAATACTGGGATGCTTTCTCACAAATCTGATTGGTGCTATGCAGGGTCTCAATGTGCTGGGGCTTATTGACAGTGTCGTTGGCACAATTGCTACAGCAATCGCAGTATATCTGGCATATCGTTTCCGTAATGTCCGTTATAAAAAAATACCATGGCTCAGTATGTTGTGTATTGTACTTGTCAATGGAATTATTATCGGCATGGAAATGACTTTAGTACTTATGAAAGACAACATGTTCTATGGCTTTGTTATCTTTGCCCTGGAGATTATGGTATCAGAAGTTATCAGTGTGCTTATTGGTTACTGGTTAGTAAACGAGTTAGATAAAAGAAGTGTTTTTGAGGGAAAATGAAAAGTCAGAAACATTTTAATGTGTTTTACAAGTTTAAAAAATAAAGATGCCACAATCTGGATATATTGCAGTCTCTCTTTGCTATGAAAAACAAAGTCTATCTTTTAAAATAATAGTATGAATTAATTGCCGTGTTTGTAACGATTTTGTAATTAATGGTTTGCAACAATATAAATGATTAAAAGGAGAAAAAAGGTTATGTCAGAAAAGAAAGAACTGGCTGAAGAAGAATTGGAAAATGTAAGTGGTGGAATTTGCGATCGTGGTGGTGGCACCATAAAGTGTACGTCATGTGATTCTACAGATCTTACTTTAGTGGCATCAACTTATGCTAGAGCAAAATATAAATGTAACACTTGCGGTAATGAGTTTACCGTTGATACCGATAGTTTATAAAGAATGCTGTCAGTACTCAATGAACTTTCATTTTTAGATATTCAATATATATGGGAAAATGATTCCGATATTGTTTTATTTATTTCTGAAATTCAATATAACGAAGAGAACATCAAACGTTTTAACGATGTAAAGAGAAACAATATCCATTTGGCTATTGCGCTTGATGGAGATGAAACAGTTAATATTGAGGATTATAAATTGAATTATCCATGTTTTCAGCATGGCTATTATGACTTGCTTTTGAAAGGGGATTATCGAATAATTGCCTGTAAACGTAAATGTTATTTAGAAGATCTTCCAAGAAAGATTTTACTGAAAGAATTTAAGGAAAGATTCGCAACAAACGATAGACGTCTTAAACTCTATAATGATTTTGCCCAATTAATTTCGATAATCCGTCGGTATATAAGAATTTCAAAGGTTATGATTGGAGGCTCATATATCGAGGATAAAGAAGAACCAGATGATATGGATTTATTGATATATGTAAATCAGGAAGATTTTGCGAAAATAGAAGCTGACAGGAATCTGTATAATAAATACCTGTTGTTTAGTATAAAATCCACAATGAAAAAGATGGGTTTTGATTTGCATGTGAAGGCGTTGGTCGAAAAGGAAGTTGACCTAAAGGAATGCTGTTTTGAAAAACATGATGCATCTGCCGATTATCTGTGTGAAAGAGGGTACAACATTGCACTACTTTCACAAAAGAAAG
>DCHD01000047.1:1761-17452 GCA_002315565.1 Solobacterium sp. UBA1761 | reverse complement strand
CATGAGTTGTATACGGAAACATATCTACAGGTTGAATTTCGTTAAAACTATAATATTCTTTAAACAATTCCAGGTCTCTTGCTAAAGTTGAAGGATTACAGGATACATATACAATCTTCCTTACATTCTCTTTGATCAGTGCATCGATCAGATCAGCAGTAAGTCCTTTTCTTGGCGGATCAACTATGACCACATCAATATCTTTCAGATACTTTGCGAAATTCTTTCCGGCATCGTCAAGATAAAAGTCACAGTTTTCAATGTTATTCATCTGCTTGTTGTCGTTGGCATTTTTTACAGAGGCTTCAACTATTTCTACACCGGTTACATGTTTTGCATATTTTGAAATAAACAGCGAAATTGTTCCAATGCCTGAATAAAGGTCAAGCACGTTATCCTTATCGGTAATACCCGCTTTATCCTTTACCTCGTTATACAGTTTTATCATCTGTGATCTGTTTGTCTGGTAGAAAGATTTAAGCGCTATCTTGAATTTCAGTCCTTCAAATTCATCAATGATGTAATCTCTGCCGTAAAGAACTTTTTCTTCATCACCTAGGATTACATTATCATTACGGGTATTGAGATTAAGAATTACAGACTTTATTTCAGTAAATTCTTTTACTAATTTATCGCTAACTTCTTCTATGCCTCTGATATTGAAATCAGTAACAATAAAACCAACCATGACTTCATCAGTTCCATAAGCATGTTTAATCAGAATATGTCTAAAATAACGGTCTATCTTTCTTTCAAGAAGTTCTTTCTTGATGAACATCAAGATACTGTTGGACAGTTCTGACTGAAGATAGCAGTCATCAAACTCAACGATATCGTTTGAAAATTTGCGAAAGAAACCGAATTCGTGCTCCCTGACAGGAACCTGAACCTTGTTTCTGTAACGCATAGGATTATCATCTTTAATGATGTCATTGACTTTGACATTCAGGTTTCTGAAGGTGTTCTCCAGCAGTTTTTTCTTTAATACCAGCTGATAATCATAATCAATGTATCTGAAATCACAGCCGCCACACTTATAGCCAATAGGACATATTGATTCAATACGATATGGTGATATCTTGGTTAGTCTGTCAATAATACCGAAAGCATAGTTTTTCTTTTCGGAGATGATCTTGATATAACCTTCTTCACCAGGAATCATTTCCTTGACAAAAACAACCAGATTGTCAGCTTTTGCGATTCCCTGGCCTTCTACAGATATATCAGTACATTTTCCAAATACAATATCGTTTTTCATATTCAACAAAAAACTTCACATTGAATGTGAAGTTTATTCATCATCTTCCTCTACGAGTTCACCTCTTAACTCTTTGGCAAGTTCTTCATCAAGAGCTTTGGTTATCTCATTGTAGCGAGGCTCTTCCATCTGAGCGTTCTTCTGAACATTCCAGCAGATAAATCCAACTGCATCTTCATCGTTATAGTTGAACACATCAATTGCCAGATCATACATTCTCTTTGTTGAAGTGTTTGTAAAGTATCTTGAAACAGATGCGACACCATCAACCTTTTCATATACATCTTTGGCAATCTCTTCAATCTGAGTAGTAGTCAAAGAATCATCAACATCAACATAGACAGTAAGCTGACCGGTACTTAAAGTAGCTTCACAATTTTCAACATCAGCCATTGAATCTATTTTTGACTGGATTGATTCAACCATGTCACTTGTTATTTCAGGATCAAGATCACCCTTGAAACGATGACCTTCTGCAGGTTTACCTGTACCTGAAGATGCAGTAATCAGAATTGCACCTACTACAGCTACTGGAATACAAATGATAATAATTCCTACAATCAGAATATACTTGGCTGCCTGATGGGCACCAAGTTTCTTTCTTTTTCTTTTTATTCCTGAAGGTTTTTCTTTTCTTACTAAAGGTTCTGCCTTTTCACTTTTTCTTTTAATCATAAACACATTATAACATAGACATGAATTCTTCTTCAGTCAATGTCTTAACTCCTAATTCGTTTGCTTTGGTCAGTTTTGAACCGGCTTCTTCTCCATGGATTACAAAGTCAGTTTTCTTGCTGACACTTCCTGATACATTGGCACCAAGATTCTCAAGTAAAGCAGTAGCTTCATTTCTTGAGTATTTTGTAAGCGTTCCTGTCAGTACTACAGTCTTGCCGGTAAACGGTGAACTTTCACCAATTGACATATCAAGATATTCAGTATTGACACCAAGACTTATGAGATCGTTAATCATGGCGATATTTGATTCTTCTTTGAAGAAGTCATAGATACCAACTGCTGTTATCGGACCGATATCCTTGATTTGAGACAGTTCTTCTACTGTTGCATTCATTAATGCATCCAAAGTCTTGAAATGACTTGAAAGTATCTTTGCCGCCTTTTCACCAACCTGTCTGATGCCAAGACCATAAACCAGTCTTTCTAGAGAGTTCTTCTTTGAATTCTCAATTGATTCAATCAGATTGTCATATGACTTCTGACCGAACTTTTCAAGATTGATGATTTCATCTTTATGGGTATGCAGTTTGTATATTTCTTCAAAACTGTTGAGGATACCGATAGAATAAAATGCTTCTACTTTCTTTTCTCCCAGTCCATCGATATTCATGGCGTTTCTTTCCGCAAAATGAGCAATTCCGGCAACAACTTTTGCTGGACAGTCAATATTGAGACAGAAATGGGCAGCCTCATCCTCAAATCTATAGATTCTGCTTCCGCATACCGGGCATGTATCTGGGAAATGATATTTAATCTGTGAGCCGTCTCTAATTTCATGGACGCTTCTTACAACTTCAGGGATGATATCACCGGCTTTTCTGATGATTACGGTATCACCTATTCTGATATCTTTTTCATTGATGTAGTCTTCATTATGCAGAGTTGCATATGAAACGGTAGTTCCGGCAACCTTAACCGGTTTGAAACGGGCATTAGGTGTACATTTACCGGTTCTGCCGACAGTGATGAACATATCTTCAACAACTGTTCTTACTTCTTCTGCCGGGAACTTGTAGGCAATGGCCCACTTTGGAATACGTGAGGTAAAGCCCAGAATATTCTGCTGCTCATAACTGTTTACCTTAATGACCATGCCATCAATTTCATATGGAAGATCATGTCTTATTTCTGCAGTTTTTGCGATATTTTCAATAACTTCTTCTATTGAACTGCAAAGTATGTTGTTTGGATTTGTTTTAAATCCCAGCCTTTTTGCATAGTCTAATGATTCGCTGTGTGAAGATGCATTGATGTCGTTAGGCACATGGTACCAGATACCATCAAGTCCTCTTGAAGCAGCAATTCTTGAATCGAGCTGTCTTATTGAACCGGCAGCTGCATTTCTTGGATTTGCAAACTCTTCTTCACCATTTGCTCTACGCTGTACGTTCGCTTTTTCAAATGCTGCCTTAGGCATATATACTTCACCACGGATATCATAGCGCTGTTTATATGGGATAGACATAGGAATAGATTTGATGGTTCTTACATTCGAAGTAACATCTTCACCCACTACGCCATCGCCTCTTGTTACAGCCTGCTTGAAATAGCCATCTTCATAGATCAGACACATTGCCAGTCCATCAATCTTGTATTCAAGAGAATATTCAACATTAGGACAGACTTCTTCAACCTTTTTCGCCCATTCTCTTAGTTCGTCATAAGAAAAAACATCTCCAAGCGACAGCATAGGCCTGTCATGTGTTACTTTCTTAAATTCACTGAGCACTTCAAAACCTACCCTTTTTGTAGGAGATGCAGGATCATCCATTTCAGGGTGTACTTTTTCCAGATCTTCCAGTTCCCTGAACAGCATATCGTATTCAGAATCCGGTATTGTAGGCCTGTCTAAAACATAATATTCATATGAACATCGTGTTAGGAAGTCTCTCAGGTATTTTATTCTTTCTATTTCGTCCATTATTCAAGTCCTAAAAGGTATGTGTATACAGGCTGGCCTCCTTCAAAGATTTCAACCTCTATATCGGAATGTTCAGTAACATATTTTTCAATAAGTGCTGCTTCATCATTATTTCCATCGGCACCAATAAAGACAGTCATAATCTCTTTATCTTCGTCCATCATCATTTCATCAAGAAGTTTATAGATAACTTCCATTCTTTCTTTGCCACTGGCAACAATATGATGCTTTGTCATGGCAATAGTATCACCTGTATTTACAACAAGCCCGTCAATGATTGTATCCTTTGAGGCGTAGGTAACTGATGCATCCTCAAAGTTAGCAAGAACTCTTTCAAACTCTTCAAGGTTATCCTTGAGATGTCCATCAGGATCAAATCCGCTCAGACATGAAATACATGCCGGAATTGACTTGGTATCTACAACGTGTACATTGCGGTCAGTAAAGACATCAGCAACCTGTCTTGCTGCAAGGATAATATTAGAGTTGTTTGGGAAAATCAGCACGTGCTGACAGTTAGAAAGCTTCTTCACTTCATTGACGAAATCCTCGGTTGAAGGATTCATAGTCTGCCCACCGGATACGATGATGTCACAGTTACATCTTCTTAAAAGATCACAGATACCATCTCCGATACCTACAGCAATCACGCCATACTTTTTGGAAGGAAGCTGTTCAATAACCGGTTCAGTTGGTTTTGCTTCTTCTGTAATTTCTTCTTTTATAACTTCTTCTTTAATCTCTTCTTTTACTGGTTCTTCATTTTTAGCTTCTACTGTATTTTTAGCATTGGCCATAATAGTTGAATGCTGTTCTTTCATGTTTTCAATCTTAAGTTTAATGAATTCTCCATATCTTTGGCCCATGTTTAATGCTTCGCCTGGCTTCAACATATGAACATGTACTTTAACAAGATCTTCGTCCTTTACAACAACCAGTGATTCGCCACCGATTTTAGTCAGATTCTTTTTAAGAATATTCTCATCAAAGCCTTTTCTGTACCTTTCATCGAGTCTCAAAATAAACTCAGTACAGTAACCGAATTCATCATTTTCTATTTCAGCCTGCGGTAAAGCTGCATTTTTTACAGTGCTGTTTTCTGACTTGAATTCAACAGGAGCACCATCAAAATACGCCTTGAAACCTTCAATGATTCTGACAAGACCTGCTCCACCAGAGTCTACAACCCCTACTTCCTTTAATATAGGAAGCAGTTCAGGTGTGTGATCCAGTGATTTCTTGGCGTAATTGTAGAAATTGGTAAAGTACTCTTTGATGTCAATTTCACTGTTTTTTTCAAAGTCGTGATTTGCATACCATGCACCTTCTTTGATTACAGTAAGTATTGTGCCTTCTACCGGTTTCATTATTGCCTTGTAGGCAACTCTTGCACCGTTTTCAAAGCCTTCAGCAATCTCTTTAGGACTTGCTTCTTTTTTACCTTCAAGTGAAATTGCCAGACCTCTGAAGATCTGTGACGTAATAACACCGGAGTTACCTCTGGCACCCATCAGTAAACCTTTTGAAAAGATTTTTGCCATTTCACCAATACTGTCACAGTCAACAGCCATAACCTCTTTAAGACCGTTTTCTACAGTCATCGACATATTGGTACCTGTATCGCCATCCGGTACAGGGAATACATTCAGAGAATCTATTTCTTCTTTGCAGTTTGAAAGATTGGCTACGCCACTCTTCAACATTTTTTTGAATTCTAAAGCTGTTAAATTACTCATTTAAGTACCCTGATGCTTTCTACATAGACATTCACTTCAAGCACATCCATATTGAGTGTCTTTTCAAGAGAATACTTAACTCTCTTCTGAATTTCATTTACTACTTCCGGAATTCTTACTCCATCAATCAAAACAGTATAAAGATCGATTTCAATTCCGTTATTTTTATTTCTGACAATTACTCCTTTAGAGTAGTTTTCTTTCTTTAAGAGATAATTAATTCCATCTCTGATATTTTTTCCGGTCATTCCAACAACACCATAACATTCAGCAACTGCTGTTCCAGCAAGTGCGGCAATGGCGTTATCAGCGATTTTAATCTGACCGTAATTGGTCTTTGTATTTACAGGCATAATAAAACCTCCTACCTTTAAAATTATAACATTTTCACTCTTCCAGGTAGGAATCTCAAACTTTCAATACAATAATGAGTTATGAAGATTCTGCTTTATATTCTGTTAATTATCAGTGCAATTATTGATATCAGAAAGAGACTGGTTTATACGCCTTTAAATATTCTGATTCTGACTGTTTCGCTTTTGATGATGAATGATATCCTGAATGGACTTTTGGCGCTGATTGTTCCTTTGTCTCTTGCTTTGATAAACAGGATTAAAAGGAAGGAAGTAATCGGCTATGGTGATATAGAACTGTTGATGTGTCTGAGTCCGTTTCTTGGCTACAGGAATATGGTACTTGTCTATTTTTTAAGTACTGTAATTCTTTTCATATTCAGTCTCATATATAAAAAAGAAAGCGTACCATATGTACCCTTTCTTGTAATTTCTATAATCTTTACCAATCTAGTTGTATGAACTGATGCTGATTCTGTTAAGTGCCTTTTTAAGGGCAATTTCAGCTCGCTTGATGTCGATATTTGAATCATTTGAATGAATACGCTCATCAGCTCTTTCTTTTGCCTTTCTGGCTCTTTCAGCATCGATTTCTTCTTTTGACTCAATTGAATTTACACAGATTCTGGCAATACCTTTTTCAAAATATACAACTCCACCGCTTATGGCATAGATCTTTTTCTGTCCGTTTTCTACAGTGACCATTTTGCCTATATCAAGCACCAGCGTAATAGGCATATGATGTTCAAGCAGACCTCTTTCTCCATCAATGGTATTAAAAAGCAGACTATCAGTTTCAATAGTTCTGTATGGACCATTAGGAGTAAGAATATTGCAGGTAATCATTATTTCTTAAGTTCCTTAGCTTTCGCAACAGCTTCTTCGATTGTTCCTACAAACATGAATGCCAGTTCTGGAAGATCATCATATTTGCCTGATAAAAGCTCCTTGAATGAACGTATTGTTTCACTTACTGGAACGTACTTACCTTCCAGTCCAGAGAACTGTTCAGCTACAGAGAAAGGCTGAGACAGGAAATTACGCGCACGTCTTGCACGGTTGACAAGAATCTTGTCTTCTTCAGAAAGTTCATCCATACCTAAAATAGCAATGATATCCTGAAGTTCTCTATATCTCTGTAAAAGTTCCTGTACACCACGGGCTACTTCATAGTGTTCTTCGCCTACTACCAGCGGATCAAGAATTCTGCTTGAAGATCCAAGCGGATCAACTGCTGGATAAATACCCAGTGCCGCAATATCTCTATCCAAAACAGTACGTGCATCAAGATGTGAGAATGTAGTAGCAGGAGCTGGGTCAGTAAGGTCATCAGCAGGCACATAAATAGCCTGAACTGAAGTGATAGAACCATCTTTTGTTGAAGTGATTCTTTCCTGAAGCTGTCCCATTTCTGTAGCCAGTGTAGGCTGATAACCTACAGCTGAAGGCATTCTTCCTAAAAGCGCAGATACTTCTGATCCAGCCTGAGTGAATCTGAAGATATTGTCAATAAACAGAAGCACATCCTGTTTTTCAGCATCTCTGAAGTATTCAGCCATTGTAAGTCCTGATAAGGCAACTCTCATTCTGGCGCCAGGTGATTCATTCATCTGACCATAAACAAGTACAGTCTTGTCAAGAACTCCTGACTCCTTCATTTCAAAGTACATGTCATTACCTTCTCTGGTTCTTTCACCAACGCCGGCAACAACTGATTTACCGCCATGTTCTTTAGCGATATTATGGATAAGTTCCTGCATAAGTACAGTCTTACCTACTCCCGCTCCTCCGAAAAGGCCGATTTTACCGCCTCTTGCGTAAGGACATAAGAGGTCAATTACTTTGATGCCTGTTTCAAGTACTTCAGCACTTGTCTTTTGTTCAGCAAAACTAGGAGCATTTCTGTGGATAGGCATCTTCTTGGTCTTAGGGTCAATATCGCCTAATCCATCAATTGGATCACCAAGCACATTGAACATTCTGCCCAGAATATCATCACCTACAGGCACAGTAATAGGTGCACCGGTATCCAGTGCATCATCATTTCTGATAAGTCCGTCAGTAGAACCCATAGAAATGCATCTTGCTACATCATCGCCCATATGCTGAGCAACTTCAACAGTAAGAGTTTCACCTGTTTTCTTGTTTATTCTGATGGCATTTTTAAGCTTTGGAAGCTGTCCTTCAGGAAACCTGATGTCAACAACTGGTCCAATAACCTGTACAACTTTTCCGATGTTTTCCATATACTTTCCTCCTATAGTGCATCAGCTCCGGAAACAATTTCTGTAATTTCCTGAGTGATAGCGGCCTGTCTTGCCTGATTGTATTCAAGAGTCAGATTTTCAATAAGTTCATTTGCGTTGTCAGTAGCATTTTCCATCGCAAATCTTCTTGAAGCCTGTTCTGTTGCCTTTGCCTGAAGATAACGGTTATATAAAGCATTGCATGTAACAAGTGGAACAAGACTGTTGAGTACTGTATTCGGATTAGGTTCCATCAGTACTTCTATGTTTGTTTCACCCTTTTCCATTTTAACCGGTACAACAGTATCGCTTGATGGTACAAATGTCACATTGTTTACAAACTTTGTGTATGCAATTTCAACTGAACCGATTTCTTTATTAAGGAATCTGTTTAGTGCCGATTCCATTTCCTTCTGAATGAAGTTGTAGTCAATTTCATCAGAATAGATTATTTCTTTATTCACAACATTGAATCCGTTTTTCTCAAAGAAAGAACCGTAATTGCTTCCGATGACAAAGAACTCATCATCATTAGAGAAATTCTCTTTGATGTATTTAAGAAGATTCACATTGTAACCGCCACATAGACCCAGGTCAGATACAAAGACAAAACAAAAGCGCCTCTTTGTTCCATTGCCGTTTGCGTACATATTGTTTTCAATATCGGCATGCGGCATAACAGAAGCAAAAACCTCTTCAATTGTCTTTGAATAGTCTTTGTTCATACCCAGTTTCTTTACGGCTTTCTGAAACTTGATATTACTTATAAGTTCCATAGCACCGGTAATCTTCTTGGTAGAATTTATCGACTTGATTCTATTTTTGATGGCAGATTTACTTTTAGCCATTATTAAGCTCCATGTACCTTAAGATAAGTATTCATACACTTATCCATTTCCTTAGTAATCTTTTCTGTAAGTTTTTCATCAAGCACTTTCTTTTCATCAATCTCATCAATAACTCCCTGAGCTTTCTCGTGGAAATACTTGTGCATTGTCTTTTCAAAATCACCGACATCTTCAGTTTCAATCTTTTCAAGATATCCGTTCTTTGCTGCAAACAGTGAAAGAACCTGTTCAGCCATTGAAAGTGGTGAATACTGTTTCTGCTTCAACAGTTCAGTAAGTCTTGCACCATGATCAATAGTAGCCTTTGTTGCCGCATCAAGATCACTTCCAAACTGAGCGAACGAAAGAAGTTCATGATACTGTGCCAGATCAAGTTTAAGTGAACTTGAAACTGATTTGATAGCCTTTGTCTGTGCAGCTGAACCAACTCGAGATACTGATAGACCTGAATCTACAGCAGGTCTTACACCGGAGTTGAACAGTTCAGTCTGTAAGAAGATCTGTCCATCAGTGATGGAAATAACATTTGTTGGGATATAGGCAGAAATATCACCTGCCTGAGTTTCAATAATAGGTAATGCAGTCAAAGAACCGCCACCCAATGAATCATTGAGCTTAGCTGCTCTTTCCAATAATCTTGAATGCAGATAGAATACATCACCAGGATAAGCTTCTCTTCCTGGAGGTCTTCTTAATAATAATGAAAGTGTTCTGTAGGCAACTGCATGTTTAGAAAGATCATCATAGATGATAAGAACATCCTTGCCCTGCTCCATCCATTCTTCACCGATTGCACATCCTGCATATGGTGCAATGTACTGTAATGGTGCCATTTCACTTGCTGTAGCACTTACTACTGTTGTATATTCCATAGCACCGTTTACTCTTAGTTTTTCAACTACCTGAGCAACAGTACTTGCTTTCTGTCCGATAGCAACATAGATACATAAAACATTCTTGTCTTTCTGATTAAGAATTGTATCAATCGCAATTGCTGTCTTACCGGTCTGACGGTCACCGATGATAAGTTCTCGCTGACCTTTTCCGATAGGAATCATTGAATCAATAATTTTTAAACCAGTCATCAAAGGCTGATGTACACTCTTTCTTGTCATGACACCAGGAGCAACTCTTTCTACTGGTCTTGTCTTTGTGACTTTGATTGGATCTCCACCATCAATAGGCTGGCCCAGAGCATTTACAACTCTACCCAGCATCATATCACCTACCGGCACTTCGATGATTCGGCCTGTACATCTTACTTCATCGCCTTCTTTGATGTCGGTATCGTTACCCATCAAAACAGCACCGATGCTGTCTTCTTCAAGGTTTAATACCAGTCCGTAGACATTGTTTGGGAATAATAAAAGTTCACTGGCCATAGCATTCTTTAAGCCCTGGACAATCGCAATACCATCACCTACTCTGACAACAGTACCGACAGTTTCCTCATCGATCTTCTCATCATAATGAGCGATCTGATCTTTTATTAATGCGCTTATTTCGCCGATTTTCAGTTCCATAAGTTAACTCCTTTCCTTTAATAACGAACTCAGATTATCAATCTTCTCTCTCATGGAGTTATCGATAATTCGGTTCTCCATGACAATTCTGAATCCTGATATAAGATTTGTATTTATTCTTGGCTTCAGTTCAACATTTAGACCGACAGCCTTTTCAAGTTTAGTTATCTGTTCTTTAGACAAAGGTCTTGCCGATTCAACAACACCTTCGTTTATGCCGAGTTCTTTATTGGCAAGAGTATGGAATTCTTTGAAGATATCTTCATACATTTCAATTCTTCCCTTGTCCACAAGAACTTTCAGAAAATTCATTACAAGAGGATTAATCTTTCCCTTAAAAGAGTCTTCCAACAGTTTCTTCTTTTCTTCTTTGGAAATCTTTACCGACTTAAAGAAGACTTTCAGATTATCTACATTGTTAAAAGCCTCATATACGGCATCAATTTCCTTTTTGAATACTTCTACAGAATTCTTTTCCTTAGCTAAAGAAGCAAGAGCTTCTGCATAGTTGGAAGCAATCTCATTCATTATTTCTTAACCCCTTTAACAAATTCATCAATAGCCTTTTCATCATCTTTTGAATCAGCCTTCTTATCAAGCAGTTTTTCTACTGCAGCCATGGCAACAGAAACGATTTCATCGTGAAGTTCATTCTGCATTTCTTTCTTGGCAGCATTAATACGTTTGTCTGCTTCATCAAGTTTGGACTGAGCCTGACGATTGGCATCGTTGATGATTTCCTGTTTAAGATTATTGGCTTCTTTTCTTGCTGACTCAATAATCTCTTTAGATGAATCTTTGGCAGCATGAAGTTCTTTCTTGGCCGCTTCTAAAGATTCTTCAGCTTCCTTATTCTTGGCAAAAGCACTGTTAAGACCTTCCTGCATTGCATCAGATCTTTTGGCCAGTATTTCTTTTACCGGTTTCCATAACCACTTCTTGACAGCTAAAAAGATGACAAAAGTAGCCAGAAGCTGAATAAGCATTGTTAAAGGATTCGGAAATAACGATCCCTGAACATCAATACTCATAATTAAGCAACTTTACCGCCTAATACGAAGATGATTAAGAATGCGATAAGCATACCATAGATGGCACATGTTTCTGCCAGACCACAACCAAGAATCAGCATAGTTCTGATTTTTGATTCAGCATCAGGATTCTTACCTACTGCTTCAACAGCCTTTGCAGCAGCGTAACCCTGACCGATACCAGTCATCATACCTGTAAGTACGGCGATACCAGCACCAATAGCAATTAAACCTAAACTTTCCATAAAAATATTTCCTCCAAATTTTTATTTCTCGTCTTCCGGAATTTTGTTTCCGATGAAGACCATAGTTAACATAATAAAGATAAACATCTGTATAAAACCACTGAAGAGATCAAAGTATGCATGTAACGGAGCAGCAAACAGCGGTCCGATAAAGTTGAATCCGTTCTCTACAGAGAATACAGACAATATTGTATTAGAAACCCAGTTAGTGAATGAATAGACAAGTTCCATAATGATTGCACCGGAAAGAATATTACCGAATAAACGTAAAGACATCGAAATCATTGGTGCAATACAGCCGAAGAAGTTCGGAATTACAAACGGGAAGATCGGCTCAAAGAATGAATGAATATAAGCTTTAAGACCTGAATACTTGATGTCAGTAGCCTGAATCAAAACCCATGTAATTGCGGCCAGTGTCAGCGTAACAGAATAGGATCTTGTAGGATTGTCAAATCCCAGAAGTCCGACATAGTTTGAAAGCAGAATATAAACTGCAATCGAAGTGATGTAAGGACCAAGCGTATCGACATACTTCTTGGATACGATGTCATTGACAAACCCTTCAATCAGTTCAACAACAGTCAGAGCAAGCATTACAACACCAGTTGGCTTATCAAGTGCATCAAAAGCCACCAGCTTTCTGTTGATGAGTTTTAAAGATATCAGGATGAATGCGGTCAGGCCGATAATTACCGGAACCTGAGACTGAATAGTAATAGTCATTTATTTTTTACTTCCAAAGATAAAGAAATAGATATTGGGAACAATCATTGCTGCAAAGCCTCCAATAAAACAAGGCATACGGCCGATAAACCATGTCCCAGCAGCCATTATACAGGTAATAAGTCCTTCAGCAAATATAACTGCAAGTGCACCACCTACAGCAACGCTTTTCTGATCTAACCTTGGAAATTTCTTTTCTGCCAGTTTGAGATTTACAAAATAGCAAAGCGTACCAAGCACAATACCAACAGTTATCAGATAATTGAAAAATACACTGATAACAGCAATTACGGATACGATTATTAAATACTTTTTCCAATCTGCACTCTTAAGCATACATGTTAGATTTTAACAAATAAGACACCTTTATACAATCAATAAACATTTATTAATGTTTTCTGATTGAATTATAGAAATTAATAACGGGTAGGATAACAAGACACACAATTCCGGCTGCATAGCCATTGTTGTAAAGGTTAAGCCAGCCAAACTCAAACGCCGTATTTCTTACAATTGAAACATGCAGCATTCCGGCAATTATGCCCCATAGAGGTCCATATTTACCGGCAATCGGTGAAATACAGCTTGAAAACAGTGCAGCCAGCAGTATACCGGTCTCATTAAGTTTCCACACAGATACAAACGACAAAAGTACAATACCAACAGTTGTCCAGATTATGTTGTAGAAATTCATTCCGAAAGCTGCAAAACCGATGGTTGCCAGAATCCCAGAAAGAATAGGACCATTGATTTCGCCACCTACACATATTACATACATTGTGCACATAAAACCGACAAGTCCCATATTGATCAAAGTTGCAGGAAGTCCCACTTCCTTTACATAGTCACATGGTGACTGACCGGAATACTTCACTATTCTCTTTATGTCAGACATACCGTTTTTTAAGATGCCGTAGATTGCCATAACTGTACATAGCACAATCATGATTGTTCCGGTAAATCTGTTATTGCCAGATGAGACATTATTTAAGGCACTGAATTCATAACCCAATGACTTCAGAATTGC
This sequence comes from Solobacterium sp. UBA1761, assembly GCA_002315565.1. Taxonomy (GTDB): domain Bacteria; phylum Bacillota_I; class Bacilli_A; order Erysipelotrichales; family Erysipelotrichaceae; genus Colivicinus. Next base: position 3,800 of record DCHD01000047.1, on the reverse strand, counting down.
CACTGCAGCAGTCTCGAGTATTCCAGAAGCAAATCCTACATTATAGATAAGCATTCCTTCATGAATTTTTGAAGTAAGACCCGCCACCATCGGTACAATCATGCCGATTAAAATACCGGTCAAAACAGCAATAAGTGTATTGATATACAGGTGAAAAGGTCCATGAATAACGATATAGTTGACAGTTGGAGAAAGGCAGGTTGCAAAAAGTGCAATATTGACATTCTTTTTGAACTCTTCCCTTTTAAGTTTTGAATAAAGATATGTACCGATAATAATCGGTGGCATATTAATGATGTTCTTTCCAAAGAAAGCGAATCCCAGCACGATAAAAGATACACCGATATTTATTCCCGAGAAAGTGACACCGCTCAGTTTTGTAACCATTACAGCCAGAAGCATTGCCAGTCCGGCATTTAAAAAAGCAGCACCTATTCCACCAACTGCTATATAGTCAGTAAGCAAACCTGCTTCAGATTTGAATATTTCATTTATCCCACCAAAAACCTTAACAAAAGGTTCAGAAAATAATCCGATTAAACAGAAAGAAAAAGCACATATAATGAGCAGACTAAAAATATGGTCTTTTTCTTTAAATACTTTAAACATTATTCAACTCCAGCATCCTTGAATTCTTTGTATACCTTTTTGAGCATATCTCTTATTGGCAGGTTATATGGGCATCTTGCTTCGCAGGATCCGCATTCTACACAGGCATCAGGTTTAACAGCCATACCTGCATATCTCTGTTTGGCCCATTCAGCAAGTCCTTCATAGTGTCTTAAATAGTTTACAAAAAGGAATGAACCCGGAATATTGATGCCAACTGTACAAGGTCCGCAATATCCACATCTTCTGCAGAAAGTAGTACCCAGTTCTTTTCTGATCTTTTCGCATTCTGCTTTTTCTGTCTCGCTGAACGGCAAAGTCAGATCAACAGCTGAATCTTCTTTTACTTCTTTATTGTTTCCCATTCCCGGAATTGCAACATCAATCAGTCCTGAATGATAGATATAACGAAGTGCAAGACTCACATCAGTAATGTTGCCGCCGGCAAAAGATTTCATGGCAATTGTACCAATACCCTTATCTTTTGCCTTCTTAAGTACTTCTTCACCCTGTGATTCAACAATGTTGTAAGGAAACATTATCGTCTCAATACAGTCAGCATATCTATCTACAAAAATCTTCAGGGCATCAACGGAATGGGCTGTAACACCGATGTGTCTGATTTTCCCTTCTTCTTTTGCCTCAAGTAATGCTTTATAAGCTCCATTATCAGAAAATACTTTTTCAATATCACCAACAGGTACATTGTGAAGCTGATATAAATCAATATAATCAGTCTTAAGATTGCCTAAAGAAATATCAATATCTTTCTTCATTGATTCATAGTCTCTTGACATGGATTTGGTGGCAATAATAAATCTGTCTCTTCTTCCTTTAAGAGCGTTACCGATGTATTCCTCAGATACAGTGTATCCTCTTGCGGTATCGATATAGTTTATTGACTGCTTTTCAAGTTCATCTATTGCACCAGCAGCATCTTCTTTTGTCCCTCTTTGAATAGGAATGCCACCAAAAGAGATAAATGATACTTTTAATCCAGTTTTTCCAAGTTCTCTATATTCCATAACTGACCTCCGGAGAATTATCGAAATCTTCGTCATTTTAATTATATATCTATATATACAAATATTTATTGAATATGACCTTTAAAAGTAGTCTAAATACATTTAATATGGTAAAATATTCAAGTCACAAAATAGACTAAAAAGGAGAAAAAATGAGCAAGAAATATGTTTATATGTTTGCTGAAGGAAACGCAAACATGCGTGAACTTCTTGGTGGTAAGGGTGCTAACCTTGCTGAAATGGCAAGTTTAGGTTTACCAGTTCCTTATGGATTCACTATCTCTACTGAAGCTTGTACAGCTTATTATGATGATGGTGCTAAAATCAACCCTTCTATCATGGAAGAAATCAAGGCTGCTTTAGTTAAATTAGAAGCTCAGGCCGGTAAAAAATTAGGTGATGCAA
>DCHD01000047.1:0-1697 GCA_002315565.1 Solobacterium sp. UBA1761 | reverse complement strand
AGTATGCCAGGTATGATGGACACAATCCTTAACCTTGGTATCAACGATGAAGTTGTTGAATCAATCGCTAAAAAGACAAACAATCCTCGTTTCGCTTACGATTCATACCGTCGTTTCATCCAGATGTTCTCAGATGTAGTTATGGAACTTTCTAAGAAGAGATTCGAAGAAATCATCGATGAATTAAAGGATGCTAAAGGTGTTAAGTTAGATACTGAACTTGATGCTGATGACATGAAAGAACTTGTTAAGAGATTCAAGGCTTTCTACAAAGAAAACAAGAATGAAGACTTCCCTCAGGACACTAATGTTCAGTTAGAAAGAGCTATTGAAGCTGTATTCCGTTCTTGGAACAACCCACGTGCTATCTTCTACCGTAAAGAAAACGATATCCCATCTTCTTGGGGTACTGCTGTAAACGTACAGATGATGGTATTCGGTAACATGGGTAACGACTGTGGTACAGGTGTTGCCTTCACAAGAAACCCTGCTACCGGTGAAAGAAAACTGTTCGGTGAATTCCTGATGAACGCACAGGGCGAAGACGTTGTTGCCGGTGTACGTACTCCTCAGACAATTGACCAGCTGGCTCAGGTTATGCCAGGTGCATATGCTGATTTCGTTAAGATCTGTGATACTCTTGAACATCATTACCATGATATGCAGGATATGGAATTCACAATCGAAAACGAAAAACTATTCATGCTTCAGACAAGAAACGGCAAGAGAACTGCTGCTGCTGCTTTAAAGGTTGCATGTGACATGGTTGATGAAGGTTTAGTTACAACTGATCAGGCATTAATGATGGTTGAACCTAAACAGTTAGATTCATTACTGCACCCTCAGTTCAATGCTGAAGCTTTAAAGAAAGCTAACGTTATTGCTAAGGGCTTAGCTGCTTCTCCAGGTGCTGCTTGTGGTCAGATCGTCTTCTCTGCTGAAGATGCAAAAGCTGAACATGAAAACGGCAAGAAAGTAGTATTAGTAAGACTTGAAACTTCTCCAGAAGATATCGAAGGTATGGCTGTTGCTGAAGGCGTACTTACAGTTCGTGGTGGTATGACTTCACACGCTGCAGTAGTTGCCCGTGGTATGGGTGAATGCTGTGTATCTGGATGTGGTGACATCAAGATTGACTATGAACACAAGTGCTTCACAGTTAACGGTAAGACATATAAGGAATTCGATTGGATTTCATTAGACGGTAATACTGGTAACGTATATGGCGAAGCTATTCCTACAGAACCAGCTACAATCTCTGGCTACTTCAAGAGATTCATGGACTGGGCTGATGCTAGACGTGTATTAAAAGTAAGAACTAACGCTGATACTCCAAAAGATGCTAAACAGGCTCTTGAATTTGGTGCTGAAGGTATCGGTCTAGTTAGAACTGAACATATGTTCTTCGAAGAAAGAAAGATCAAAGCTATCAGAGAAATGATCGTTTCTACAACTAAAGAACAGAGAAAAGCTGCACTTGAAAAAGTACTTAAGTTACAGCAGGAAGACTTCGAAGGTATCTACGAAGCTATGAACGGTAACCCAGTAACAGTACGTTACCTGGATCCACCTCTACATGAATTCGTACCTACAGGCGAAAAAGAAATCGCTGAACTTGCTAAGGAAATGAAGATGGATGAAGCAGACCTTAAGGCTGTTATCGCCGGCTTACATGAAGCTAACCCAATGATGGGTCA
>DCHD01000015.1 GCA_002315565.1 Solobacterium sp. UBA1761 | reverse complement strand
CCACCATTAATTTAATTGCTCCTTTTTTTCTTCTCTTTCTTATTATTCTGTAAGCAATGTATCCGATTGCTGCCAGTACAATAACCCAAAGATAATAGATAACTCCCACAAAGAAATCAGATACTCCTTCAAAGAAATCGACAAATCCGTCAATAAATGCCTGTCCTATTCTTTCAAAGAAATTCATTCTGTCGTTGCGGTATTCAACCGTTTCAGAAATATTGAGGTTCAGTGTTGAATATTCAGTAACCACATCATAGTTTTTTAGTCTTAAAGAAATAGAATCAATATTGTATCTGATATCAGTCAGTTTATCTTCGATTTCCATGATTTCTGTAATACTTGAAGCTTTATTATAAAGTTCTACAATTCGTGCTTCCTCAGCTTTATAATTAGCCAGTTTAGCACTTAAATCAGTGTAGGTATCAGTGATATCTTCTCTTGATTCAGAATATGATGAAACGTTGTCATTTTCACCAAGTGTATCAATGAATTCCTGATACTTTTCACAAGGGATTCTGATAACTGCGCTATAGTACCGGTGACTATCAGAATAATAACCCAATGAAGTAAAAGTGCTGCTTGACTGCAGATATCCTCCATACTCGTTCACTTTTGAAATTAGATTTTCAACAGATGCATCAAGATCAAGTGTTTCAAGTGACATATCACCAGTTACAATTATTTTCTTTTCACAAAAGTCATTATCCTCAAGTGCATTATATGTTCCATTTGACGATAAAAAAGCATTATTGACTTCATATTCTTCTTGGACTGAATATGCATAGTCTGCACTTTCGCTTTTGTAATCATACATTTTGCCCATACTTACTGCACCAGATGCCAATGATACAACAAGCGCTATTGAACAGGCTGCAACTGCAAACTTGCCGATATATTCCCATACCGGTTTTCTTTTTACAGCTTTTCTGTTTCTTGCTTCTAAAATGTATTCATCATCAATCTTTCCGATTGCATCAATAATATTTTCACTTTTCATAGTGTATACCCTTCTTTCTTAAGATACGTTTTAAGTTTATCTCTTGTTCTTTTCAAAGACATTTTCACCCTGCTTAATCCGAATCCGTAATATTCAGCAATTTCTTCAATACTGTAGAAATAGAAATATCTCATGACAAATATCTTCCTGTCATTCTCATTTTCAAGTGCCAGAAAATCATTTATTGAATCTTTCAAGATATCTGCATCAACTTCTTCTTCAGTATTGTTTTTCCCAATACAGTATGCAAGTTCATCAATAGACATGCTTACCTGATCATTGCTTCTTTTCTGGGCGTTCATTAGACGATATCTTGTTAAAGATATATTCCTTGTAATCTTCGCTAAGAAAGCACTTAATATATACGGTCTTTCTGGAGGTATCTTGTTCCAGGCTGTCAGAAAAGTATCATTGACACATTCTTTTGCATCTTCAGGATTATTAAGGATATTGTTGGAAACAACATAACAGTAGTTACCATACTTGCTGTCGGTTTCTTTTATGGCGTTTTCATCTCTTTTAAAATAGAGATCAATTATTTCTTCATCCTTCATATCTGCTCCTTTCGTATATATAGTGATTAATTATTATTCTATGGTCACAAATATTTTAACAAAAAGAAAAAGCCGCATAAGCGACTTTCCAGATAACTACTTTCTGATACCTAACTTCTTAACTAATTCTCTGTATCTGTTAACGTCAGTTCTCTTCAGATACTCTAAGAAGTTTCTTCTCTTACCAACCTTCATCAGAAGACCTCTGTTTGAATGGAAGTCTTTCTTATGAACTTTCATGTGTTCAGTAAGAGTGTTGATTTCAGCAGTTAATACAGCAACCTGTACTTCAACTGAACCTGTATCACCTTCGAATAACTGGTATTCCTTGATGATAGCCTGTTTTGCTTCTTTTGATAGCATAGTTTTACTCCTTTATTTTTCTATCTTTATTCCGAGTAATAACTTGGAGTTTTAATGTTAAAACCCAGGATAAAGCACAATTATTATAACAAATATTCCTTTCGAGTCAAACCCAGGAATTGTTATTCTGTCTTATCTTTGAGCATTGCCCGATTATTTATGACATTGAACCCAAACTTTTCATAAAGTCCGTAAGCAGTAGTCGTAAGAAGAATTCCTTTCATATGTCTGAATTCTTCTTTTGAAAGAATGTAATTGCACAGTTCATATCCAAATCCATTACCCCTGTATGCTTCTAAAACAATAACATCAGCAAGATAATAAGTAGTCACATGGTCACTTATTATTCTGGCAAAGCCAATGAGTTTATCTTCAACCATTACTCCATAACAGTCACTGTTTAAAAGAATCTTTTCAACATCTTCTCTGCTTCTTTTATTTGCCCAGTAAGTCTCAGCATAAAGTCTTAATATATCTTCGGTTTTGAATCCTTCTTCAATTATTCTGTATTCCATAGCTAATCCTCCATAAACTCAAGAAGTATGGTGTTAAGTATTTCTCTTTTATTGCATACAAGATGATTGTTCTTAATATAAACGTCATTGTTTTTTAATGATTTTTCAAGTTCTGTTTTATAGACATCTTTAAAATCTCTGCCGTATCTTTCTTTAAACTCATTCAGATCAAGACCTTCTAAAAGTCTAAGTGACATCATCAGATGTTCAAACATCTCATCTTTCTTACTAAGTTCAATTGTTTCATCAATGTAATTGCCATTTAAATACTCATCAAAATTTCTGGTATTCTGATATCTCATATGATTTTCTTTACCGGCTGCGCCTAAGGATATTCCATAGAAATCCTTATAGTACCAGTAAGCCATATTGTGTTTTGATTCATATCCAGGTTTACAGTAATTGGATATTTCATACTGTCTGTAACCTTCTTTAACAAGATAATCTCTACCCATTTCATACATTGATGCCTCAGTATCTTCATCCAGTGCTGTATAGCCTTTTTTGCCGAATACAGAGTTTTCTTCTATCTGTAAGGAATAGAACGATATATGAGGAATATCCATCTTAACAAGTTTATTCAGGCTGTCTAAAAAGTCATCAGCTGTCTGTAGAGGTAAAGAATACATCAGATCACAGCTGATGTTACTAATACCTTTGTTTCTTAAAAGTTCAATACAGTTTTCTATATCTTTAATACAGTGTTTTCTGTTCATCATAGAAAGCAGATTTTCATTAAATGACTGTACACCAAGAGATACCCTGTTTACTTTGTGTTTCAAAAGAATATTCGCCTTTTCTTCATCAAGTGTTTCAGGGTTTACTTCAACAGTATATTCAATAACTTCATCTGTATATGGATCCAATAGTATCAAAAGACTGTTAAGTTCTTCCTTGCTTAAAGAAGTCGGTGTACCTCCACCAATATAGACAGTCTTCAGATTTCTGTTTATATTCTTTGAATCTATTTCTTTTTTAACTTCACTAAGCCACTTTAAAACCGTATCTCTGTTATATACTCTGTGACAGAAATCACAATAATAACAGATAGTTTTGCAGAATGGTACATGAAGATAAAGATGTTCAGTCATTATTTGTTGTCGTCATCAAGTGAAAGAACAGCCATGAATGCTTCCTGCGGAATTTCAACAGAACCAACTGCCTTCATACGCTTCTTTCCTTCTTTCTGTTTTTCTAACAGTTTCTTCTTTCTTGAAATATCGCCACCATAACACTTCGCAAGAACATCCTTACGAAGAGATTTGATGTTGGTACGGGCAAGAACTTTGTTGCCGATGGCAGCCTGAACAGGAATTTCAAACTGCTGCTTTGGAATAAGTTTCTTAAGTTTAACTGTTATTGCCTGGCCTCTCTGGTAAGCAAAGTCTCTATGAACAATAATTGACAATGCGTCAATTACTTCGCCATTAAGAAGAATATCCATCTTGACAAGATTGCTCTTACGGTAACCGATAAGTTCATAATCAAGTGATGCGTAGCCTCTTGAAACAGATTTCAGTTTATCAAAATATTCAAAAATGATTTCACTTAAAGGTATTTCATAGTTGAGCTGGTTACGGTTATCATCAATGAATTCCATATCAATGTATGTACCACGCTTGCTTTGTGATAATTCCATTACAGCACCGATATACTGATTAGGTACCATGATTCCGGCTTTTACATATGGTTCTTCAATATAGTCAATAAGTGTATTGTCAGGCATTAATGAAGGGTTATCGATATCAATAACGCTGCCATCGGTCATGTGTACCTTATAAACAACAGATGGTGCGGTTGCGATAAGATTGAGTCCGTATTCTCTTTCCAGCCTTTCCTGTACTACTTCCATATGAAGTAAACCAAGGAAGCCAAGTCTGAAACCGAAGCCCAACGCTTTTGAAGATTCAGCTTCAAAAGTAAGAGCAGCATCATTCAGCTGAAGTTTTTCAAGTGCATCTCTTAAGTCATTGTATCTGGCATTATCTGTTGGATACATTCCACAGTAAACCATCGGGTTCATTTTGCGGTAACCCTTTAAAGGCTCAGCACAAGGTCTATCAGACAGAGTGATGGTATCACCGACATCAACATCCTGAATTGACTTGATAGAAGCACAAAGATAACCTACTTCGCCTGCTTCAAGTGAATCACGTTTAACTTCTCTTGGAACTTTTACACCAACTTCAGTTACTTCATATTCACTTCCGTTAGCACAGAATCTGATCTTGTCTCCAACTTTAACTTTTCCATCTTTGATTCTGATGAAAACAACTACACCACGGTATGAGTCGTAGTAAGAGTCAAATACCAAGGCCTTTAAAGGTGCATTGACATCGCCTTTTGGAGCAGGAATCTTATGAACGATAGCTTCTAGCACGTCCCTTACATTCTGTCCTGTTTTAGCGCTTATTAAAGGAGCACCTTCGCAGTCAAGTCCGATGATATTTTCAATTTCTTTTTTGACTTTATCAGGTTCAGCACTTGGAAGGTCAATTTTATTGATGACCGGAATAATCTCAAGATCATTATCAAGCGCAAGATATGTGTTTGCCAGAGTCTGAGCTTCTATACCCTGCGATGCATCTACGACAAGAATCGCTCCATCGCAGGCAGCCAGTGATCTAGAAACTTCATAGGTAAAGTCTACATGTCCTGGTGTATCAATAAGGTGAAGTGTATAGATTTCACCATCCAGCGCTTCATATTTAAGCTGAACAACATTAAGCTTGATGGTGATACCTCTTTCTTTTTCCAGTTCAAGGTCATCAAGAATCTGAGAAGTCATTTCTCTTTTGCTTACTGTATTGGTAAGTTCGATGATTCTGTCAGCTAGCGTAGATTTGCCATGGTCAATATGGGCAATGATAGAAAAGTTTCTGATTTTACTTTGATCCATAGTCAAATACCTTTCCTACCAGATTCTTGCCCTGGCCATTATAGAAATCTTTTGCCGTCATGACATTCTTGCCTTCGGGCTGAATCATTTCAATAAGAATTGAACCGTTAATGCATGACACTTCAAGTGCACTGTTATTCATGCCGATTACAGTACCGGCAACAGGATGATTAGAAGAAACAAATTTTACTTTATGGAATTTGAATTTCTTTCCATCAAGCACTGCATATGCTCCAGGATTATCTAAAAGTCCACGGATATGGTTATAGACAGTCATAACATCTTCATTGAAGTTTATGTATTCATCTTCTTTAGTCAGATTGTATGCATAAGTTGCTTCTTCGTTGTTCTGTTTAATAGGATTAATATTGTTTAAATCAAGCTTCAGAAGCATATTTAAAGCCATATCAGAGAGTTTTCTGAAGATATCAGCATTTGTATCTTCCAAAGCAATTTCAAGCTTTTCCTGGACGATAATATCCCCTTCATCCATCTTCTCATTCATATACATGATGGTCATTCCGGTATATTTTTCACCATTGATTATTGATCTTTGGATTGGAGACCCTCCACGATACTTAGGAAGCAAAGATCCATGAGTATTGATACAGTGATACTTCGGATAATCCAAAAGTGCACCAGGAACAATCTGACCATAAGCCGAAGTAATAATCAGTTCAGGTTTATATTCAAGTATTTCTTCGTATTCATTTCTTACTTTTCTGGGCTGTAAAACAGGGATATTATGCTTAAGTGCAACTTCTTTGACAGGAGGAGGAGTCAGTATTCTTTTCCTTCCAACTTCCTTATCAGGCTGAGTTACAACAGCAACAATATTAAAGTCTTCTTTAAGCAATCCCTCGAGTATATTTGCCGCAAATTCCGGCGTGCCCATAAATACAGTTCTTAATTCTTTCATACCTGTAAATTATATCATTGATTTCTTCTTTCATTGTGGTATAATCAAATAGCGATTAAATATTAAGGAGGAGCTATGGCAAATATCAAATCTCAGAAAAAGAGAGCTCTAACAAACGCTAAGCAGAATTTAGCAAACAATGCTGAAAAGACACGTTTAAAGAATTCTATCAAGAAAGTATTAGCTGCTGTTGAAGCAAAAGATAAAGATGCTGCAGTAAACGCATTAAACGAAGCTAACAAACAGTTAGACAAGTCAATCACTTCTGGCATCAAGCACAAGAACTATGCTGCTAGACAGAAATCTCGTTTAGCAAAAGCTGTTGCTACTCTTGGTTAATTAAAATAAATAAGCTCGAAAGAGCTTTTTATTTATGGCTATGTCACAACAAATGGATGGT
>DCHD01000023.1:35620-42555 GCA_002315565.1 Solobacterium sp. UBA1761 | reverse complement strand
TCCTTGACAAAGGGTACAGTTTATAATAATATAATATATTGTTTTAAAGGGGATTATTTATGGAAAAGTATAATTTTGACGAAATCGTAACACATCTGAAAACAACAGGTTATGTTTATCAGGGATCAGAAATCTATGGAGGTCTTTCAAACTCATGGGATTTCGGTATTCTTGGTTCATTCTTAAAGAAAAATATAAAGGATTTATGGTGGAGAGAATTTATCGAAAGATCTCCATATAACGTCGGTATTGATTCTGCAATTATGATGAATACCAAGACATGGGAAGCAAGCGGACACCTTAAGGGATTTGCTGATGCCATGGTTGACTGTAAAGAATGTAAAGGCCGTTTCAGAGCTGACCAGCTGATTGAAAATGCTACTGGTTTATCTGCTGAAGGCAAGTCATTTGAAGAAATGGACAAGATGATTGAAGACAATCATGTTGTATGTCCTACATGCGGAAAACATAACTTTACTGGTGCGCGTGCTTTCAATCTGATGTTCAAGACTTATATCGGTACATTAGAAGATGCAAAATCAGTAGTATATCTAAGACCTGAAACAGCGCAGGGTATCTTTGTAAACTTCAACAATGTTGCCAGAACTTCAAGAAAGAAGATTCCATTCGGTATCGGTCAGATCGGTAAGTCATTCCGTAACGAAATCACTCCTGGTAACTTCATCTTCCGTGTAAGAGAATTTGAACAGATGGAACTGGAATTCTTCTGCAAGCCTGGTACTGATTTAGACTGGTACAAATACTGGGTTGATTACTGCTACAACTTCGTTAAGAAGCTTGGCATCAATGAAGAAAAACTGAGAATCAGACCTCATGATCCTGAAGAACTGGCATTCTATTCTAAAGGAACAAGTGATATTGAATATGCTTTCCCATTCACTGACTGGGGTGAGGTATGGGGTATTGCCGATCGAACTGACTATGATTTAGGCAGACATTCAGAAGTATCTGGCAAAGAACTTAACTATCTTGATCCAGAGACAAATGAAAAATATATTCCTTACTGTGTAGAACCATCAGTAGGTGTTGAAAGACTGTTCCTTATGATATGTTGCGATGCCTATGAAAAACAGAAACTTGAAGGCGATGACGAAAGAGTTGTTATGCATCTGCATCCTGCAATTGCACCAGTCAAAGCCTGCATCCTTCCTCTTTCAAAGAAACTTGGCGAAGGTGCACAGAAGGTATTTGAAGATCTGTCTAAGGAATTCCATTGCGAATACGATGAAGCAGGTTCTATCGGTAAAAGATACAGAAGAAATGATGCAATCGGCACTCCATTCTGTATCACATATGACTTTGATTCAGAAAACGATAACTCTGTAACTGTAAGACATAGAGATACTATGGAACAGGAAAGAGTTGAAATAGCAAAACTTAAAGACTACATCAAGGAAAGAATTGCATTCTAGTGAGATTAAACGAAGACACAATCAATTCCATCCGTAATGAGGCGTCAATAACTGAGGTTATTGGTCATTTCATTCCACTAGTAAAAAAGGGCAAGGGCTATACGGCTGTTTGTCCTTTTCATGATGACCATGACCCATCTTTATCAATAAGTGAAGATAAAAAGATCTATAAGTGTTTCGTCTGCGGAAATGGCGGCAATGTCTTCAGTTTTGTAGAGAATTATAAAAAGATATCTTTTCCTGAGGCTGTTGTTGAAGTTTCAAAGATAATCGGTAAACCAATTGAAGTGGAACTCGATAAGCCAAAGAAAGTAAGCCCTTATCAGAAAGACTATGATGTGCTTGACTCTATGGTCAAGTATTCAAACTATCTCTTGCTTGCAACACAGGGTGGACAGGCTGCAAAAGCTTACCTTGAAGGCAGGGGAATCGATGAAGAAGTAATCAAAGCCTTTGAGATTGGATACAATCCTAGCAATAATGTCATGTACAAGTATCTTTCAAGCAAATCCTTCAAAGATGAAGACATGATTAAGGTCGGTATTACCCGTATGATGTCTAACGGCATGAATGACATCTTCTATAACCGTGTACTTTTTCCGATCCATGACCAGTATGGTAATCCTGTTGCTTTCTCTGCAAGAGCACCGGAAAAGGATGCACAAAGCAAGTACATCAACACCGGTGAGACTGAAGTCTATACCAAGGGCAATGTGATATTCAATTATCACCGTGTCAAAGAGAATATGAAGAAATCCGGTTTTGTGATAGTTGTAGAAGGCGTAATGGATGTTATTGCCTACTACAGGGCCGGTATCTACAATGTTGTCGCTACACTTGGTACTGCCTGTTCAAAAAGACAGCTGGAACTTCTTAAGTCTTTAACAAACAATCTCGTACTGGGATATGATGGCGATAATGCCGGTATCAATGCCAACCTGAAACTTGGTGAAAGGGCACTTGCTGAAGGCATGAATGTCTCTGTTATTGACAATGATACTGAACTGGATCCTGATGAAATAATTGCCAAATACGACAAGAATGCTCTTAGAGACCTGTCAGGCAAAAGAATCAGTTATATTGATTACTGTCTCAAACAGTATAAACGCAATATTAATTTCGATAATTATTCTGATCGTAAAGAGTATCACGAGAAGATGCTGAACATCATTTCTTTGCTCAAAGATCCTGATGATATTGAGAATTATTTCAATGCTCTTACGGAGATTACCAAGATCAGAAAAAGACCTAATGAGGTAAATAAAAAAGAGTATAATGATAAAGTAATTCCGCAGTATAGCGATAGTGTTGACGGGCTTTTAAGGGCCGAATATATCATTCTTTCACAGATGATGATTTCCTACAAAGCAACAACTATCTTTAAGAAGGAATTAGGATGTCTATTAGACAGCGATAATCAGAAACTTTCAAGCGCTATTATTGATGACTACCGCAAAAACGATAATTGTCAGGCTGCACGTCTTTATGACTCCCTGACAGATGAAAAACTGAAGAGTTTAATTGCGACACTGTCAACTTCAGAACTTATTCCTGAAGAGTTCAGCGAAGAGATTCTGATGGGCGCTATAAACAAAGAGAAGATTGAACTGAAGAAACTCAGACTGGAAGAACTCAAGACGATAATCTCAAAGAATGACGTTGTCGACAAGTTGGCAAGCGAAAAGGCGTTACTTGAGTATCAGAACATTATGAGGGAACTTAAAGGTTCATATGTGAAGTGAGGTGCATTATGGGAAGAAAACCAAAAAAAGAATATACAAATATCAATGAATACAAAACTTATCTTTTAAACAAGAATGTAACTAATGGCGAAGAAGTCCTTCAGAAGGATGTTGTTGAAGCTTTATCTGACTTAAAACTAAGTGATGAAGAAACAGAAGCATTCTATGACTGGATGAATGAGAACGGTGTTCTTATTGAAGAAGACATGGAAGAACTTGAAGATGATTTTGAAGATGATTCAATCGGTTCTGACGATGAAGATGATGATGAAAACAATCTGCAGGAAAAGATTGTCATTGACTATAAGGCAGCTTCATATGACAAATCAAGTGATCCGGTAAAGATGTATCTTAAGGAAATCGGAAGAGTTGACCTTCTTTCCTATGACAGAGAAGTTGAACTGGCTAAACTTATTGAACAGGGCGATGAAAAGGCCAAGAATGAACTTATCACTGCCAACTTGAGACTTGTTGTTGCAATTGCCAAGAAGTATACAAATAGAGGCCTGCTTTTCCTTGACCTTATTCAGGAAGGCAATATCGGTCTTATCAAGGCTGTAGACAAGTTTGACTATACAAAGGGATTCAAGTTCTCAACTTATGCTACATGGTGGATTAGACAGGCAATTACCCGTGCTATTGCTGACCAGGCAAGAACTATCCGTATTCCTGTACATATGGTTGAAACCATCAACAAGATGAAGAAGGTTGAAAAGGCTCTTTCACAGAAGCTTAACCGTGAACCTACTTCAAAGGAAATTGCTGATGAAATGGGTGAAGGCATCACTGCTGAAAAGGTAGATGAAATCAAGAAGATTTCAGTTGATCTGTTATCACTTGACGCCAACTATGGTGAAGATGATGATACTGATCTTTCAAACTTCATTGCCGACAAGGAAGTTATCTCTCCTGAACAGTATGCAAATGAGCAGCAGTTAAAGGATGACATCAATCTTCTTTTACAGACACTGACTGAAAAGGAAGCTGCTATCTTAAGACTGAGATTCGGATTAGATGATGGACGTCCTAGAACTCTTGAAGAAGTTGGCAATATGTTCGGTATTACCCGTGAACGTATCAGACAGATTGAAGCCAAAGCTTTAAGAAAACTGAAGAATCCTTCAAAGTCATCAAGACTTAAAGAATATATTCATAACTGATGTTATCTAAAAGATTACTTGAAATAGCAAAACTTATAAACAAGAACGAGACAGTTTATGACGTGGGCACTGACCATGCCTTGCTGCCTTGTTTTTTGATTGAAAATGATATCGCAAAGAAAGTCTATGCTTCCGACAACAAGGAAGGCCCACTCAATGCGGCAAAAGAGAATATAAAGTTAAGAGGATATGAAGACAGAATTGTAACCGTACTTGCTGACGGACTTGATAAGTGTCCAACAGATGTAGATGTAGTTACGATTTCCGGTATGGGATATCATACGGTTGAGCATATTTTCGAAGGTAAAGATTTAAGCAGATACAAAAGACTTATCGTTCAGATCAACAAACATCCTGAAATGTTAAGACAGTATATAAGTGACCATGAATATACGATTCTTGACGAGGTTATAGTCAAAGATGATTTCTGGTATGAGATTATTGTTTTCAATACTGAAAAGGGAAAAAAGCTCGATAAAAGAGAAATTGAGTATGGACCTTTGAATTGTAAACGCTCACTTCCTGAATTTAAGGAATATTTGCAGTTTATGAAGAAAAAATATGAGAAAATTAATAACGACGCATATGGCGAAAAACTTGCGGAAATAGAAGATTTGTTAAACAAGGGGTGAATATATGGAAAAGACCGACTACAGTTACATGAGAGAAATGTTCTCCGGTAAAGAAGCCTTTAAGAAGGCTTATCAGTCACTGGTAATGGCTACATATGGAAAACATGTTGAAGAAGCAAACGAGATAGAAAAATATACCGTTCTTTTAGGACTTATCAAGTCAAGAGAACTTCTTAATTTAAGACAGGCTAACCGTACAGCAAGAGATAACGGCAAGAAACAGCTTTATTATTTCTCACTTGAATTTTTGCTTGGAAGAATGCTGACCAACAACCTGATGGCTATGGGTGCTTATACTACAGTTAAGGATGGACTTGCTGATCTTGGTATCGACATCAACAGAATTGAAGATCTTGAAGCTGATCCTGGTCTGGGTAATGGCGGTCTTGGCAGACTTGCAGCCTGTTTCTTAGATTCGCTTGCTACTTTGGGCTACAGCGGAAACGGCAATACTATCAGATATAAAAATGGTCTGTTCAAGCAGATTATTATTCAGAATACTCAGGTTGAAGTTCCTGACCAGTGGCTTAGACTTGGCAATCAGTGGGAAACAAGAAAACCTGACAAATCCGTAAATGTCAGATTCTATGGTGATATTGAAGTATACCGTGATGAATCAAACAGACTGAGATTCAACCACAAGAACGCCGTAAATGTTCTTGCTGTTCCATATGATGTACCGATTGTCGGCGCTGATAATGGTGTAGTAAATAACCTGAGAATGTGGTCAGCAGAAGCAAGTGATGACCTTCCAAAAGGTCAGAACTACCGTGACTATCTGAATGATGTTGAAGACATCTGCCTGAATCTTTATCCTGATGATTCAAAGGTTGAAGGTAGATACCTGCGTATTAAACAGGAATATTTCTTTGTCTGTGCAGGACTTGAATCAATCGTCAGAAATCACCTTAAGGTTAATAAGAACCTCGACAATCTGGCTGATAAAGTCGTTATTCAGCTGAATGATACTCATCCAGCTCTGGCTATTCCTGAACTGATGAGAATCCTGATGGATGAATACAACTATGAATGGAACGATGCCTGGAATATTGTAACCAAGGTATTTGCCTATACAAACCACACTGTGCTTGCTGAAGCACTTGAAAAGTGGCCTGTTGAATATATCAGAACACTGCTTCCTAGAATTTATCTGATTATTGAAGAAATTGACAGACAGTTCAAGATCAGACTTTTGAACGAAGGAAGAGATACACAGTTCATCAACTCTGTAGCTATTGTAAGTGACAATCAGGTAAGAATGGCCAATCTGTCAATTATCGGTTCATTCTCTGTAAACGGTGTTGCTGAAATCCACTCTGAAATCCTTAAACATGATGTATTCAAATCTTTCTATGAACTGATGCCTGAAAAGTTCAACAACAAGACTAACGGTATCACTCAAAGAAGATGGCTGTTTGCGTCAAATCCTGAACTTACTTCATTACTTGAAGACTATATCGGTACAGGTTTCAAACATGACTTCTCAAAGATAGAAGCTCTCATGGAATATGTTGATGATCCTGAACTGCAGAAAAAGTTCATGGAAGTTAAACACACACGTAAAGTACTTCTGTCAGAATACTGCAGAAAAATAGGCATTGAAATTGATCCTGATACTATCTTTGATGTACAGGCTAAACGTATTCATGCCTATAAAAGACAGCTTCTTAACATTATGTATGTTATCTCGCTGTATATCAGACTCAAGGAAGATCCAAATTTCAGGATTCCAAAGACTACATTTATCTTTGCCGGAAAGGCATATTCCTCATATATCTTTGCCAAGAAAGTCATCAAGCTTATCGGCTGCGTTGGCAATGTGATTGACAGAGACCCATATGTATCTCAATATATCAAGGTTGTATTCCTTCCTAATTACCGTGTAACACTGGCTGAAAAACTTTTGAATGCCGCAGATATCTCTGAACAGATTTCTCTTGCCGGCAAGGAAGCTTCTGGTACAGGTAA
>DCHD01000023.1:0-35603 GCA_002315565.1 Solobacterium sp. UBA1761 | reverse complement strand
AACGGTGCTGTAACTCTTGGCACACTTGATGGTGCGAATGTTGAGATTGCCAGAGAAGTTGGCGATGACAACGTTGTAATATTCGGTATGAAGGCAGATGAAGTTGAAAGAAACAGGATTATCTACCGTTCTATGGATTACTATGACAATAATCCGCTTATCAAGAAGGTGGTTGATGCGATCAATTCTGACTTGTTTGCAACCAAACCTAATGATTATGAAATCATCGTTAATGAGTTACTTACAAGAAATGATGAATATATGCTGCTGGCTGACTTTGCTTCATACTGTGCAGCAAAAGAAAAAGCCTATGCAATGTATCAGGACAGAAATGCCTGGGCTAAGAAATGTCTGATCAATATTGCCAAGTCTTCATTCTTCTCAAGTGATCGTACAATCAATGAGTATGTAAATGATATCTGGCACATCGACAAGATTATCTAATTACCAAAAAGAGCAAGAAAATTGCTCTTTTTTGTATGTTTAAAAAGGAATTTCAGATTTTGCGTACAAATATGTATGTGAAAGGAGTGTATGATAGTTTTGTGAATAAAAAGATTGTTAAGACAGCACTGCTTGTTTTGTGGATGGCGCTCATTTATTTCTTCTCTTCAAGAAACGGAGCGGCATCAAGAGGCGAAAGCAGGGCAGTGATGAATTTTATGTTCGGTGGAGTTCTCAATAATGAATTCGTTCATTTTCTTATACGTAAAGCTGCACATATTTTTATCTATATGGTGCTTGGTATACTTGCCTGTCTTACGATGAAGGAATATACAGAAAAAGAAATACAAACAGCAATTATTATCTGTGTTCTTTATGCTGTTTCAGATGAGGTACATCAGTACTTTGTGCCTGAAAGGTCTATGCAGTTAAGCGATGTAATACTTGATAGTATTGCTTCGTTAGCAGGCATTCTTTTAACGAAACTGTCAGCGAAAATAATCAATGAACGAATTGCTTCCAAGAGAGAAGGCATATAAGTATGGTATTTCAACTTTACAGGATGAAGAACTTCTCTCACTGATCTTAAAGACCGGATGCCAGAAGAAAAATGTTATCGAATTAAGTAAAGAAGTGCTGGATAAAGCAGGAGGTATTGAAAACCTCTGTTCCTATGACTATGAGGAACTGTTGGATATTAAAGGTTTCGGTATGGCCAAAGCAATGGAACTGATGGCGATTATTGAACTTTCCAAAAGAATGAGTTCTTTAAACAAGGTAGAAGAAGAGACAATAAAGACACCGGAAAATCTTGCCAACTGGATCAGATTCAATATTGCTTTTTCGAGTACTGAGAAATTCTTTGCTCTGTTCATGAACAGACAGGGTTCTATAATCAAATCAGAAGTTCTCTTTAAAGGCACCAGAACAAGTTCTTTAGTCGGAATTGATGAAGTATTAAGAAGGGCGATTCTTCTTCATGCTGACTCTATTGTCATTGCCCATAATCACCCTGGAGGAAGTCTGATTCCGTCAAAAGCCGATATTTCTTTGACTGATAAAATAGGCAGTTCACTGTCATTAATGGATATCAGACTGCTTGATCATATTATTGTTTCCCGTACCGGTTATTATTCATTCAGAAAAGAAGGTTTGATAATCTAGTGTGTTAAAATTATAAAGATGAAAAAGTTAATTTTTCTTATTGTATCTGTACTCTTGCTTACAGGGTGTACCGTATATAACTATGACTTTATGAAAAACAGTCTTGATGACTATCTTTCAAAAGCAAATGAGTCACTTGATATCAGAGCCAATAATCATACTGAATATTATTCATATTATCTTCCAAGTGATATGGTTGAAAAAGAATGTTTTGATGAAAGCATTGTTTTCGGCTATTCCAACTCAAGAATTGTTCTGAATATAAATATAGCCGGCATGATTGCCAGAAGCCACTATCAGGCTTATTCGCTTGCTGATGAAGGCCTTTTTGATGAAGATAAGCTTATCTATGAAAAAGGTGGTACCTACAGCAATATCGATACCCGTCTGATAAATTATTTTGTAAAGATTTATGAAGGTGATACATACTATATGATTCATCTGATGTCGGATGAGGTGAATATGTATGCCTACACTTTAAAAGAAGAAGCATATGAGACAACCAAACATATGTTCCTTCTGGCAAGAAGTACCTCTGTAAAGGCTGATGAATTACTTGCGGGCTATACAGCAACGGATATTGTAAATGCTGAAAGAAAGCAGGTTGACCTGTTCCAGTATGTTATACCTAAGCAGGGATACCTGAGTGAACTTTCAACGAATACAGAAAGCGAAGAAAAATAGTTTAGTCTTGTAGTATTATATTTAAAAGGGAAAAAGATGAGAGACGATATCGGAAAGAAATTTATTGATATTCTGTTTGAAACAGATGACAGTGATGATGTTGACACAATAGCTGATGCTCCATTAGAGGACGTCAGGTTTTCAGGTGGTAAAAAAACAAACGAAACACCTGCTACAGCCAATGCCAAAGAGTATCTGTATTCAAAAGATAAACAGTCTGAAACTATAACCAAGAGAAGATCATCTTTCATTTCCATGGATGAGGCAAAACACATAAGAAAGGCCGAAGATCCATCAAGTGCAAAAGCAGGGGATGGAAGCGGATATACTCTGACTGCCAATCTTTCACCAATGTTTGGTCTTTTGGATAAAAAGAATGATGCCGACCTCAATACCAATATGGCACCGGTCAGGACCAATAATTATGAGTCATATCTTGGCACAATCATTTCCCCAATCTATGGTACAGATGTAAAGAATGACTTTACTGCTACCAACAATCTTTCTGTATACAAGATTGAAAAGAATTATGAACCTTTCATAATTGAAGAGGAGCCTGAAGAGAAACCTGATCTGAATGATACACTTTCTGATTCAGACAATCTTTTCATAAATGAAGAAATAGAAGAAGAATTTGAAAAAGCTGAAGAACACTTCGTTGATCAAAGCGAAGACATAGATGAGAATATCTACCGTCAGGTACTCAATGAAGAAAGAGGTTTTTCCAATACACAGGAAATAGACCTGTTTGAAGATCTTTTTAAAGAGGACAGAGATTAATGTATTATTTTATCGGTATTAAGGGTACAGGCATGGCTGCACTTGCAGTAATGCTTAAGGATCTTGGTGAAGATGTTATGGGTTCTGACCTTGATAAACACTTCTTTACAGAAGACGAACTGGTTAAAAGGAATATTCAGATACTGAATTTCAATAAAGAAAACATTAAAGACAACATGACCGTAATTATCGGAAATGCTTTTCTTGAGGACTTTGAAGAAGTAGTCGCTGCCAGAAACAACACGACATGTACCTGTTACAGATATCATGAGTTCTTAGGAAAACTGATGGAAAACTATAAGACAGTTGCCATTTCCGGAAGCCATGGAAAGACTACTACTACCACAATGGTCAAGACTGTCTTTGAAAGATTCAAAAAGACCGGATATCTGATTGGTGATGGTGAAGGCTATCTTGATAAGGACAGCGAATGGCTTTGCGTTGAAGCCGATGAATTCAGAAGACATTTCATTGCCTATCATCCGGACTATGCAATTATCAACAATATTGAAATAGATCATGTTGATTACTTTAAAGATGAAGATGACTATTTCAGTGCTTATCAGGAATATGTGCACAATGTAAAAGAAGCCGTTTTCTATAATGGTGATGATGAATGGTGCAGAAAACTTAAGTTTGATACACCGGCATTTTCATTCGGATTTAAAAAAGATAACGATTTCTATATTACTGACTTAGAAGAAAATGAATTCGGCTCAAAATTCTCTTTGATGTTTAGAGGCAATTTTGTATGGCGATACAGTGTACCTTTTGTTGGAGATCATCTTCTTCTTGATGCACTTGGTGTTATAGCTTTATCAACAATGATGTGTTTTGATCATCAGGTTATAGAAGCAGCGCTTCAGTCATACCATGGACCTAAGAGAAGATATGTAGTTGAAAGATATAAAGATTCGGTTCTGGTTGATGATTATGCCCATCATCCAACTGAAGTAAAGGTAACACTTGAAGCTTCCAGAAAAAGATTCCCTGAAAGAGAAATAGTCGCCATATTCAAACCTCATCGTGCTTCAAGAGTCAAGTACTTTGTTGACGAATTTGTGGATGCTCTGAAAATTGCTGATAAGGTATACCTTCTTGAATTTACCAGCATTGATGACAAACAGGATGGAACAGATATCGATATTCATTATCTTGAAGAAAGACTTCCTGGTTCTATTGTTTTAAGTGAAGACGAAAAGGGCGCAAAAATGCTGTCTGAACACAAAGGTGCATGTTTCGTATTCATGTCAAGTAAAGATATTTACAACATTGCAGAAATGACCAAAAAGTATCTGTAGTGAAAACGCTTATAATTTATTGAAAATATTTTCATAAAACCTTACAATGTTAATAAGGAGATTTTTTAGTTATGAACGAATTTATTGAAGCAGCTCAAAATTTATCTGAACAGTTACTCCCTATCCTTGGTGTAGCTGTATTAATCTGTCTGATGATATTCCTTATTCATCTGACAAGAACCGTAAAATCACTGAATAAAACTATCGATAAAACATCAACCACAGTAGACCTGGCTAATCAGTCAATTGAAAAGGCTCAGGCTCCACTTGACACAGTAGTCAAGATTTCAAAGACTGTTGACTCTGTACATGATGCGGCAGTCAATGCTGTTAAAACTACAAAGGATTATGTAGTCACAAATTTCGACGAAATCAAAAACAAGTATTTCAATAAAGAACAGAAAGAAAAAGAAACAAGAGAACCAAGTCCTGACGACATTATCAACGATTAGAATGGATCTTACAGAAAAAATACTTGGCATCATGGATCTTCTTGAAGAAGATATAAGTAAACTAAAAGAACTTGATGCCCATGATAAAAAGAATACTGTTGTTATTGAAAAAGCAATTGAAGTTCTGAAAAAATCCAGAGCCATGTTGGATGATATATGCCTGAGGGTTAAGGATGATGAAGAGCTCAATAAAGTACTTGATTATATAGTCAAAAGAAGCAATGAACTTGTAGATAGAGTTTCAAAAGAATGCGGTAAAGAAAGTGTGGCAGACAAACAGAAAGCTAAGCCACAGAATAAAGAAAAAACCGAAGTTAAAAAGAATAAAGTATCCGCCAATCCTTTAAAGGAATGGCTTATGGAAGATAAGGAGTAGGTATGAAGAAGATTACTATTTATGAAGTAGCAAAAGAATCTGGTGTTTCTCTGGCAACTGTATCACGTGTAATCAATGGATCAGGTGCTGTAAAGAAAGCAACAAAAGAAAAAGTTGCTGCAGCAATTGAAGCACTTGGATACCGTCCAAATGCGATTGCCCAGGGCCTTGCACTGTCAAGAACTACCACAATTGGACTGATTGTTCCTCAGACCTGTTTTTCACAGGCTGGTTCAATAATCAACGGTCTATGCGATGTGGCAAAACTTTATGACTACAATATATATCTGCATACTATTACTGAAGGTGTTACTTCTTTCAACGAGATTGTTGATTCAGCAATCAAATCAAGAGTTGATGGTGTAATCATCTATGCCGACAAAGTGATTCTTGACGATTCTACAAAACTGTTGGAACAGTACAATATTCCAATGGTTGTCATCGGTTCAAAGATTTCTTCAAGTTCAATCTGTTCTGTATACATTGACTTCAAGGAAGCTGTTGAAGAGTTATGTAATGATTATCTTAACTGTGGTATTGATGATATTGTCGTACTTGAAGACAGAAAGAATTCAAATATTACCTTCCAGATGAAAGAAGGTGCATCAAATGCCTTCAGAAAACATGGCAAGGAATTCAATGGCTTTATTGAGATTTCAAATTCAACAAGATCTACATATAAGTTCCTTAAGAATTATTTCAAGACTCACAAACATCAGCTTGTTATCGCAAACCGTGATTCACAGTGCTTTGCTTGTTTGAATGCAGCTACAGAAAATGGCATCAGAGTACCGGAAGATCTTGAACTTGTCTGCATGTCAGATTCAAAATTCAACTCAATGGTTCGTCCTGAAATCTCAGCATTCACTATTCCAACCTATGATGTAGGCGCTATTGCAATGCGTGTTATGACAAAGATATTAAAGGGTGAAGAAGTTGAAGAAACAGAAAAATGTTTAAATTGTTTATTACAGGAAAGAGAGACTACTAAGTAAATATGGGTATATATGAAGAATTAGAATGGCGTGGACTTATTAAGGATGTATCTTCGCCAGAACTGAGAGAAAAACTTAACAAAGGCGGTATGACTTTTTATATCGGTACTGACCCTACAGGTGATTCTTTACATATCGGTCACTTCTCAAGTTTCCTTATTTCAAAAAGATTAAAGGATGCAGGACACAATCCAATCCTTCTTGTTGGTGGCGCTACAGGACTTATCGGTGATCCTAAACCAGATGCTGAAAGACCAATGATCACTAAAGAAACAGTTGAACACAATTTCAACTGTCTGAAGGAACAGGCACAGAAACTGTTCGGTTTTGAAGTAGTAAACAACTACGACTGGCTTTCAAAATTCTCTTATATCGATTACTTGAGAGATGTAGGAAAATACTTCAATGTTCCATACATGCTGAACAAAGACATCGTAAGAAGAAGACTTGAAGAAGGTATTACTTATACTGAATTCTCATATATGACACTTCAGGCATATGATTTCTATCATCTGTATAATGAAAAGAACTGTGAACTGCAGGTAGCAGGACAGGACCAGTGGGGCAATATTACTGCCGGTATTGAACTGATCAGAAAGAAAGACGGCAAAGAAGCGTATGGCTTCACTATGCCTCTTTTGACCAAGTCTGATGGATCAAAGTTCGGCAAGACAAACGGCAAGGCTATCTGGCTTGACGGCAAGAAGACTTCTCCATATGAAATGTATCAGTTCTTTGTTAACTCAGAAGATTCAAAAGTTATTGATTATCTGAAGTTCCTTACATTCCTTCCAAAAGAAGAAATTGAAGCTTTAGAAGTTTCAAACAGAGAAGAACCACATTTAAGAAAAGCCCACAAGAAACTGGCTGAAGAAGTTATTACTTTCATTCATGGACATGAAGCATATGAATCAGCCGTAAAGATTGCTGATACATTCTTCAAGGGTGACATCAAGGAACTATCTATTGAAGAACTTAAAGATGGAACTGCTGACTTTGAAAAAGTACAGATTGAAGATGGTACACCAATAATGGATGCACTTATCGCTCTCAATGCCTGTCAGTCAAAGCGTGAAGCCAGAGATCTGATCAACGGTTCATCAATTATGGTCAATGGCGAAAAAGTAACTGACATTGACTTTAAACTTAATAAGGCTGATGCGTTCAATAAAGAACTCACCATCATTAAAAAGGGTAAGAAGTACTGGTATGCAGTCACTTTCTAAAAAATTAATTGTTCTTCTTGTGATGCTTCTTCTTTCCGGATGCTCTTTTATCAAAGAAAAAGAAGCCGATCCAAATGAGAAGTACGAGGATATGATTGAACTCATTAATGCCTATGATACTTTTAATGAGACTTCTGACTACTTCGAAATAAGCGGTGAAAAAGTAAGAAATGCTGATGGAAACTTCAGTTTCTATCTCACTATTGATAAACCAAGAGTTGCCATGTACGATGTTGAGGTCGTGGCAATTGAAAAAGGAGTTGACTACTCAAAGAATATGGCAGCAAATGTTGGCGTATTTGAAGATTCAACCTATACAATGATTCCTAATCAGACCAATCCTGATAAAGGATACTATGCAGGAATTGTTATTTCCGGTACTACTTTAAACAGTGAATGTGAATTGTATGTACTGGTACAGTGGAAATCAAAAGATCTGCTGAATACAAAACGTGAGTATATAAAAATCAATATTCAGTAAATATTATGGAAAATAAAGCTATTAAACAGTCATTACTTATCGGAGCTCTAACGAGCTCTTTTGGCGTCTTTATCTCAAAAGCACTGGGACTTATTTACTTCTCTCCTTTAAGTGCTCTTGCAGGAGAAGCTAATATGTCTTTCTATTCTATTGCCTATACATACTATGACTTTCTTTTGAAGATATCAGGTGCCGGTATACCTTTTGCGATTGCGGCAATGGTTGCCAAATACTGTGCAAAAGAAGACTATAAGACAGCCAAACTGGTCAAGAAACTCGGTACATCAATCATTATGGGAATGACGTTTGTTGTTGCGATTGTCTTCCTGTTTGTTTCTGGTCCGCTGGCTGCCAAATCCATGGGTGCAATGGCAAGTAATGAAGACGTTGAAAACCTGAAGATAATCTTCAGAATTCTGACTGTTGCAGTAGTTATTGTTCCGTTTTTAAGTGCATTACGTGGATATTATCAGGGACTTAAAAGACTTGACCTGTATGCATCAAGCCAGGTACTTGAACAGTTTGTAAGGGTATTTACAATACTTGCCGGTGGATATCTTTTTGTAAGAGTCCTTAAATTCTCAAATATCACTGCCATCTATATTGCAATGGCTGCTGCCGGACTTGCAGCATTTATGTCTGTAATCTTCATCAAACTCAATACCAGAAGCGATGACAGGCAGATGAGAGAACTTGTAGAAGCCCAGACAAGCGATGAAGTGGCAAAAAAAGAACTTATAAAAGAAATTCTGTTTTTAGGCCTTCCTTATATTTTTATTTCATTCTTCGGTTCAGCAAGTACACTTGTCAACACAACCTATTTCCTTGACTATGTAACAAGATTTGGAATGGATATTGAATCGGCAAAACTGTCACTTGGAATTCTGCAGGCCAACTGCAATAAGCTACTGGCTATACCGCAGGTACTTACACTGGGATTTTCAAGCGGTCTTGTTCCTTATCTGACCGAATCATATGAAAAGAAGGATTTTGAACAGCTTTCAAAACAGATTACTCAGATATTCAAGACTGTTTTATATCTGTTGATTCCATGTCTATTGGTATTCTTTTTCTTCAGTGATGATATTTATTTTGTAATGTACGGCAAGAACAATCTTGAACTTGGTTCATATCTGTTCTCACTTTCTACACTTACCGGTTTTACAGATACTGTTGCTCCAATTCTTTCAAGTATCATGATTACTTTAAGACAGAAGAAAGAAGCTATTGTAATACTGCTGCTTTCGTTTGTAGTGAAATTCGGTTCATTCTTCCCGATGGTAAGAGAATATCATGCGGAAGGCATGGTGTATTCTACAGTACTGTGTTCACTTGTGGCAATTGGACTTTATATATTCATCCTCAAAGAAAAGTTCAGGCTTAAACAGAAGGGTATCTTTATCTGCACTGTCAAGATTGTCATTTGTTCACTGACGGTTGTTGTGCTGTTTACTATCATCCGCAACTTTATTCCATTTGGCCAGATATCAAGACTTCTGAATCTTGGAATACTTGGAGTACTGGGAATCGGTATGGCTCTTACATATCTATTTATTACTTCAAAACTGAAACTGCCACAGGAAATCCTGCAGCTTGAAGATGTTTCTATTAAGGGACTGCTTAGAAAATTTAAAGCTTAAAGATATCTTTAAGCTGACTTAAATCTTCAATTTTATAATCATACAGTGATGAATCCATCACTGTTTTTTCATAAGATCTGTAGAATATCATTCTGATACCGGCGTTTCTTGCGCACTTGGCATCTATCTCTCTGTCACCGATATAGTAGGTATTTTCTTTATCCATGGAATATTTATTCACAAGATAGTTTATTGCGTCAGGTTCGGGTTTTCTTTTAAAGCCCATCGCGCCATCAACAATATCAGCAAAGATTTCAAGAATGTCATTATTCTTTAAAACTGTATAGACTGATTTACCACGGTGCGTAAAGATGTAGTTTGCGATGCCTTTACTGTTAAGGATGTCAAGTGCTTCTTTGGCATGGGGCATCAGTTTTATCTCTTCTTCATTAGGTTTTAGTTTCTGATACTCCAGAAACATATCGGTACTGATGCCATGTTCCTTTTCTACATGCTTAAAAAAGTCGCTGGTTGAAGTAGCCAGAATATAGTCCTTTATATATTCGTATTCATATTCAAGATTGAAACTTCTTAATGTCTTTACAATAC
Source organism: Solobacterium sp. UBA1761 (assembly GCA_002315565.1). Taxonomy (GTDB): domain Bacteria; phylum Bacillota_I; class Bacilli_A; order Erysipelotrichales; family Erysipelotrichaceae; genus Colivicinus. The sequence continues at coordinate 25,511 of DCHD01000023.1, read as the reverse complement.
TGTCAATAATAGAACTGTATGAATCAAGAAGTGTACCATCCATATCCCATATAATATTGATCATAGTTATTTGTTCCTTAAGTAATCAATTACTTCATTGATAAGTTTTGGCGGTGTGCTGGCTCCTGCTGATACGTATACTGTATCGACAGTGAGATCTTCATCTTTGATCATTGTATAGTCGCTGATAAGTTCAACTTTATCAATACCGGATTTAATGCCGATTTCCTTCAACATATTGGTGTTGTTTGACTTGATGTCACCAACAATATAAAGAAGATGAGCATCTTTCAGGTCCATGATGGCTTTCTGTCTTGATGAAGTGGCCTGACAGATGTCGTTTTTGACAAGTACAGAAGGGTACTTCTTTTTTACTTCATCAATTATTTCTTTAAGTTCAAGCGAAGACATGGTTGTCTGATTAGTCAGAATCAGCTTCTCATTTTTTATATTCAGATCATTGACATCTTCAATCTTCGTGATCAGATGAATATTCTTTGAGATAGATATTACAGCATTTGCTTCAGGATGGTTGTTTTTGCCAAGATATATTACTTCATATCCTTTATTCAGATAGTCCTTAATAAGGTCTTTTGTCTTTAATACATCTTCACATGTTGCGTCAACACAGAAAAGGCCTTTATTGAGGGCTTTGTTTTTTATTGAGTCTGAAATGCCATGGGCAGTGAAGATGATAATACCGTCATCTATTTCATCAATCCACTCTTCTTTTGACTTTATTGAGTCATCAAGAGTAATTACACCAAGATTTTCAAGTTCTCTGGTGACAAAAGAATTGTGCACAATCATGCCGAGAATATAGATCTTTTCAAGAGGATATTCACTTCTGGTTTTCTTGACCAGCTCAATGGCATTTACGACACCTTTGCAATAGCCTGAAGGTATTACGCGAATTACGTTCATGTTTAAATTTTAGCATGTGCTACAATTGTAGGGTATGAATAAACAGTTAAAAGATACAACGCTTAAATTTATTGAAGCCAACGGATTTAAAGAACTTACTTCTGTTCAGAATGAATGTCTTAACTACACAAGAGGCAACAAGGATGTTGTTCTGATTGCCAAAACCGGTACAGGTAAGACTCATGCCTATCTGATTCCGATTATGGAAATGATCAATCCGTTATCTGATAAAACACAGGTTCTGATTTCACTTCCTACAAGAGAACTGGCATATCAGGTATATACAAATGCAATGGTAATGAAAGAAGCAATGCCTGATTTAAGAATTACGATGCTGGCTGGTGGAACCGATAAAAAGAAGAGTGTTGCCAAGATGGAAAAAGCTCCTCATATTGTCATTGGTACACCTGGAAGAATCAAGGATCTTTTTGAGTCAAACGCATTAAGAGTTGACTTTGTTCAGATGTTCATCATTGATGAAGCGGATATGACTTTGGACTATGGTTTTTTAGAGGATATTGATGCTGTATTTTCACATATGGTTAAAAATCCGGAAGTGCTTTGTTACAGCGCTACATTCTCAAAAGAACTAAGACTGTTTGTAAAGAAATACCTCAATAATCCTAAAGTTATAGAAGTAGAAGACAGCAAGCGTAATCCTCAGATCAGACATACGCTTGTTCCATGCAAGCATCTGGATTATAAAGAAACACTTTTAAAAATACTTAAGGGATTTGAACCTTTTGTCTGTATGATCTTTGCCAACAGCAAGGATGAAGCTGATGCAACATATGAATATCTGAAAGATAATGGTTATCGTACACTTCTGATTCATGGAGGACTTTCTTCAAGAGACCGTCAGAAAGCCATGAAACAGCTTGAAAGACAGGAATACAGTTATATCGTCTGTTCTGATGTTGCATCACGTGGTATCGATATCGAAGGTGTATCACATGTTGTTTCCATGGGTTTTCCTAAGGAACTTGAATTCTATACTCACCGTGCAGGAAGAACTGGCAGAAACGGAAAAACAGGCGTCTGTTATGCCTTATACAAAGAGGAAGACATTCCTTCCATCAAGGCACTTGTTAAACAGGGTATAAGCTTTTCATGCAAAGACTTCAAAAACGGAGAATGGAAGAATGCTGTAAATCCAACCGCAAAGAAAGAAGTCAGATTCTCTGAAGAAGAAAAAGAGATTGTTAAACGTCTTTACCGCAAGAATGAAAAAGTAAAGCCTAACTATAAGAAGAAGAAAAACCGTGAGATAGAAGAAATCAAGCGTAAGAAACACCGTGATTTCATCCGCGGAAAAATCAAGGAAGAAAAACTTGAACGCTACAAGAAAGCTTCAAGAGAAAAAAATAACAATAAATAATTATTAATAAAGAGCATGTAAGCGGTTTACATGTTCTTTTTAGTGTAAAATATATAAGTCTAGGAGGATTTTAGTATGGCTTTTTTAATTGGACCAATGCAGAAACGTATTCGTGGTCACAAAGAAGCTACAGAAACCAATGAAATTCTGAAAATCCATTGCGATGAAGTTGCAATCTCTTTGGCAATCGGTTCACACACTGCTTTACCTTGTGTGAATGTCGGTGACAAAGTCAAGATTGGTGATCTCATCGGTAAAAGGGATGACAGATTTTATGTTCCTGTATTCTCAAGTGTGTCTGGAGAAGTTGTTGCAATTGAAAAAAGAATGTCTGCAGGCTTAAGACCAGCAGATCATGTGATTATTAAAAATGATCACGCAGATCGTAAAAAGGAGTTTTCAAGTATTTCACTTGAATCTTCAAAAGAAGAAATTATCAATTACATGAAGGAGATTGGCCTTATCGGACAGGGTGGTGCCGGTTTCCCTTCATATCTGAAATATTCAACCGACAAGTGTGAAACACTAATCATCAATGCGATTGAATGTGAACCTTATATTACTGCTGATGTCCGTAATATCGAGGAAAACATGGAATACTTCAAAGATGGTGTTAAACTGCTTCTTAAAGCATCCAATGCCAAGAAGTGTTTAATCGGTATGAAGTTTATTCATGCAAACCTTATTACAAAACTCAATGAACTTTTCAAAGATGAAGAAAACATTGAAGTTGTAGCATGTAAGGATGTATATCCAATGGGTTGGGAAAGAACGCTGGTTTATACACTGCTTCATAAGCGTTATGACAAACTGCCAATTGAAGCTGGCGCAATTGTTTCCAATGCAACTACAGCTATTACACTTGCCAAAACAAGTGAAAAGAAGTGCTATCAGTACGAAAGAATCGTTACAGTATCTGGTGACAATATTGCAAAACCTCATAATGTAATCTGCCGTATCGGTACAGAAATCAAAGATCTGATCAAGGCATGCGGCGGTCCTAAAAATGATCCAGCAGTTATTGTAATGGGTGGACCAATGATGGGAACATGTGTAACAAAAGATACTGTTACTATTACGCCTATTTCCAATGCGGTTAACGTATTTGAACCAAAAGAATATCAGGAATATCCATGTCTTAGATGCGGAAGATGCGTTGAACACTGTCCAAGTTCACTTGAACCAGTTACCATAACTGAAGCATACAGATTCAACGATGTAGACAGACTTTCAACATTACATGTAAATGATTGTGTTGAATGCGGTATGTGTACATATATCTGTCCTTCAAAGATTGAAGTTACTGAAATGATCAGAAGAGCCAAGAAAGTCATGGCTTTAAGAAAGAAGTAGGAGGGTAAGGTATGGAATACAAATTTAAAGCAACACCAATGCCTAGACGTAACCTGACTACTGGTAAGGTAATGACAAGATTATTGCTTGGCTTACTTGTTGTCTATGCATATGGCTTATATAACTCATATAACATCGGCGGAAAACAGTATCTTGTAAATACACTGCTTTTGCTTCTTGTTGCAGTAGTGACATCAATCGTCTGCGAAGTTATTTACGCACTGATGATGAAAAAGAACATTGGTGAACATTGTTCTACTTCATTTCCTGCAATTACAGCGCTGATTCTTGTACTTACTGTTCCGGCAAATACTTCACTTTATGCGATTGCTGTAGCAACTGTTATTGCTATTGTGTTCGGTAAACTGGTATTCGGCGGATTCGGTCAGAATATCTTTAACCCGGCTGCTGTAGGTAGAGCCGTTATTATTTCATCATTTGCAACAAGAACTGCTTTTGATGCCGTTACCGGTGCTACAATTGCTACTCAGTTTGCAAAGATGAACTGGATTGCTGATGCAAACTCATATCTGAGATTTGTTGAAGCTAATGGTGGATATTTCAATATCCTGATGGGTAACTATGCTGGAGCAATCGGTGAAACATGTACACTGATTATCCTTGCTGTTGGTGTCTGGATGACAATCTGGGATGTAATTGACTGGAGAATTCCAGCTACATATCTTGGACTGCTATTTGGTTCAGCTACTATTGCCGGTCTTGTTAAAGGCTTAGGTATAGACTATGCGCTGATGTTTGTTTCTACCGGTGGTGCTGCATTTGGTGCAGTATTCATGCTTACTGATCCGGTAACCAATCCACAGACTCGTCCAGGCAAGATTGTATTTGCTGCTTTGGCTGCATTATTTACAATTGCCATCAGATTCTTAGGCAATATGCCTGAAGGCGTTGTATTCTCAATCTTACTTGCAAATATGATTTCTCCTGCAATTGATAAACTGTTCTCTTCTAAACAGATTACTTCCCACAAGAGAAACATTGCTATTACTCTTGGAACAGTTGCCTGTGTACTGTTATGCGGTGCACTGATTGCTTGTTCAGTTGAACCTGGAAAATATGCTGTAGATGCAAATGCAGGTGCAAGTGAAACAGTTGAAGAAGAAACTGACGCAGAAGCTGGCGCAAGCGGAACTGATGAAGAAGCTGGCGCAAGTGAGGATGCTGGTGTAACTGGCACATTTGCTGATACTGATCTTTCCAAATATCCTGCAGCTGTAAAATCAGTTGATGGTGATACATACATCGTAACTGCTGGTGGATTCCATGCACTGGAAGGCGGACCAGACAATGAATTTGAAATCGTTATTACTGACGGTAAAGTCGTATCTGTAAAATGTACAGTATTCTCTGATACTCAGGGAGTTGGTACGATTGCCACAGCTGATGATGCGCTTGCTGAATTTGAAGGTGTATCTTTAACTGATGAAATTGATGCAGTGAGTGGTGCTACCTATACATCTAACTCTGTAAATGCTGCTGTACAGGCTGCATTAAAGGAGGCTAACAAATAATGAAAAAGACAATTAAACTTGCTTTATTCTTAGGAATTGTTGCAGCTTTATCCGGTTTGATTCTCGGCTTTGTAAATTCACTTACAGAACCTATCATTCAGGAAAGAGCTGTTGCCTCAGAAAAAGCCAACCTTGAACTTATGTACCCAGGTGCTGATTTCAAGATAATTGAATATAACGATGAATCAGGAACTGTCATCGGTGCCTACGAAGTAACTGGTAAAGGCTATATCTTTAAAGCTACTGCTACCGGTTATAATTCATCTACTCCTATTATTGCTTTAGTTGGAATTACTAATGACGGCAAGATCGACAACGTGGTTGCTTTACAGCAGCAGGAGACAAACGGTTTTGGCTCAAGATGTTTTGAAGAAAGCAACATCAAGTCTCTTTATATAGGTGCTCAAAGCGAAGCAGATGTTGATATGCTTGCTGGTGCATCATTCACTTCTACTGCAATGAAAGAGATTATGGCTAAGTCCTTTGAGGCTTACAAAAAGGTTAAGTAAGGAGGTCACATGAATAACTTTAAAAATGGTTTTATAAAGGAAAATCCAGTATTCTGTCTGTTCCTTGGCATGTGTTCATCTCTTGCCTTATCAACTTCATTAAATAATGCACTGGGAATGGGAATCTGTGTAACCCTGGTTCTTATCTTCTCAAATGCGATTATTTCCGCAATCAGGAAAATCACTCCTGATGAAATCAGAATCCCTGTATACATCGTAATTATTGCTACACTGGTATCTGTTGTTGAACTTCTTGTTCATGCATATCTGCCTGCACTGTTCGATGCATTAGGCGCATTCCTTTCACTGATTGTAGTTAACTGTATTATTCTTGGACGTGCAGAAGCGTTTGCCAAGAAGAATCCTATTCTTCCTTCAATCATCGATGGACTTGGAATGGGCTTAGGTTATACATTTGCACTTGTTGTAATGTCATGCATCAGAGAATTCCTGACTACTGCCTGGGTTTCTCTGTACAATCCGTTTGATATGTCACAGCTGATTTTCAGAATCGGTATCCCTCAGTTATCTGACTATACTATTTCACTGTTTGGCACATCAGTTGGTGCATTCTTCACATTTGCATGTCTTGCAGCACTGTTTGCATTCATCAATTCTAAAGAAAAGAAGGAGGCTAAGAAATAATGAAACTGTTATCTATGGCTATTGCTGCCGTATTAATCAACAATATCGTATTAGCCAAGTTCCTTGGTGTATGTCCATTCTTAGGAGTTTCTAAAAACTCAAAGTCAGCAATCGGCATGGGACTTGCAGTAATCTTTGTTATTTTCTCTGCAAGTATGCTGACATATGGTGTTCAGTATCTTATTCTTAAACCATTAGGTATTGAATATATGCAGCTTATCTCATTCATTCTGATTATCGCTGCATTCGTTCAGTTTGTTGAAATGTTCATGAAGAAGAATATGCCTGGTTTATATGCATCACTTGGTGTATATCTTCCACTTATTACAACAAACTGTACTGTTCTTTATGTGGCTCAGGACAATATCTCAAAGGGCTACAATCTTATTGAAACAATAGTTAACTCTATTGCTACTCCACTAGGATTTCTGGTAGTTATGTATCTGTTCTCATGCATTCGTGAAAGACTTGATTATGCAACTACTCCTAAACCATTCAAGGGCAATCCTATTGGTCTTATCGTTGCCGGTCTGATGGCTCTGGCATTTGCCGGACTGGCTGGTATCGCTTAATGATCTGGGCAATTCTTCTGTTTGCGGTTCTGGCATCGTTATTCGGTGTAGGATATTATCTCAATTCAAAAACACCTAAACCTGAAGGATGTAAAGAACTCACAGAAGACTGTGAAGGATGTAAGATCACTTCATGTGAACTGAATCCTTCAAGAAAGGAAAAACTATGATTTACTCATTTCTGGCATTACTTGTAATTGGTATTATTCTTGGTGCCTTGCTGGCATTTGCATCTGAGAAGTTTCATGTTGAAGAAGATCCAAGACTTGAAGAAGTAAACGCTATGCTTCCTGGTTACAACTGTGGAGCTTGTGGTTATTCTGGCTGTGGTGGTCTTGCGAATGCTCTGATTACGAAAGAACTTGACATGATTGTCTGTGTTCCTATTAAACAGGATGCTCATGACAAGATTGTTGAATATCTTGCCAATACTCCTGGACCTGACGGAGAAACAATTACAATTAAGGATTAACAATAAAAGCCATCAGTCGATGGCTTTTTACTTTGTTACGGGTGTTAATTGAGGCCATACATACGTTGTTGTTTGAGTGTATGTATCAATTCCTTCAATGAGATAATGTGCGTTATCAATGTCGAAATAGGCGATGTTTGGTGCAAGAGAGTTTTCAACAGCACCGGCATTATACAGAAGAGCAGGATTGTAATCGTACTGAATGAGCAGATTTATCAGATAGGCTGATTCAACTCCGGCCGTGGCAATAAACACTATCTGTCTGTCTTTTGGAAAGAGTTCATTCAGATATTTTTCGCTTTCGATGTAGTTTGCTGTATAACTGCCGACATCTCCGATATTGGCAGTTATTTTACCGGATTCATCTCTTACTTTACTTGTTCTGAAAAGAATGTTTTCTTTTGCCTCAAAGCAGGCAATTGTTTCGTAGAAAGGAATGTTAATAAATCCGGCGATATGACCATTTTCATTAAACTGTTTTGAATCTCTGGTATCGACATACATGACTCCATCAATAAATAAATACTGGTCAATGTTTGTAGCGGATAATGGAGAGTCAGACATCTTTGCTGACTCAGGAATTTCTTTGTCAGGAAGTTTTATGGTTTTATTTTCTTCTTGAGCGCAAGAAGTCATCAGTAATAAAACAAATAAGGGAATTATTTTTTTCATTCAATTACCTCGATTTTGTTTATGTCGCTGGAGTTATACTGAATAATGAATTCATCATAGAAAGCTTTATTTACTGTTAATCTGTATCCTTCTGATACAAAGCAGTAATTAATAGATATGTCATAGTAATCTTCAATATTTTCAATCATTGAGATTGCTTCATCAATGTCTTCGATAGAGTACAACGCGGTTGTGAAGGCATCCATAAGTCCGGCTTTTTCATTGCATGAAAGAAGAATCTCACGATAATAGTTTTCTGATACACCGGTGAAAGGATTGAGTATATGATGTCTTCTTGTACCGTCTTCTAGAAGATAGTACTGTTCATAATCTCCAGAAGTTGAAAGAGCACCGTTGTTCAGTTTGAATGCAAACAGTGTTTCATCTGGTTTGTCTGGTACTTTTGCTCCAATGGACCAGTTTACATTTTCATCAGGATTGCTGTAGGTAATAAGTGAAGAAGAACCGCAGTTAAGAATAAAGGAAGAATTATAACTGATCAGTTTATTGTAAATCATTTCTGAAACATGGCCTTTAGAGAAAGCGCCAAGGTCAATCTCAAACTCATATCCGTTGTAGGGAATAAGTGTTACAGATGATTTTTGAGGATTTAGAATGATGTGTTCTTCAAGCAATTCATACGGTACAACTGTTGCCATTGCTGTTTCGAGTTTTTTGGAATCAGGATCAGTGTTTTCTGTTTCATAGGAAAGAAATCTTCCTTCATAGACATCGGCTACTTTGCCGATAGTTGGATTGAAATAACCTTTTGTCAGTATGGAGATTTCAATGGCTTCCCTGATTGCGTTATAAAGCTTTTCATCAATGATGATTTCTTCGTTGAAGTTTGAATTAATTGTTTTCAGGTTGATTATTCTGTTTCCATTTTCATCTCTGTAGTATTTGTGAGAATCAAGAAGTCTGTGATATTCAAAGAGCATCTTTGATGCTGTATCAATCATTTCCTGCTTGAGATCATCTCTTACGGTTGTCAGATAACAGTCGGTATTAAGCGGTAATACCATATTGCCGTCTTCATCCTGAAAATAACCGAGATAGTTCTTAACTTTTATAATTTCAGTCTTATTTGTGCTGTTGTATGGGGTGTTTGTGACCGTACATCCGCAAAGCAATATACAAAAGAGTATTGTGAGAGCATATTTCATGTAATTATTTTACAACATGTTAATATAAAGACAGAGGTATTAGCATTATGAAAAAACTAATTAAGCTTATGTTTGTAGCGCTTATGTTACTGACTGCAGCAGGATGTACAATTCAGATTGGAAATGTATCTGAAGATTCCAGCGAAGATGAAGCATGTGCTGTAATCGATATTGATGCTGTAAATGAAGTACTTAATTCTGGAGCTTTATCAACTTCTGGAAGAGGAAATACTGTAGCTGTAATCCCTATTACCCATATCAATGGTCCAAAAGATATTGATCAGTTCTATGCGTTTATTGATTTCAAATACGCAAGCAAGCGCTATATAAAATATCAGGTAACTTATCTTTCATGTACATGCCGTGCTGCCAATGTAAACTACTGGCAGACAGCATACGTTGAACTGACTTTGCCTGAAAGTGGCAATTATCTTGATTCCAAGATAAAGACCCTGTCATTTGATTATGACTCAAGTGCTGCCGGTGATGATTATCTTGCCGGATTCTGGGGAGATACCGGTACAACCCATCCGATGCCAGGTACAAATGTCATGTATGACTATAATCCTGATGCTTTAAAGGATGGCCAGCCATTCCCTGTTGAAAAACAGATTTCTCTTAAGGAAGAATACATTCCGTTCTTTATTGGGAAAGATGGAAACTACATAAAGTCTATAGCTGAGTGCTCTAGTGAAGTAGGCCCAGTTGATAATATTAATGATGCAGATTTCGCAAGTGGAGAGGGTAGAGAGAATTACTCTATTGATGACTTCGCCGGTGCATCTGTTTCTACAAACAACATCATACTGATGCTGGAAGCTTTATATGAGTACCATGCTACAGATAGTAATTTTCAAAATTAAAGGAGAAAAATAATGAAAAAACTATTAGTATGTTTATTAGCTGTTCTTCTTCTTGCTGGCTGTGCTAGTGAAGCTGAACCATGTCCAGTATGCGAAGAACCCGCAAAGACTGTTGCTGATTTACCAGCTGCACGTGACGAATCAAAGAAGTATTCTGACAAAGATGGAAATGAAGTAGCTTGTTCTTTAACTGATTATTCAGTAGACTGTTCAAGTATCACTGCTGCAAACTTTGCTGAATATGCAAATGTTGAAGGCGTTGTTTACATTGATGCAAGAGATTACAAAGATTTCGCTACAAAGCACATGAGAAACTTTGAATGTATCCCATTCTTCGGATTAATCTATGATGAAGCTGCTGACGGTTCTAGTGAAAAACCACAGTTATTCAAAAAGGTTGATGGCAAGTTTGAACCAGTTTATGAAGAATCAATCGATATCCTTCATGATTTAGTTCCTGAAGACAAGACTGTATTCCTGATGTGTCAGTCTGGCGGACGTATCAAGACCTTCATGGCTATCCTGGATGCAGCTGGATACGATATGTCTAAGATCTACAACATCGGTGGCATGGCTCAGTATGGCGAATACGAAGGCATCACTGTTGCTGAAGACATCGTTGTAAATGCTACATACGCATTCAACAATCTGACTGTTAAATAATTGACTTTAGCCTTCCTTATGGAAGGCTTTTTTTGTGTCTGTTTTGGTATAATAGTTGCATGTATAAAATATTTATTGTTGAAGATGACAGAACAATTGCAGACTCGATAGTTGAACAGCTTAAAGTATGGCAATATGAGGGCTATGTCGTAAGAGATTTTTCCAATGTTTTACAGGAATGTACTGACTATAAACCTGACCTGATTCTGATGGATATCGGTTTACCTTATTATGATGGTTACTACTGGTGTTCAGAAATCAGAAAGATATCTGATGTACCGATTATCTTTATTTCCTCAATGTCTGAGAATATGAATGTACTGATGGCAATCAATATGGGTGGTGATGATTTTGTTGCCAAACCATTTGATATGCAGATACTTATTGCCAAGATACAGGCACTGTTAAGAAGAACCTATGATTACCATGGTGATTCTGAAGTTATTGAACATCATGGATTAAGGCTTAACATTGCCACCAACGAAGCTGTATACATGGATCAGTCAATCGATCTGACCAAGAATGAATATCGTATACTTCTTGAACTTATCCAGTCCAAAGGAAAGATTGTATCACGTGAAAAGCTGATGAATGCTTTATGGAAGACTGATGTCTATATTGATGAAAATACTCTGACTGTCAACATTAATCGTCTAAGAAAGAAACTCGAGTCATACGGTATCAAAGACTTTATTGAAACCAAAGTAGGAGTTGGCTACATTGTTCTATAGGTTTTTCAGATCATATATTGTAAGACACTTCTATGGCATACTTGCTGTTGCGATTATTGCCATAGTTTTTCTTATTTCCTTTATCTTTTCAGGAATTGATACAATCTATATTCTCTATCCTTTTTCGTTGTCCTATACGCTTATAATTATTATCTTTGTGCTTAACATGTTAAAAGAATACCGTCAGTTCAAAGATTTAAGAAAACTTACTGATGAGATTCTTGTTAGAGATGCTGAAATGCCTTTGAGTGAGGATGAAGAAATTATTGCCTATCAGGAAATGGTGATGAAGCTTCTTGAAAAGCAAAGAGAAATAGAAAACAGTTTCAATATGAAATATGAAGCACTTTCTGATTACTATGCTACATGGACTCATCAGATTAAGATTCCTATCGCATCGGCAAAACTGATGTTAGAGAATAATGACAGCGAAGAAAGCAGACTTTTGAATATAGAACTTGGACGTATTGAAAGATATGTCAAGATGGCCGTCAATTATCTTAAACTTGAAGACAATAATATTGACTTTGTGTTTGAAAAGAGCGATGTTGATTCAATTGTCAAAGATGTTGTCAGAAGTTATTCCAATGACTTCATCGTAAAGAAACTAAGGTTTGAGTTTTTAGAAACAGGTCTTAAGGTATTGACTGATGAAAAGTGGCTTTCCTTTGTACTGGAACAGATAATCTCCAATTCACTTAAATATACAGAAAAAGGTTATATCAAAGTCTATGGTGAGAAAAACAACCTGATAATTGAAGATTCAGGCATCGGTATTTCAGCAAATGATCTGCCACGGATATTTGAAAAAGGCTTCTCAGGATTCAATGGTCGTAACAATAAGACCAGCAGTGGACTTGGACTTTATCTGGTTAAACGCATATGCGATAAACTTGACATAAAGATAAAAGTTGAGTCAAAAGAAAAGAATGGTACAAAGGTCATTCTTGAGTTCAATAAGAAAATGTATGATTTTGAATAACTTACATTTTTGTTAGATTAATGTAAGCCAAATCAATGTCGAATTAAAAGTAAACTCCCTAAGATAATAATCGAAGGGAGTTTTATATATGTTACTTGAAGTAAAAAACCTTAAAAAAATATACAAAAGCCGTTTAGGCACAAATTCAGTCGAAGCATTAAAGAATATCTCATTCACAGTTGATGAAGGTGAATACATTGCCATCATGGGCGAATCAGGAAGTGGTAAGACTACACTTCTTAATATCCTTGCTGCCTTAGACAAGGCAACAGAAGGAACTGTTCAGCTTGATGGAAATAACCTCGATAAGATCAAAGAATCAAAACTGGCAGTATTCAGAAGAGACAATCTGGGATTTGTCTTTCAGGATTTCAATCTTCTGAATACATTCAATATTGAAGACAATATCTATCTGCCCCTGGTATTATCAGGAAAATCCTATAAGGAAATGTCTGAAAAGATTAAACCGATAAGTGAAGAACTTGGAATAAGTGATCTGTTAAAGAAGTTTCCTTATGAGATATCCGGTGGTCAGAAACAGCGTGCTGCTGTAGCAAGAGCTCTGATAACTGAACCGAAGATTATACTGGCTGATGAGCCAACAGGAGCGCTTGATTCAAAAAGTACTGATGAACTTTTATCCCTTTTTAAAAAGATCAATCAGAACGGGCAGACTATTCTGATGGTTACTCATTCCATTAAAGCCGCCAGCAATGCCTCAAGAGTTCTCTTTATCAAGGATGGTGAAGTTTATGATCAGCTCTATAGAGGCGACAATACCAATGAACAGTTCTATGAAAGAATCTCCAAGTCTTTGACAATGGTTCTTAACAAGGGTAAATGCTGATGAACGGTCTATTATTTTTTCCGCGTATTGCCTTAAGTGGAATAAGAAACAACAGAAAGCTTTATTTTCCGTTTTTTCTCACTTCCATTTCGGTGGTGGCAATCTTCTATATTCTATGTTTCATCTCTTTCGATGAATCAATAGCGGATCTTGACTATGTCGGTTCTATCACTCAGATTACCTTTTTGGGTATCTATGTGCTTGGATTCTTCTCTGTTATCTTTTTGATCTATACCAATTCGTTTCTGTCCAAAAGAAGGAAGAAAGAGTTTGGCCTATACAATGTTCTGGGCATGTCCAAAAAGAATATTGCAGTTGTACTGTTTTTTGAAACGCTGTTTATTGCAGCTGTTTCAATTGTACTTGGAGTGATATTTGGAGTTCTTTTCTCAAAACTTGCCCAGATGCTGCTTCTGTATATGGCTAAAGAGAATGCCTTTGTTCCTTTCTCCATCAATCCGCTTTCTTTGAAATATACACTTGTACTGTTTGCTTTACTGTTTGCTTTACTGTTTATAATCAATGTGATTTCTATTTCCGGTACAAAGACAATCAGTCTTGTTCATGCTGAAGAAGCAGGTGAGAAAGAACCAAAGGCAAACTGGCTGTTTGGTATACTCGGTGTACTTATACTTGGATTTGCCTATTATCTTGCAATGTCTGTCAACAGTGCAATAAGTGCGATACTGTTCTTCTTTATCGCCGTAATTCTCGTTATTGTTGCAACATATCTTATCTTTATTGCTACAAGTGTACTATTGTGCAAAGTATTAAAGAAGAACAAAGGTTTCTTCTATAAGACCAGAAACTTTATCTCTGTTTCTTCAATGACTTTCAGAATGAAAAGAAACGGAGCAGGACTCGCGAGTATCTGCATTCTTTCAACAATGGTACTGGTTATGGTTTCAAGTACTGCCTGTCTTTACTTTGGGGTGGACAGACTGATTGACACAAGATATCCAAATGACATCATTACCGAGTTCAGATTTGATGAACCGGAAATGATCAATGAAGAAATTGCATCAGAAATAAATGAAAAACTCGATGAAGATGTAAAGGAATCAGGTTTAAAAGTCATAAACAAATATGCCTATAATTCTGTATCACTTGCCGGATATTTCATTAATGATGAATTTGAATATGATCCAAATGGTACAAATGTAAGCTTTGGTACAGTAAAGAACGTTGTAGTCAACTTTATGTCTCTTGCTGACTACAACAGAATTACCGGCAACAATGTGATTTTGGATAAAGATGAAGCGCTGTTTTTCAGATATAAAGAGAAATACAGCAGTGACACGTTGAGTGTCAATGAAATGACCTGGAAGTTAATTACTCCTGAAATGGCTGGTGTATCTGATGAGTTTGAACAGGGAGAAGATACCTATTCAGGAATAATTGAGATGATGTGTCTTGTGGTTAATGACTACGAAGATACAAAGAACTATGTAATGAATCTTTTTGACGGACAGGAAATAACAGCATATTACCATTACAATATCGATGTTGACGGAACTGATGAAGAGAAGATAGAACTGTCCAATAGATTCTCATCAACCATCACTAATGACCTTACTGCTTCAAACTGCTACATGCAGAATAAGGCAGGAAAAGTAAAAGAATCTATAGCTTTATATGCGGCACTGTTCTTTCTTGGCATTATTCTTTCAGCGGTATTCATCTTTGCGACAGTTCTTATCATCTACTACAAACAGATTACAGAAGGCTATGAAGACCAGCCGCGCTTTGAGATTATGAAGAAGGTTGGCATCACTGATGGGGATATAAGAGCTACAATTAAAACTTCTATGCTGACTGTATTCTTCTTCCCACTTGTTCTTGCGGTTATTCATCTTTGTTTTGCACTTCCAATGCTTAAATGGCTGATGGGTTTACTTGGATTGTTTGACATGAGGGCGCTGATGATTTCGGCTGGCGTCTGTGTTGCATTGTACACTGTTGTCTATGCAATAATATACAGGTTGACTTCTAGTTCCTACTATGCAATTGTCAATTCAAAAGCTGGGCAGTAATGGTGACAAAAGTGATTAAAAAGATACTGGGTTATCTCTTTCTTCCTTTGTATATTGTTGTTGTCCTTATAAAGGCAATGCTCGACAGACTATATCATTTCAACTAAATTATTAAGGGTAAAGCTTGACTGTAAAAAAGATGGAAGGAAAAGCTTTGTGATCTGGAGGTATTAATTATGATTACTCTATTATTTGTAATTTCTATGTGTATGGTATTTATGCCATTACTCATTCTTGCGTTCAAGGCAACCTGGGGACTAACAAAAGTACTGTTCTCACTTATCTTTCTGCCTGTGGCAATTATTATACTTTTCATTAAAGGTGCATTCTATATCTGTATGCCTTTACTGATTGTTGCCGGTATTATTACGCTGATTATGCTTGTTTTAAGAAGGTAATGCATGAATACCAGGACAATTATTATTGTGGGTCTGATGGTGAAAAACCCGTCGCTGGTTTTGTATGGCCTAGTGTACTATTTTGTTCATAAATATATATTGATTGACTAAGCCGGTATACCGGCTTTTTATGTGCCATAATTATATAGATGAAAAGAAGTGAAAAGATTATTGTGGCAGTAATGCTTATTGCTGCACTTGTTGCCTATATTTTTGTAAAGAATTCCTATAAGGATGCACTTTACTGTACAGTAAAAAATGCTGCCAGTGAAGAGATTATGCGTTTCAATATCTACGAAGATAATTATTACGAGCTTAAAGGTGATTACGGTACATTCCATATTGAAGTAAAAGACGGCAAATGCCGGGCAGTTGATGTTGAATGTCCTAATCAGACCTGTGTGCATACGGGCTGGATCTCTGTTGATAATCCGGTTCCGATAATCTGTCTTCCTAATGGAATAATGGTGATGATTGATGAACAGAACTAAAAGATATGCGTTTATCGGTGTACTGGCTGCACTTGCTGTAGTTGTAAACCTCATTGAAAACTGGTTTATACCACCGGTTGGTTTTGGCATAAGATTCGGTCTTGCCAATATCGTTTCTCTTGTTGCCTTAAAGAAATTCGGTTTAAAGGAAATGTCACTAGTTGTACTTTTAAGGCTTACACTTGGCAATCTTTTAAAAGGTACTATCTTTGGTACACCTTTCTGGATCAGTGCATCTGGACTTTTGCTTTCAAGTATTGTGATTATAGTTTTAGATAAACTCAAGTGTTCTATTACATTTACTTCAATGATGTCAGCATTTTCTCATACATTCGGTCAGTTATTGGCTGTTGTTATGCTATATGAACAGGTTAACATTATTGTTCTTTTACCGGTGCTTGTTGTAGGTTCATTAGGTACCGGTGTACTTACAGGATTGATTACTTCACAGGTAGTCAGAAGGGTTAATTTATGAAAGTAGGATTCATATCTTTAGGCTGCGCAAAGAATCTTGTGGACAGTGAACATATCATTGCTTTATTTGAAGATGATTTCTTTGAATATGAAGCTGATCCAAGGAAATGTGATGTCATTGTAATCAATACCTGCGGATTCATCCTTGATGCCAAAAAAGAGGCTATTGATACTATTCTTGAAATGGCTGAATATAAAAAGAAGAATCTTAAGAAACTTATTGTCACCGGCTGCTTTGTAGAAAGATACTATGATGACTGTGTTAAAGAGTTTGAAGAAGTTGATGCCTTTATTCCAATCAGAGATTATCAGAAGATGCCTCAGATATTAAGTGAACTGTTCAACCATGAATTTAAGTGTGCATATGGCAAAAACCGTAAACTTATAACCAACAGTTATACTGCCTACCTTAAAATAAGTGATGGTTGTGATAACCGTTGTGCATATTGTGCCATTCCTTTGATCAGAGGTAACTGCAAGTCATATCCGATTGAAGATATTGTGAAAGAAGCAAAAAGGTTAAAGGAACTTGGTGTAAAGGAACTGAATGTCGTAGCTCAGGATACTACATACTACGGTTATGATCTGTATCACCGCTTTGCACTTAAAGAACTGCTTCCTTTACTTGATGAAATAGGATTCAAATGGATCAGAATACTCTATATGTATCCTGATGAAATAGATGAAGAACTCATTAAAACGATTCAGGACTGTAAACATGTTGTACCTTACTTCGATATCCCGGTACAGTATGGAAACGATGCAATGCTCAAACTGATGAACAGAAGGGGCTCGGTCAAACTGATCAAGGAAGAGATAAAAATGATCAGGTCTTATTTCCCTGATGCCATTATCAGAACGACACTGATTGTCGGTTTCCCTCATGAAACAGAAAAGCGTTTCCTTGACACTGTTGAGATGGTCAAAGAAGTCAGATTTGATTCACTTGGTGCATTTACTTTCTCTAAAGAAGATGACACAAAGTCATTTGAAATGACCTGCCAGGTTCCAGAAAAGATAAAACATGAAAGATACGAAAGACTCATGTCTGTTCAGAATCAGATAGTAAAAGAAATCAATGAATCAAGAATCGGTAAGCATTATGAAGTCCTTGTTGAAAGATATGAAGAGATTTTCAAGAGGTATGTAGCAAGAAGTTACATGTCTGCTCCTGATGGAGTTGATGGAGTCATCTACATAAACGATGACGACATGAAAGTCGGTGAATTCTATGAGGTAGAAATAACCGGCTATAAAGATTATGATTTATTGGCAAAAAGAGCCAATTAAAATATAATGAAATAGTAAAAAAGGGGATTAATCATGAAATATTATTTAGGTATTGACTTGGGTGGTACAAGCGTAAGAATCGCTAAAATTGATGATGAAGGAAAGATCTCTCAGGACCTTAAAGCTCCATCTCATGGTCAGGAAGGACCAGAAATCATTACAAACAACATTCTTGAACTGTTGAAACAGTTTGACTTAAGTGATGTTGAAGGTATTGGTTTTGGTGTACCAGGACCTGTAGATACAATCAGAAACGTTATGACTATGGCTTCAAATATTCCGGGTATGGAATTCTATCCACTTGCTCAGAAAGTTGAAGAAGCTACAGGCAAGAAAGTATATCTTGACAATGATGCCAACGTAGCAGGTCTTGCTGAAGCTGTACTTGGTGCTGGTAAAGGTAAGAGAATTGTTTACTTTGTAACTCACTCAACCGGTGTTGGTGGTGCACTTATCGTCAATGGCCATACAGTATCTGGAAGAAACGGTTATGCTGGTGAAGTTGGTAACATCATTGTTAAAGACAATGCAGAAAAGATTAATCATCTGAATGCCGGTGCCTGTGAAACAGAAGCAAGCGGTACTGCATTAAGAAGAAAAGCAGCTGAAAAATTTGAAGGCATGTCTGCAGCTCAGGATGTCTTCAGACTCTGCGATGAAGGCAATAAGGAAGCTTTACAGCTTGTTGATGATATGGCAAAAGATATGGCCAGAATGTTGCAGGCTGTTGGCCATGTTGTAGACCCTGATGTATTTGTAATCGGTGGCGGTATCTCTAACAGATCTGATCTGTACTGGGATAAGATGATTGCCTACTATAACTCAATGGTTCACGAAGGAATGAAGAATGTTCCATTTGTTAAACCAATAATCAAAGAACCTGGTGTTGTAGGTGCTGCTATGCTTGCCAAGATGGCAAACGAGTAATGAAATACGATTTATATACTCTCGAGAATAACGATTTAAAAGTCGTTATTTCTTCGTTAGGGGGAACTATTGTTTCCTTTACAGATAAATCGCTTAACCGTGATATTGCACTGGGATTTAAGAAAATAGATGATTATCCTGGCAATGGTGAATTCTTTGGAGCCATGGTGGGAAGATGTGCAAACAGAATAGGCAAGGGCACATTTAAGATCAATGATAAAGAATATCATACTGACATCAATAACGGTCCTAACTCATTGCATGGTGGTAGTGCAACATATGCCTTCAAGAATTTTGAACTTGTAAGCAGGGAAGATAAAAAACTGGTACTCTTGTTGAAATCTTATGATGGTGAAGCAGGCTATCCTGGTAACTTCAGTCTTATAGTAAGCTATGAATTAAAGAATAATCATTTCATTATTTCCTATACTGGTGAATCAGATAAAGATACACTGTGCAATATTACCAATCACTGTTATTTCAATCTCGATGAAAAAACAGATACCATTCTTAATCATGAAGCACTGATTCCATCAGAGAGAATATGCCTCAACGACGATGATGGTATGGCAACTGATAAGGTTATTGATGTCAAAGGCACATCATTTGACTTTACTGAATGGAAAACATTTGGTGAAAACTTTAATAAGAAACACGAAAATCTCTCAAGAGGCGGAATCGATCATAACTATGTGTTTGAAAACATGGATATGAAGCTTCTTATTAAAATGAGAAACAAAGATCTTGAACTTTCGGTTTATGCTGATACACCGGGTTTACAGATCTACACTTCGAATTTTATTGAAGATACAAAAGGTAAAGAAGACTATCATCAGTATGCCGGTGTGGCAATTGAACCACAGCATTGTCCAAATGCAATAAACTATGATGGCTTTATCAAACCAATATTAAAGAAAGGAGATATTCAGAAGCACACTTTTGAATACGTACTTGAAAGAAGATGAAATACTCAGAACTTAAAAAATACATTGAAGAGGGCAAACTTGATACTGCCATCTCTAAAGCTGTAGTTACTACAAAGATTACTGAAGAAAAGAAAAGATATCTTGCGCTATTAGAAGAAGGCGTTAAAAGATATGGCGAAGATGGTGACTGGCATTTTATTTCTTCTCCTGGAAGAAGTGAAATCGGTGGTAACCATACAGACCATCAGCATGGTCATGTGCTTGCCTGTGCGCTTAATATTGACAATCTCTGCTGCGTAAAAGCAAGCACTGACAATATGGCAAGATTCAAAGATTCAAGGTTTGATGAGATTGTTGTAGATCTTGGTAATCTTTCACTTAATACTGAAGAGTACAATACATCAAATTCACTGGTAAGAGGTATTGCCAACAGACTTAATGAACTTGGTTATAAGATTGGCGGTTTTGCTGCTGTGTGTGATTCAAGAGTTCTGATTGGGTCCGGTATTTCTTCAAGCGCATGTTTTGAAGTAATGGTAGTAGAAATCTTCAACTGTCTTTTCAATAATGAAAAGGTTAATCCAGTAGAAAGAGCTATCATTTCGCAATATGCAGAAAATGTCTATTTTGGTAAACCAAGCGGACTGATGGACCAGATGGCTATATCAGTAGGCGGATTTACCGGTATTGACTTCAAGAATCCAAATGAACCGGTTATCGAAAATTCCAAATTCTCTTTCTTTGACCATGGATATGAACTGGCTTTAGTAAACACAAAGGGCGATCATGCTGACCTGTCTCACGAATATGCGGCAATTCCAAATGAAATAAGAGCTGTATCTAATGCGATGGGTGTTAAATATCTAAGAGATAAAGAACCTGAATATTTCTTCTCTCACATTAAGGAATTAAGAGAAGAAGTGAAAAATGACCGTGGTATCCTAAGAGCATTCCATTTCTACAATGAAGATGAAAGAGCTGTAAAAGAAAAAGAAGCAACCCAGAAAGATGATGCTGATGCACTGTTAAAACTGATGAACGAATCAGGAAGAAGTTCATTCATGTTCTTGCAGAACGTTTATCCTGCAAGCAGAACCGTTTCACAGTCTTTGGCGGTGGGTCTAGCCATAAGCGAAAAAGTACTTAACGGTCAGGGTGCGTGCCGTGTACATGGCGGCGGCTTTGACGGTACTATTCAGGTTGTTGTACCGCTTGATAAAGTAGAAGAATTCAAGAAAGAAATCAATGCCGTATTCGGTGACGATGCAATTATGTTTGTAAGAGTCAGAAAGACTGGTTGTCAGGAAGTTATATGTTAAAGGTACTTACTCACAGTGCAATCAGATTTGAAGATAATGACTTAGTCTATTATGTTGATCCGTTCAATACAAAGGACTATGAACATGATGCTGATATTATCTTTGTAACTCATGAACACTATGACCATTTCTCAAAGTCTGATATTGACAGACTGAAGAAAGAAGATACAGTAATCGTTATGCCTGAATCAATGAAACTGCAGGCATTTGACTACGATAAGGTATTCTTTGTAAATCCTGATGGATTATATAAAGTAAAGGGTCTTAAGTTTAAAACGGTTAAAGCCTACAATACCCAGAAAGCATTCCATCCGATTGAGAATAAATGGGTAGGGTATCTCTTTGCAACAGAAGAGGGAGTTGTCTATGTTGCAGGTGATACTGATGAAAACGAAGACAACCTTAAAGTAAAGTGTGATATCGCCCTTATTCCGGTAGGTGGAACCTATACAATGGATCCGATGCAGGCAGTTCATTTCATCAATTCAATCAAACCTAAAAAGGCAATTCCAACTCATTATGGAAGTGCAGTAGGAGATAAGAACTGTGGTGAAATTTTTGCCAAACATGTAGATCCTGAAATAGAAGTAGAAATTCAGCTTTAATATTCAAGAAGAAGCCTAAAAATAGGCTTTTTTTTTACATGTTTTAGAAGAATATATGTATTTTATGTGCAAGGAAATATGTGTAATTTATGTGAAAAAACATAATAAAACTATTGAAATTTTAAGTGGGGAAGCGCTATCATTAAATTGGTCGAATTGACCGGAGGAGAATAATTTAATGAAAAAATTATTAACTGTCCTTGTTGCTTTATTAATGGTACTATGCCTTGCTGGTTGTGGTGCTAAAGAAGAAGAAGCTGCAGGACCAAAAGAAGTAAACATTGGTGTATGTATTTATCAGTTCAATGACAACTTCATGACTCTTTACAGAGAAGAAATCGCTAAGTACTTCGATGCTTTATCAAACGATGAAGTTAAGTACAATGTTGAAATCGTTGATGGTAAGAATGATGCTGCTACTCAGACAGAACAGATCAACACATTCATCGCTAAAGGCGTTGATGCTCTTATCGTAAACATGGTTCAGCCTTCAACTATTGAAGCTGTAGAAGACGCTGCTGAAGAAGCTGGTATCCCAGTTGTATTCATCAACCGTGAACCTGCTGAAGCTGAAGCTCATCAGTATGGCGCTAACCAGTGCTACGTTGGTGCAAAAGCTCAGGAATCTGGAACTTACCAGGGTATGATCGTTTACGATCTTCCTAACCATGGTGATTTAAACGGCAACGGCAAAGTTGACTACGTTATGATCATGGGTGACGTTAACAACACAGACGCTCAGTACAGAACTGAATACTCAATCAAGTACTTAACTGACAATGGCGTTGAAGTTAACAAATTATTAGAACAGACTGGTAACTGGGATCAGGCTCAGGGTCAGGAAATTGCTGCTAACGCATTATCTAACTTCGGTGCTGAAATCGACGTTATCTTCTGTAACAACGATGGTATGGCATTAGGTGCTTACCAGTCAATCGTTGCTGCTGGTAGAGAAGTTGGTAAAGACATCTATCTATTAGGCGTTGATGCTCTTGACGAGTGTGTAGAAATGGTTAACGCTGGTACTATGACTGGTACAGTATTAAACGATGCTGTTGGTCAGGCTACTGCTTGCTGTGATGCAGTTGTAGGCTTCTTAGCTGGCGAAGATGTTGAAACTTACCAGTACGTTCCATACGTAATGGTTACAAAAGACTAATTTAAGTTAAAAATTAATCTGACTACTTGGCGTGTCCGCGCGACACGCCAAGTTTATATTTAAAGAAAGGATTATTTATGTCTGAATTTTTACTAGAAATGAAGGATATCTGCAAATCCTTTCCAGGTGTAAAAGCATTAGACCATGCCAATCTGAATCTACATGCTGGTTCAGTTCATGCTCTAATGGGAGAAAATGGTGCTGGAAAGTCTACTCTTATGAAATGCCTATTCGGTATTTATAAGAAAGATGAAGGCGAAGTTATTTTTGAAGGCCAGCCAGTAAACATAGAAAATCCTTTAGATGCTTTACAGAGAGGCATTGCAATCGTTAACCAGGAGTTGCAGCCAATTCCGGAAAGATCAATAGCAGAAAATATCTACGTTGGTAGATATCCAACAAAAAATGTAGCTGGTGTCAAGATTATTGACCATAAAGCAATGTATGCAGGTGCACAGCGAGTGCTCGATGATTTGGGAATCGACTTCGATGTAACTGCAAAACTTTCTACACTTACTATTTCTCAGCAGCAGCTGGTTGAAATCTGTAAGGCTTGTGTTTATGATGCTAAGATCATCATCCTTGATGAACCTACATCATCATTAACTGCAGGCGAAGTTAAGAAACTGTTTGAAATTATCGCAAAACTTAGAGCTAAGGGCTGCGGTATTATCTATATCTCACATAAGATGGATGAAATTCTTCAGATCTCTGATGAAGTTACTATCATGCGAGATGGCAAATATATCGGTACATGGCCAACTGAAGGCTTGACAATTGACTTTATTATCAAGCAGGAAGTAGGACGTGATATGAAGAATATGTATCCTCCAAAAGACAATATTCCGGGAGAAACATATTTCAAAGTTGATGACTATACATCAATCTTTGATAAATCATTCCAGCACTGTTCATTTGAAGTAAAGAAGGGCGAAATCTTAGGTGTTGCAGGACTTGTAGGCGCTCAGAGAACTGAACTTATGGAATGTATCTATGGTTTAAGATCGAAGACTGATGGAAAACTTTATAAAGAAGGCAAAGAAATTTCTATTACAAAGCCAGTAGATGCTATGGATAATGGTCTTGCTCTTCTTACGGAAGACAGAAGAGGAACTGGTATCTTCGGTGTTCTTCCTATCGATGACAACGTATCAGTTGCATCTTTATCAGACTATCTGAAATTCAGATGTCTGCTTGACCACAAAGCAATCGGTCAGGTTGTTGATAAGTCAATCAAAGAATTATCAATCAAAACTCCTAGCCAGAAGACATTGATCAAGAATCTGTCTGGTGGTAACCAGCAGAAGGTTATTATTTCTAGATGGTTAGCAAAAGAACCTGATATTCTTATCATGGACGAACCAACAAGAGGTATCGACGTTGGTGCCAAGTATGAGATCTACTGTATCATTGAAAATCTTGCAAAAGAAGGCAAGAGCATCATCATGATCTCTTCTGAAATGGGAGAACTTATCGGTATGGCCGACAGGATCATGGTAATGTGTGAAGGAAGAGTAACTGGTATCGTTGAAGGCGACGATATGAACCAGGAAAAAATCATGGAACTTTCAACTATGTTTATGTAGGAGAGCTTAAAATGGTCAAAGCAAAAAAACAGTTCAATCTAAAAGAATTCTTATTAAATAATGCCATCATCATCCTGATGGTAGGTGCCTCACTTGCTGTAGGTATCTTCAATCCTAAATTCTTCAGCGCATACAATCTGAAGAACCTTATCTCAAATACATCAGTAAGATTCATCATCGCTCTTGGTGTTTCCGGATGTCTTATCATGAAGGGTACTGACCTTTCAGCTGGACGTCAGGTAGGTCTTGCAGCTTGTATCACTGCTACACTTCTCCAGAGATCTGACTACATCGATAAGGTGTTCAAGTCATTAGGTGATATTCCTATTCCTGTTGTACTTCTTATCCTTGTTGCTATCTTTGCAGTTATTGGTGCGATCAACGGTTTTATCATCGCATATCTCAACGTTCCACCATTCATTGCGACTTTAGGTATGCAGACTATCGTTTACGGTATCTGCCTTATCTTTACAGGTGCTCAGCCTATCGGTGGTCTTAGATCAGAATATACAGACATCTGTTCAGGTTCATTATTTGGTATCACATTCATTCCATATCTTGGTATCATAGCCCTGGTCATCGGATTGTTCATGTGGTTCATGTACAACAAGACTCCACATGGAAAATACATCTATGCTCTTGGTGGAAACGAGAACTCAGCAGAAGTATCAGGTATCAACACAAGAAAGTTAAAGGTAGAGATCTACATCACAGCATCTATCCTTTATGCTATCGGCGGATTCTTATTAGGAGGAAAAGCTGGTGGTACATCAGCAAGCTTAGGTAACGGATATGAGCTTATCGCTATCGCTGGCTGCACTATCGGTGGTGTTTCATCTAATGGTGGTGTTGGTAAGGTTGGCGGTATCTTAGTCGGCGTTATGGTATTCGAGCTTTTAAAGATCGCTATGCAGTTTATTGGCGTTACAACAGCTTACACATACATCGTTCAGGGTATCGTAATCGTTCTTGCAGTTGCACTTGATATCAGAAA
>DCHD01000032.1 GCA_002315565.1 Solobacterium sp. UBA1761 | reverse complement strand
TCAGAATCAGAAAAAAAGGTTCAGAAGACGGTTTTATCTATACCCTTACCAATAAACGTTTCAACGGAAAGACACAGCGTCTGACAAGTGAAAAACGCCTGGAGAAAGATGCTTATGAAGCATTGATGACAACAAGGGACAAATCCAGAAGCATCATCAACAAAACCCGTTATTGCTTGGCTGCAAACGAACAGAACTTTGACATCGATATCTTCCCATTTATGGAAAATGAGGCGATTCTGGAGATAAAACTTTCCAGTAAGGAAACCGAAGTAAAGATTCCTGATTTCATTGAAGTAATAAAAGAAGTTACTGATGATGAAGAATATCAGAACTACTCACTGGCGAAAAATAAGTAAAAACCTATGAAACTGAAACTTAATATCGTAAGATTTGTTAATCAGGATGTGATAACATCCAGCTGTGCACATTCAACTTCAGATCACGCAAGAATTTTGGATGGCGATGAGAGCAGTCTGAATCTGATGGTATACGAATACAGCAAGAACTTTGAAATTCCACCAACAGGCTGCGGATTTACTGTTAAACCGACATCTGATTTTGTCAATCCGGACTATGATTACCACCACGATACCAGCAATATCTGGTACTACTATGATGGAAGCAAGTGGCGTCTTTGTACAGGTGATCACAGTTATATCGATGAACATCCTGAAGACCACAATACCAATTACGTAGTCGGACCAACGTGATACAAAAAGGGTAGAAACTTCTACCCTTTTATTGTGTTTAGTCTTTTTTCATTAAATCTGATACAAATTCATCAATAATGTTCTTTTTCACATGCTGCATAACAACGACATGTGACAGTTCTCCACCATATTCCGTCAGATAACCGTTTGCCAGACCATACTTCCTGCATATCCACTCAGGTGGGCGCTTGAAGAATACGGTATTACTGTAAGGCATGTGCCATGCAGGATAATTGACTTCATCCAGTTTCTTCTGCATATAGTCTGTATTATCCAGCATTTCCTTTGCCTGTTTGGCAAGAGTGTCAAATCCGACATGTTTTAGAATCCAGTAAAACTTAAGTGGAGCAATAGCACTTCTTGAACAGCTGATCAGAGGCATATCGTTTTTAAGATATGGAACTACCATCGTTCTTTGTGCTGCAAGAATATCTTTACGGCTTAAGAATATTCCACTTGGTTCATCTACACCAAAGAATTTATGGCCACTGATTGCTATTGAATCGTAGTCCTGTTTTTTCATGCTGACAAGATCTTTGTATTCAGTAAATGGGAAATAACCGCCAAATAAAGCAGCATCAAGATGTTTGTATACACCGATTGGTTTGAGTTCATCAAGAACCTTACCTATTTCAACCATATCATCTGTAGCACCCATGAATGTAGAACCAATCGCAAACACAATCAGAGCAGGTCTGTCTTTGACAAAGTTCTTTCTGAATGATTCAGGATCCATACGACCCAGATGGTCATAGTCAATCATTCTTGTCTCAAGATTCTGAACATCACAGATACGTGATGATGAATAATGAGCTTCTTTGGAAATATAGACAATAGGCAACATTCCGGTTTCATTCTGCAGTTTCTTTGCTCCAAAATAGATACCATGCATATTGGCATCTGTACAGCTGTTTGTGACAAAGCCCCATTCTTCTCCTTCCGGAATATCGTAAAGTGGTGCAAATGTCTCTATTACTTCTCTTTCAATCAATGTAGCATTCAGAATAAGCTGTTCATCATCAAAAGGATTTCCTACGTTGTTGACTGAGATGTCGCACAGTCCTGTTTTGGCATACCATTCACCAAATCCCGAAATATTCGGATACTGGCAGACAGGATAGCCGATGTTGTGGTCGACTCTTTCGTAGCAGCGTTTTACAAGGTCTATCAGTTTGTCTTCAACTTCCATTTTCAAACCTCCATTATCTGTTGTTTTCTTCTCTATTATTGTATCAATATTTCTCGTATTCCATTGAGTAAACATTGGAATAGTAGGTACTTGACCCATCATTCTTTGTATACTCTGCTTCCCCGACTTTTTTCATTCCGAGTTTTTTAAGTACAGCATTGCTGCCAAGATTCTCTTTAGCACATTCACCTTTGAATCTGTAAGCGTCATAGTTTTTGTTCAGGTGCTCTATCATAGCTTTTGCCATTTCGGTAGCATAACCTTTGTTCCACTCATCATAGGCAACACTGTAGCCAAATTCCCATTCATCTTTTTTTGGAATAAAGAATGCTCCGATAGAACCTATAGCTCTGTTATCATTTTTATCTCTGGCAATCATCACTAGTCTTTTCTTGTTGTTTGGATCATTCAACTCAAGCCAGTTAAGCATTTCTTCAGGCTTTGTTACCCCGCTTGAAAGAAGATATTTCGTAACTCTTTTATCTCCTGCCCACCTGAACGCATCGATGTAATCAGAAGGCATTTCTCTATTAATTACAAGTCTTTCAGTTTCTATTGTTTCTTCATTCAGTGTTACCCAAAAACGCTGTTCTTCTTCACGAGAATATGCAGGTACATCTTCTTTGACTCCACCACACTTTTCAATGAGTTTAATTGAAGGAATATTCTTCTTATCAGCAGTGATGAGTACTTTGTTCATGCCCATTTCTTTACATTTATCCAGTGTCAGTTTCAGCATTTGAGTACCATAACCCATTCTTCTTTTTGAAGGTCTTATGCCATCGGCAATATGACCACCCTGATGACAGTTGCCCTTTACAAGGTCATGTCTGATGTCAACAGCACCGACAAATTCATCTGTTTCTTCATCAAGTGCAAAATAAAAAGAATTGGCACTTTTTATTTCGTCAGATTTATTTCTTTCAAGTTCAATAATAAAAGTATTAAAAAGGTGCCAGTCAACCTTCCAGAGATTTCCGGGATTGGCATACTGTCCTTTATTGTTTGACCATTCGGTCATCATCTCATTGAACTGTCTTTCGTATTTCTTTGAAAGTTTTACCAGTTTTAGCTTCATACCTAAAATATACAACAAAAAAAGAAAGCTAGAAGCTTCCTTTTCTTAGATATGTAAATTCACCTTTAGAGTCAAGGACATAGAAGTATCTTACACCATCAATTCTGAAATATGCCGATGCAATAGATTCAGGATAGAGCTTCTTTATTTCTACTCCATCACTTCTCAAAGCTGCGATAAATGTGATGTAGTCATCCTTTGTCATATTTGAATCCACAGTCACATAGTACTGATCCTGTATCTTTTCGACGTGGATATGTTCTTTATCTTCAATCGCCTCTAAAGGTTTAAGTTTTAGTCCATGACATATGACAGATGCATCACCACTTGAGACTATAATATTACCGCATACCGGGCAGACATAGAACTTTGACTTCAGCATATTTCCTGAAATATTGCTGTTTCTTTCTGCCATACCGTCAAAGAGTTCATCAACTGAAATACCAAGTTCATGACATATCGGTTTCAGCATCTCAATATCCGGATAGCCGTCACCCCTTTCCCATTTGGAGACTGTTTTATCCGATACATGCAGTCTTTCCGCGAAGTCCTTCTGTGTTAAACCTTTTTCACTTCTCAGTTTCTTAATAAGTAATCCAATATCGTTGTTCATAATTTAATCTTATTGATTAACAGATAACATTGCCACCTACTTATCGTAGAATTCAGGAGAGATCCGTTATCAGCTCATCAATGAATTTTATTGTAAATTCTGTCATTTTATAAAATCTTATTCTTTCTTTGACGATTACGGGTTCAATAAAACCGGCTTTTACCAGGTTTGATAATCTGTTGATTACCGTCCTGTTGGTTGTGCCTATTCTTTTACTTATTTCAATCGGTGTAAAACCATATCTGTATTCTTTCATCAGAAGCACAAAGAGTTCTCTTTCTTTTCTGTTTATATATGTCAGACCATTTCTGTATTCTTCATTATCTGTATCTGGCTGCAGTTCCAGAATTTTTGTTGAATAAAGTCTGACCATCTTGAGAAAATAGTAGATCCATATTTCGGGATGAGGCGGATTGTCTCTACCGGAATAATACAGAGCAGGTAAACCCATCTGAAGTGAATCGTAATATTCATTAATGTCATACTCGAAATATTCTTCAAGAGAACCAATTCCATTGAATCCATATCCGTTGAAATTAAGAATATATCCCGAAAGAAGTCTGGCAGTTCTGCCGTTTCCATCTTCAAAAGGATGAATAGTAACAAGCTGATAATGAACTATTGCGGCAACGATCAAAGGATGGTCATCAGTTGTATTTACATATTCAACAAGCTCATCAAGCAAACCGTCAATATCACAATATTCTGGAGGAATATAGTCGGCACTTCCTGTGTTCTGGTCGTATACAGCAAACAGTACTCCAGGAGGCATTGGACCTCTGATTCCTGTTTTTTCCTTAGATGCTCCTTTAACAACCATCTTCTGAACATCAAGTATCATTTTCTTTGTAAATTTTTCTTTCAGTACGGCTTTTTCTTCAAGATAGTTAAGTGCAAGAAAATAGTTTCTCACTTCCTGTTCCGGTTTAAGAAAATGAGCTCTTTCATCTTTATCGATTACTTCAGATACCTGTTTGTATGTAAGTGGATTACCTTCTATTCTGTTTGATGCATATGAACTTTTCTTCTTGGAATTCTTTCTGAGTCTGCTCGCAACAGATACAGGCATTTTAAAAGAAGATACGCTATATCTGTTTCTGTC
The DNA here is from genome assembly GCA_002315565.1 of Solobacterium sp. UBA1761. Lineage (GTDB taxonomy): Bacteria > Bacillota_I > Bacilli_A > Erysipelotrichales > Erysipelotrichaceae > Colivicinus. The sequence continues at coordinate 7,274 of DCHD01000032.1, read as the reverse complement.
AATTTCTGAGATGTATTTTAATATCTGATTATCCAGAACTACTTTTATCATACATATATTATACAAAAAAAACAGTGAATATATTTCACTATTTCTTCACTATTTATTCACTATTTTTCTTCCTGATTCTATGAGTTCTTTATTGAAAGCTTCAGGATTCTTCAAGTCATAGTCCTGATGGTATTCTTCAGCTTTATGGAATGACTTGAACTTTTCAACAGAAATATATGTCTTTCTTGCACTTTCTTTTTCCAGCCTTTCTATGGCATTTAGAACTATATTCTTTTCATGTTCGTCATTATAATAAACTGCCAGTGTGTAGGAAAAACCTTTGTCGATAAACTGTCCTTCAGAGTCAAACGGATCAATATTATGAAGATAGATTTCAAGCAGTTTTTCATAACTTACTTTTTCATCATCATAATATACAGCAACTGTTTCTCTGTGTCCTGTAAGCTGGTGCTTTACAGCTTCATAGGTAGGGTTTTCCTCATTTCCACCTGAATATCCACTTACTACCTTATCGGCTCCATATACCCTTAAAACAGGCGTTATACACCAGAAACAGCCACCTGCAAAGTAGGCAACTCTATTCATCAGCATTCTCCCTGAAATATGGTTTATTAAGCATGTGATATTTGACACCTGCCATATCGTTTTCCGGTAAGAGTTCATGTCTTAGATTACCAATAAGTTCTTTGATGGCAGTAATATTCTCTTTTGTATCAGTAATTCCTTTAATGAGCGGTGTTCTGATTGTGACATTCTTGTCGATTGACTTAAGATATTCAAGATTTTCAAGTATCAGTTTATTTGAAACACCGGTATATTCAACATGTTTCTTTTCATCAGCGAGCTTAATGTCCATATAGACATTATCCACTCTATCAATCACTTTTCTGAATACTTCATTTGATGCATAACCTGATGTTTCAATGTTGATTTTTAAACCATCAAGATACGAAATAACTTCCAGTATGAAATCAGCCTGACTTAATGGTTCTCCACCGGAGAAAGTAACTCCATCAAGTACCTTTCTGTTTTTAAGAATATAATCAGCAAGTTCTTTTGCCTCATATTCTTTTCCTACCTCTTTTACAAGATTGTCAGGGCAGACATAAAGACACCTTTTATAAGGCTGACATTCAGGATGACTGCATTCCTTTTTACAAAGACCACAGTGTCTGCAGGAATTCTCTCTGACCATTATTTCTTTTGTAAAGGACTGTCCTTCAGGATTATGACACCAGACACATTTTAAAGGACAGCCTTTCATAAAGATAGTCGTTATTAATCCAGGTCCATCATGAACCCCAAGTTCTTTTATGTCAAAAACAATGCCTTTCATCTAGATAATGTATTCCTGTCTGGCAATTACATGGTCCTGGTAGGCTTTTTCAAGTTCCACAAAATAAGCACTCCAGCCCCAGATACGGACAATAAGTAAAGGATATTTCTCAGGATGTGCCTGAGCATCCAGCATCCTTTCCTTGTTTACGGTATTAAGCTGCAGCTGATGACCACCAAGTTCAATAAATTTCTTTACGTATCTGCCAACAGTCTTAACGGCTTCTTCATCATTGAATAATGAAGAATGGAATTCCAGTGTCAAAGGACCCCCATTGATTACCTTCCTTAAATCTGGATAAGTCATGGCTTCAAGAAGTGATAATGGATTAATATCCGCAAACAGTGATACCGAATAGTTTGTTGCGAGCGGCTCCCCTTTTCTTCTTCCGTCAGGTGAAGCCCCTATTCCTTCAGCATACCAGAGATAATACATGGCACTGCCTGTACCGGCTCTCCAGATACCGCCTTTATCATTTTGAATGTTGTTAAGATATTCACCAAATGAGTCTACCAGAAATTTCAGGTTCTCATTGGCAATTGCATCATTGTTTCCCAGTTTTTCTGTTCGATAACGCAAAAGATGAAGAAGTTCCGGATTATTCTGATAGTCTTCATCAACTGCCTTTATAAGTTCTTCTTTAGTTACGTCTTTATCTTTATAGATATGTTTTTCAATGGCGGTCAGAGAATCAGTACCGGTAGAAATACCTACTCCATGCATACCGTAGTTGACGTACTTTGGTTTGCCATCTGAATAATTCATCAGATTATCAAGTAAAGTACACACAACAAAGTGAAGATTCTTTGTCACTTCACAGTTTTCATCAGTTTCTTTTTCTATTTCTTTTCTTACACAACTCTTAAATTCTTCATATGTTTCTGATTTTAATAAATCATTATGAAGACACTCGTCAATGACTTTAGGGAAAGAAAGTGCCTGAATATTGACTACATCTTCAGCTACACCAGGAATAATGAATTCCCAGCAGGCTGCTACGACATATTCCACCGCATCATCATATTCATAGCCCAGTTTCATTAAGCCATCGATTACCACATCATCGTTTGAATACTGTGGAAAACCAAGACCGACCTTAGTAAGTCTTGTACACAGTGTATAGATTTCTTCAGGAGTATTCCTGTCAACACGGATATTGATTTTAGGATCGATAAGTTTCAGATCTTCACTAGCCCTTAAAGACATCTTTGTAACTTTATTGAAGATGTATTTTCCTTCTTTGTCTTTTCCACCCAGCATCAAAGACTGTCCGTTATCACCAGGCTGTACTCCAGGATAGATGTCATTATCTTTGTTTAATGAAAGGAAGAATTCATTTAAAAACTCATAAGCTTTTTCTTCAGTAATCTTTCCTTCGCTTAAGTCTTTTTTGAGATACGGATAAAGATACTTATCAAATCTGCCTAATGATATCTGGTATGATCCTTCAACCCATAAAGAGAAGTTGATTATTCTTAGGCACAGTAAAGCTTCATAATAGTTTCTTGCAGGATAGGCAGGAACCTGATGAAGCGCTAGAGCAAGCTCGACTCTATTTTGTCTTTTAGCTTCTTCTTCATATTTTCTGGCCAGTGACAAAACAGCACTAACACATCTTTTATAGGCATCAGAGCCGTTTTCACTTAATTCAAGCAGACCTTTTTTAAGTACTTTTTCATAATCAGGACAAAGGTTTGACTTATAGCCTGACTCATGAATATAGTGTTTCTTCTTTAGTTCGTTCCATTCATCCTCGGTATAGATTTCAGGAGTATTGCTCACTGTTCTTACAAACGGAATCTCTTCCCCTTCAAGAATAAACGGTTCTTCCAGTGACATCAGGTATTCAAACCTTCTGACCATTCTTTCTTCTTCAGTCAATCCCAATTCGGCATATTCAAAAGAAACCTCATCTGCGATGATTCTTCTTTCCTTCTGCTTTTTATCAAGGATGTAATACTGAAAAAGCTTCTTATTCATAATCAAAGAGTATGCCTTCTACAAAAGTCCACTTCACTTCATAGTTGTCATCAAGTACAGCAATGTCTGCATCATAGCCGACTTTGAGATAACCTTTATGGTCATCAAGATGCATCAGTCTCATTGGGGCACTTGTACATGAACTTAGTGCAATCTCAAATGGCACATCACACTTTTCAACAAGGTTTCTGAGTCCTGTGTTGATACTTAAAGTTGAACCGGCAAAATTACCTGTTTCAACAATTCTGCAGGTACCGTCTTTAATTACCTCAATCTCCTGTCCGCCAAACAGCATCTTAGTGCCAACAGGCAAACCTCTGGTCATTAAACCGTCAGAAACCATAATACCGTTTTTACCTTTACACCTGAAGAAAATCTTCAGTGCGGCAGCTGTTGTATGGTGACAATCACAGATTGCTTCAGCAAAGCAGTCACTGGCAAGTGCAGCACCTACCATATTGTTGTCACGGTGTGAGAATCTTGACATGCCGTTATAGGTATGGGTAAAAGATGTCGCTCCGTCTTTAATAGCGGCGTTTGCTTCATCGAATGTTGCAGCACTGTGGCCAAGTGAAGATACTACATTGGTCTTTGTACAGTATTTAATAAGTTCGTGATCTCTATCTTCTTCCGAAGCTATGGTGATGATTTTGATGATGTTGTCACTTGCTTTCTGATACTCTTTGAATTCTTCAACATCGGGTTTAACAATATATTCTTCAGGCTGAGCGCCTTTGAACTCTTTAGAGATGTATGGTCCTTCAAGATGGGCTCCAAGTATTCTTGCCCCTTCATAGTCTTTCTTTGAAAGCTTTGAGACATTGACCAATGCATCAGTAAGAACCTTCTTTGACTGAGTGATAGTAGTCGGGCAGACTCCACATACTCCCTGTCTTGTAATCTCTTTAAGCCAGTTTCTTAAACCATCTTCAGTAGCATCATTTGTATCGTATCCGCCATAGCCATGACAGTGCAGATCATAAAAACCAGGAAGAATCATATCATCCCCACAGTCTTTATCAGCATTCTTCAGATTATACTCATTGATTGAGACAATCTTACCGTTATCTATTTCCAGCTGCAGTGGCTTGAATTCGTCATTCACAAATACTCTTTTGGATTGGATAATCATATAATTTCTCCCTTTATAGCGCCAGATGGTTAGCTAACGCATACAGTGTAACAGCACCAGTTAAAAGATAGCTCACTAAGATTGCTACTGTTTGATATTTCTTTGACTTAATTATAAATAACGGAAGCATAATGCTGCATACAAAACAGAATACTGCCGATAAAAGATGATATGGAAAATTGCCAGCCAGCACATATGTGAAATGAACACCCATCATCAGAATGATTGCATCACCAATTCCTAGAATCAAAGAACCGATAAAGTTATCTTTTTTTGCATACCAGGCAATAAACCCGCCAGGTAAAGTAAGTACAGTCATAAACATCCACATCTGTCTGTAAAAACGGATACCATCGTCTAATGTAATTTTGCCTAAGACTGCTTCAACAAGATAGACAAGCGGCTGTGAAATAAGGAAGAAGACAAAACACTTCAGTCCTGCTTCAAGCGGTTTTCTGCAGTTGGTAACGATGATAAGCGCAAAAACCACCCACCACTCATAGGTTATCGCAATATCCTGGAATGATGTGTTGCTTAAAAAAGGTACACAGTTGATAAGTGCCGTGTAAATACCGGCAATAAGTGAAAAGACAATCAGTCTTTTCCAGTTCATTTCATAGTTTCCAAATAGTTTTCTCATTGTTTTTTTACCGTAGGTGAATCGTAACATAATGGCAGGAATACAAATCCCTGTCTTTGAAGCTCTTCAATAATATCCGGAAGAGCAACCAGTGTATTCTCTGAATAATCATGCATCAGTATAACCAGAAGTCTGTCATCTTCTGTAACCGAGCTGATAAGGCGGTGATAGTAGTAGTCACTTGACTTGACTCCTGATTCCCCATCTCCTGTCATACAGTTCCAGTCAACATAACCATAATGTATTTCAGACATTTTTTCAGCAATATTCGATCTGCTTACTCCTTCGTATGAACACTGGGCACTACCACCCGGGAATCTCATCACTTCAGTAGTATAGCCGAGTTTTTCTTCAATAAAGTCTCTGTTTTCTTTCAGGTCTTCAATAAAGGCATCCTCACTTGAATAGATAGATCTGAATTTATGCGAAGCAGTGTGATTGCCGATGGTATGGCATTCTGACTTATAGCGCTTATAAATATCGTCATAGATTTCATCGTCTTTTTTAAGAAGGAAGAATGTAGCCTGCACATCATATTCCTTAAGACAGTCAAGATATTTTTCCGTCAGTCTGTATGGACCATCATCGAAAGTCATGAATGCAACCTTGTAATCGCCCTCTTTGTTTCTGGCCCTCGTTTCAAGTTCCACAGCATTTTTGAAATATGTGGACTTTATCTCATCAATTTCACTTTTCAGCGTTTCAATTTCACTCAGTTTAAGCTGATAATCATCTATATTCTGATTAACCTGTGCAATTACATTTTCTATTTCTCTGTTGTTCTTTTTTATCTTTGAAAGTTCACTTTCTTTAGAAATGACCATACCTAAAAGAATGATGCCACTGATAACCAATATAAAAGACAGAACTGTATGAATCAGCGCAGAATATCTTCTAACTTTTGATTTAGTCTTTGCCAATTCTCTTTCTCCTCGATAAGCCACTTGTTGTCTTCAAGTGCCCTGTTATATGTATTTTCAATCTCAAGAAGTTCAGCATCACTTTCTTTTCTTGTCAGATTGAGATTTTCTGTTGTTTTCTCTGCTGCATTGATATTGTCTTTAAGAACAAAATAGCGCACCAAAAGACAGATGTTGCAAATAAGCAACACAAGTGCAACCATGCGTATCATTTTACGGAACTGCTTTTTTGTCATTACTATTATTATAACCAAAAGAAAAAGGAAGTACCCTTTCGGATACTTCCCTGTTTAATGATTGATTAGTCGTCAAATCTTTCTCTAGCAGCATAAGTTGTGTGTAACAGCTCATGAGCCTTGTGAGAATTAGGTTCGCCGAAGAATTCTTCGTAGATAGCCTTGATCTGAGGATTGTTGTGAGACTGACGTAATGCAGTTCTTTCATCTTCAGAATATAGAGCCTTAGATCTCTTTTCCATGTATGTATCATAGATGTCGATGTCTTCATTTGGCATGAAGTTTGTACGAACGTATGGCTGACCGCCACCATTAATACAACCACCTGGACAACCCATGATTTCAATGAATGTATATGGAGATTTGCCCTCTTTGATCTGGTCTAACAATACTTTTGCATTCTTCATAGCAGAAGCAACTGCAACCTTGATTTCCTTACCAGCGATAGTAAGAGTAGCTTCTTTAATGCCTTCTAAGCCTCTGACTGCTTCGAAGTTGATAGCGCCGTATTCTTTGCCTTCAAGAACGTAGTATACAGTACGTAATGCAGCTTCCATAACACCACCAGTAACACCGAAGATATGTCCAGCACCTGTAGCATCATGTACAAGGTCTGTATCGTAATCTTCATCAGGAAGTTTAGCGAAGTTGATACCAGATCTCTTGATAACTCTTGCAAGTTCTCTTGTTGTTAATACTGCGTCAACATCAGCCATGCCGTTTACATCATCAGCTAACTGAGGTCTGATCTTTTCAAACTTCTTACAAGAACATGGCATGATTGATACAACGAAGATATCCTTTGGATCAATACCGTTCTTTTCAGCATAGTAAGTCTTTAATACAGCACCCATCATTTCATGAGGTGATTTACAAGATGATAAGTGACCTAATAAGTCTCCATAGTAGTATTCAGCATAGTTGATCCAACCAGGTGAACAAGAAGTGATCATTGGTAATGTACCATTGTTCTTGATTCTGTTAAGAAGTTCAGTGCCTTCTTCCATGATTGTTAAGT
>DCHD01000021.1:20129-20438 GCA_002315565.1 Solobacterium sp. UBA1761 | reverse complement strand
ATTTCCAGCTTACCTATGCCACTTTATTCTCTGGTGTAAGACACGATTCAGGCGATCCATATGCCTGGGCTGAAAGAATGATTGAACACTACAAGTCATTCGGTATTGACCCCAAGACAAAAACCCTGCTCTTCTCTGATTCACTGGATTTTGAGAAAGCATCAAAAATTTATCGATGTTACAAGAATTCAGCACAGATTGCTTTCGGTATCGGTACTTACATAACCAACGACACAATGGAAGAGCCACTCAATATCGTCATGAAGGTAACAAAATGCAACGGCATGGATGTTGCCAAAATATCTGATG
>DCHD01000021.1:18487-20116 GCA_002315565.1 Solobacterium sp. UBA1761 | reverse complement strand
ATGTTGAAGGAAAAGGAATGTGCAAGAACCAGGAATATGTCGATTATCTTACAAGATGTATTGAATGGCGTATGAAAAACGAGGTAAAAAAATAATGGAATTCAATGCGATTAAAGAAAAAGAAAATATTGTTAAGTGGATTCAGAACTTCTTTGAAGTAAACGGAAAAGACTGCAATGCAGTTATCGGCATATCTGGTGGCAAAGACTCATCAGTTGCTGCTGCATTATGTGTGGAGGCATTAGGAAAAGACAGAGTAATCGGTGTTCTGATGCCAAATGGCGAACAGGCTGATATCGATATGTCACTTCTTCTTGTGAATCATTTTAATATCAGATACACTATTGTCAACATCAAAGAACCTTATGATTCAACTATAAAGGCTATTATAGGCTCTGATAAACATAACCTTGAATTTGAAATCTCAAAACAGACACAGATCAATCTCGCACCAAGACTGCGCATGTCAACTCTGTATGCCGTATCTCAGTCATTAAACGGCAGAGTAGTAAATACCTGCAACAAATCAGAAGACTGGGTCGGCTATTCTACAAGATATGGCGATGCAGCCGGTGACTTCTCCCCTCTTTCTTCACTTACCGTAAATGAAGTAAAACAGATTGGAAAAGCCTGCGGACTTCCAACAGAACTTATCGAAAAAGCTCCATCTGATGGACTGACTGGCAAAACCGATGAAGACAATCTCGGCTTCACCTATGAAATGCTGGACGCATATATCAGAACTGGAATAATCAATGACAAAGAGAAAAAAGAACTGATTGACAGAAAACACAGACTAAATAAGTTCAAACTGGAACTGATGCCATATTATGACTCTAAACTTCCAGTAAAGGCAGACGATTAATGAGACTGGGCGTATTTTGCGGTTCATTTGCGCCACTTCACAATGGACATACCACAATAATCAGATCGGCACTTGAACAGTCGCTATGTGACAGAGTAATCGTCGTACCAACCGGTGACTACTGGGATAAAAAAGTTTCGTTTTCACTTGATGTACAGATTGAATGTCTCAAACTGTTCGAAAATGAAAATATCATCATCGACGACGATACAAACGACAACAGATGCCAGTATACCTATGACCTTCTCGAAAATCTCAAAAAGAAATATCCGGAAGATGAACTTTATCTGATTCTCGGTGCCGATAATCTTCTTAAATTTGAGAAATGGTACAGATATCAGGACCTTCTTGATAACTACCATTTTATCGTCATGAAGCGTAACGGCATTGATACTACTGAAGTACTTGAAAGACTCGGAAAGAAGACATATTCCATACTTGAATGTGAAGAAATAAATATCTCTTCGACATATATCAGAGAAAATCTCAGTCATCCAGAACTGATCAAAGGAATGGTTGATGAAAGAGTAATCAAAATAATCAAAGGAGTAAAGTAAATGGCAAACGGAACTGAAATCAAAACAAGCTCAAAAGTAGTCAAAAACAGCGCAACCGAAAAACAGGCAAAAGAACTCGAAACAGCAAAAGCTGAAAAAGAAAAAGCCACAAACGAAGCTGTTAATGCCAGAAAAGAAGCGGAAGCAGCAAAAGCTGAAGCCAGAAAAGCCAAAGAAGAAGCCGACAGCAAGTCCAAAGAAAAAGAA
>DCHD01000021.1:16721-18457 GCA_002315565.1 Solobacterium sp. UBA1761 | reverse complement strand
AAATCATAAATCTGGCAACCAAAGCCCTTAAATCCAAAAAGTCCAAAGGCTTTATTCCCGGAATCATCATCGGTATCGTACTTGGTTTCCTGTTGAGTACAGTTATCGGCTTCAATCCCCTTTCTACTGTTGAAACAACAAAGGACAATGCCGACAAACTCATTGACGAGACATTCTTCGGCTATACTGCAGCTGACTTTAAAGAAGCCATAATCAAGAAAGCTATCTCAACTCAGGAACTGATCATAATGAAACAGCCGCTTGAAATAGAAACAACCATCACCAAAGCCGGTCTTGGAGGACTTGAGATCTTCTCCAAAACCAAATCTGTAACCTATTCGGCAACCGGTGAATTCACAGTCAATCTTTCAGAGATAGATGAAGATCACATTGAAGTTGATGAAGAAAATAAAAAGGTTACTGTTTTCATTCCTCATGCCGTACTCCATTCAACTGTAATCAACTACGATGAAATGAAGTTCGATGACACCGAAAAAGGACTGCTGGCGTTTGGTGATATTCATCTGACAGTTGAAGATCAGACTGAACTTGAAAAATCAGTAAAGGCTGAAATGGAAACAAGACTCAATAAAGAAGATATTCTAAACAGCGCCGATGAATTTGCCATTATGAATACCTGGCAGATTTTCCAGCCACTTGTAAGCGCAGTTAGTCCTGAATATACAGTTGAGGTTGAATTCGTAAAATAATGAAAAGCACCGCAAGTATCTATAAAAGCGGCTATGGTCCATCCAGTTCTCATACTGTAGGACCTACAATCGCCGCAAAACTGATCAAGAGAAAACATCCGGACTATACACATATCGAATGCTTTCTCTATGGTTCTCTTGCCCTGACCGGCAAGGGACATGGGACAGATAAGGCAATTAAATCAGTGCTTGAAAACTGTGATGTTCACTTTGAACAGAACAAAGATATTGCATCATTGCCTCATCTAAACACCATGATTTTCAAGGTGTACAAGAATAAAGAAATCATTGATGAACTTACTGTACTTTCTGTAGGCGGTGGAGAAATCCAGTTTGTAGGTGACAACTACAAAGAAAAAGAGGTGTACAAAGAAAACACTCTCACCGAGATCATCGCTGTCTGCGAATCAGAAGGTATCACTTTACCTGAATATATCTACCAAAGAGAAGATCCTACCTTCAAAGATGATCTCAGACTTAAGTGGAACGCAATGAAAGACTGCATAGAAAAAGGTCTGAATTCTGAAGGAAAGCTTCCAGGGAAACTGAATCTTGACCGCAAGGCAAAATCCCTTTTCAACATGAAAGTAGATAATGAAGGCCCTACTGCAAAAGAAGACAGACTGCTAAGCGCCTATGCCTTTGCGGTAAGCGAAGAAAATGCCGATGGGCATATGATTGTAACAGCACCTACATGCGGAAGTGCCGGAGTTCTTCCTGCAGTTCTTTACTACATGTATAAAGACAGAAATTATCCAATAGAAAAGATAATTGACGGACTGGCAGTTGCCGGACTTATTGCCAACATCATCCGTACCAACGCCTCTTTATCCGGTGCCAAATGCGGCTGTCAGGCCGAAATAGGAAGTGCCTGTTCTATGGCATCTGCCGCCAAAGCCACAATCAACGGCATGTCCTTAAAACAGATTGAATATGCCGCAGAAGTCGCAATGGAACATCACCTCGGGTTAACCTGTGATCCGGTATACGGCTATGTACAGATACCATGCATTGAAAGAAATGCTG
>DCHD01000021.1:0-16651 GCA_002315565.1 Solobacterium sp. UBA1761 | reverse complement strand
CGAAAGATATCCTTTGATGCCGTAGTAGAAACAATGTATAAAACCGGCTCAGATCTTTCCAGCAAGTACCGTGAAACTTCTGATGGCGGGCTGGCATCACTCTATAAAGACTAAGTGCCTTATTGAAGGCACTTTTTTATTGAATAGAATATTTTTTTGTATATTGTTTGCTTTATAATAATTTTAGAAACAACGGAGGAAACATAATATGCCAAAATATGATGTCTGTGTCGTTGGTGCTGGTAATGCAGGCCTATCTGCAGCTATTCAGTGTCAGCTGGCAGGCAAAAAAACCCTTCTGATTGAAAAGCACAACATTCCAGGTGGATGTGCAACATCATTCAGACGCGGACGTTTCGAAATTGAACCATCATTACATGAACTGTGTGATGTAGGTCCTATTGAAGATCCTGGAGAAGTTAGACAGATGTTTGACGACTATGGTGTAAAGGTTAACTGGGTAAGATGCAAAGACTGCTTCAGAGTAATCTCAACTTACACAGACGGTACACCAATGGACGTAACAATGCCTTGCGGTATCAAAGAGTATATCGAAGCCATGGAAAAATACGTTCCAGGCTCTAAAAAGCAGATGGAAGATCTGTTTGAACTGTTTGAAGAAGTACTGGCTGGTATTGCCTACATTTCTGCAAGCAACGGACACGCTGATTCAAATGTCCTGAAAGAAAAATATCCTAACCTGTTAAGAACCGGTGCCTACCCTACTTCAAAAGTACTTAAAGCACTTAAGCTTCCTCAGAAGGCTATTGATATCCTTGCTACATACTGGGCATATCTTGGTGTAGACATGGATCACCTTGCATTCATTCACTATGCTGCAATGGTACATAAATATGTATCACGTGGTGCATATGTACCTTCTCATACATCTCATGAAATTTCAGTCGCAATGGTTGAAAGATTCAGAGAGCTGGGCGGCGAAGTGTGGATGAACTGCCGTGCTGAAGAATTCCTGTTCGATGGTGACAAGTGCGTCGGTGTCAAGACAAACATGGGTCAGATTGACTGTAACTATGTATTAGCCAACATCAACCCTGATATTATCTACGGCAAGATGATGCCAAAAGAATTGGTTCCAGAAAGAGAAAAGAAACTCTCTGCAGCCAGACAGCAAAGATTCGGCGCAAGAATGTGGACTGCATATTTCTGCCTTGACTGTGATTATAAAGAACTTGGAATCAAAGACTACAATACCTTCCTGATGGGTACTGCTGATTCTGTAAAAGAATACAGAGATATGGCAGACTGCATGAAGACAAACAACTATGCAATCTTACTGTGCTATAACGTTGATAACCCTAATATTTCTCCAGAAGGAACATGTATCTGTTCAATCACTTCAATGGGTACTCCAAAAGACTATGACAACCTTTCACAGGAAGACTACAATGCCTACAAGAATGAAATCTGTGAAAAGTTCTTAACAATGGTTGAAGAAAAAATGCACATTAACTTCCGTGACCATATCGAAGAAATGGCAATTGCTACTCCTTGGACATTCGCAAGATACTTAGGCACTCCAGAAGGATCAACATATGGTTATGAAACACGTGACTGGGATGGCATGATGGCAAGAATGATGATGCTGTCACAGGACTATCCAATCAAAGGCTTAAGACCAATCGGTGCTGCCGGTCCTAGAGGTGACGGTTACTCAGCTGCATATGTATGTGGAAGACTGATGGCAAGACTTGCAATCAAAGACCTTAATGAAGGAGGTAATGCATAATGCCAAGACTTAATGTAAAAATTGGTTTAATTGGACCTCTTGATATGCTCAAGTTCAAAAACATGGGCAAGGTAAGAGAAGAAGCTATTCAGGCTGCTCCTGCCAAAGAAGTAAACGGCACTTTCAAAATCAATGAAAACGCCAAAGCACTTCACCCAGATCATCTGGATCTTGAAGTAATCGAAGTTGTTGACCACAAAGAAGCACACGCAAAATCATATATCTTCAAAGAACATGAAGGACGTGTAATTCCATTCTTCAGAGCAGGTCAGTATCTTTCATTGAAATTCAAGGTTGGTGATTCTTATATCACAAGACCTTATTCTATCTCGTCAGGTCCTGCATTTACTAAACAGGGCAAGATCGCTGTAACAATTCAGGAAAATCCAAAAGGATTTGGTGCTCCATATCTTCTTGAAAACCTGAAAGTCGGTGACGTTATAGAATCAAGTGCACCAGAAGGTAACTTCGTCTATGAAGAAATCAGAGACAAGAAGAATGTCATCGCCTTAGCCGGCGGTTCCGGTATCACTCCATTCCTATCTATGGCTTATGCCATCAGAGATGGTGTTCAGGATTTCAACCTGACTATTCTCTTTGGTTCAAGATATGAAAAATCAATCATCCTTAAAGATGAACTCGATGCTGTAGCAAAAGCATGTGACAAAGTTAAAGTTGTCTATGTACTTTCTGATGAAGAAAAAGAAGGTTATGAACACGGCTTTATCACTGCTGATCTGATTAAGAAATATGCTGAAGGCGAATATTCTGTATTCGTATGCGGTCCAGAAGCTATGTACAACTTCTTAGATACAGAACTTCCTAAACTTGGTTTACCAAAGCGTCTTATCAGAAAAGAAATCCGTGGCGTTTCAAAAGACATTGAAAAAGACTCAGAATTCCCTAAAGCAGCTCAAGGAAAACAGTTCAATATCAAAGTTGTTCAGGGTGCAAATACTTATGAATTCAAAGCAGCTTCAAATGAGCCGGTACTTGTTGCTATTGAAAGAGCAGGCATTGTAGCTCCATCTAAGTGTAGAGGCGGCGAATGTGGCTGGTGCAGATCTAAACTGGTATCCGGTACAGTCTACTGTCCAAAAGCAAACGAATTCAGAAGATGGGCAGATGTAGAAAACAATTACATCCATCCATGTTCAAGTTTCCCTACTTCCGATCTTGTTATCGAAGTACCTGGAGAATTCCTGTAATAGTTAAAGGGCACGTCAAGTGCCCTTTTCTTTTTGTCTAAACTGACTATTACAACATTCTTATTGCCAGCAACATGCCAGTAACTACAATTGCAGCAATCATTAAGTACATTGCTGTTTTTTTAAATCTCATAAAACGGATTACCTCATCAGATGAATTCATTTTAAATATATAGTGTCACACTACTGTCGCAGTACAATATTCTAATTTTAAATTCTAAAAAACTCTGATAGTTTTATGACGATTATCACATTCAGAACACTGATAATCAGGATGGATTGGAAATTCCATTTTTCCGCCAGCATGACGAACCTTCACAGGAAACATGCATGCTCCGCATTTCTCGCATACTTCATAAGAAACAATACCGTTAACAAGCAATACCGGATCACCTACTTCTTCTGGTCTTGTACCGCCATGAACATTTTCTAATTCTTCATCTATTAAACGCTTATTATCTGACATGATTCTATACCCCCTGGACAATCTTATTGTCACACATCAGCAGTTACAAAAATATTACAAAATCCGATTGAATTATTCTGGTTATTTTCAGAATTCAAATTCTGTATTCATCAATTCAGCTTCTTTAGCAAGTTCTATATTTCTCTCTTCCAAAGAAAGCATCTTTGCGTATTCACTGTATACTTCAATGTTGTGTCTTGAAATATAATATGCGGAATAATAATTGACTGTCAGCTCAGTCACAAAGATTGTAAGTTCTTCGTTTTTACCGAATGCATCTGTAACAAAACTGAAACAGTTTACGATATAAGATTCAATCTTGTCAGTAGAATCTTTCAGTACTGTTTTTGAAATATCATATTCTTCTTTGATCAGAGCAAACGGATCGTTGAGGTGCTTTGACATAAAAGAGATTACTCTTTCATATTCCTTGTTCATCTTGTTAGTAAGAAGACCCATTCTCTTCATTCTTTCACGTTTTTCGATCTGACGTCTTATCACTTCATTGATGTCTGTACCAGCCTTTACCTCTTTAAGATTTTCAAGAAGATGTCTGATATAATCTTCATCTTCATTGCACAATTTAATCTTTCTGGTCAGAGAATTGAGCAAAAGACCAATAAGCGAATATCTTTCATCAAATGGGGCATCACACGCTCTTTTTATTATGGCTTTAGAGTAAGTCCCATCAAGTATGGAATCAATCTCGTAGTCAGCTTCATATTTACGGTAGAGGCAATAATAGTTAAAGAAATCATTGGCAATTTCTTCATATTGAAGATACTGGCTTATAAGTTCAAGGTCAACTTCGATAGATTTTGTCTCATAGGCATAGATGGCATCAGAGAGATTGTCCCAGCTTCTGGCTGTAATGAATCTGTTTCCATCTACTGTTGTTTCATAACGGTAGAAGTTATCCTTCTTGATGTCAAGGTAAGTGGTTATTGAACCATGTCCACCCTTCTTTACAAAATACTGTTTGAAGGCATTATAGTCTGGCTCGATGTCAATTCTTTTCAGTCTGTCCCAGGTTACTACATCAAAATCTCTTGCTGACTTGTTATATTCACCAGGATTGCCTGCTGCTACAATAATCCAGTTTTCAGGTATTGTATGCTGACCCAGTTTCTTATGCTGAAGAAACTGCAGCATGGTAGGCATCAAAGTCTCAGATACACAGTTGATTTCATCGAGGAAAAGAATGCCGCCTTTCATGCTGTTTCTTTTATCTGTTTCATAGAGTTCAGCAATTATCTCAGACATTGTATATTCAGATACCTTCCCATATTCCTTATCCATAATAACCGGTAAACCGAGTACTGACTGTCTAGTGTGATGAGTCATAGAATAGGCAACAAGTGAGATGTTCATCTCTTCAGCAAGCTGGGCCATAATAGCAGTCTTGCCAAGACCTGGTGCACCCATGATTATAATCGGACGCTGAGCAGTCTTTTCAATTAACGGATTGTCGTATTCGTCTTTTGACATATAGACTTCAATAGTATTTCTGATCTGCTTCTTTGCTTCTTTGATGTTCATAGTTCAAGGTCCTCTCCATCATTTTTAACCTGCATAAGTAAGGCTACAAGTTCATTCTGTTTTCTCTCAAATGCCTTATTCAGATATTCGTCGACATTTCCGTTAAGAATACCGGTTTTCACCAGAGTATTAAGGGCAAGTGTATTTCCTGTTTTAAGTATCTTCTCCATCAACAACTTGAGATTTTCCTTTGAATATTCTCTTACTGCTTCCTTCACTTCTTCATTATGTCTTTCATAACTTGTAAGAGCCAGTAAAGAGTACAGAATTTCATCGTAAAGTTCCATTTCATCAGGATAACCTTTCGCAACATATCCCGACTTCAGTTTATAACAGGTTCCGAATATATCAAGGCCGAGTCTGACATACGGACTTAGAATATCTGCTTCCTTCAGTTCTTCATTACCCCAGAAAGCCTGGTCACCTACTGTTTCAATATTTTCTTTCAGTTCAACTCTTTCCAGACCACAGCCATAGAAACACATTTCCGGTATTTCTTTTACTTTTTCCGGTATATCTATTTCTTTAAGATTTGTGCAGGACAGAAATGCCCCTTCACCAATCACTTCAAGATTCTTATTGAGTTTCACTTCTTTGAGCTTAGTATTTTCAAAGAAAGCTCCCGCCCTTATTTCAATAACACTTTCCGGTAAGACAATGCTTTCAATATTGTGACAGCCCGCAAAAGCCTCTTCACCGATTACCTTTAACTCATCAGGAAAAACAATACCGCTTATCTCTATATTCTCATAGAACTGTCTTGGCTCTATCTCTATGCAGTCTTCAAGATAAAGAATTCCTTCTTTAATCAAATAATTCATCGAGTATGTCGTCCTCCATCAGTTCAATCTTCATTGCCCAGCCAGGCACATCGATATATTCATAGCTTTTCTGATATATCACAAAAGCAGTCGGATATTTCATTTTTGACTTAGGAAATATTCCCTTCCCGTCAGTAAAATAGATAAGTCCTTTGAGATCTTTTATCTTACCTTCTGCAATAAGTTCATTTGTATATTCAAAGACCGGTCTGAAATCAGTTTCACCAAAACCTTTCAATTCATGGTGTTCAAGATATTCATCCATATCATCTTTGTTTCTGATTACTGTTACATTCTGTATTCTGTCATCACACTCCAAAAGATAAAGATTCATATCCTTAGAAAGCAGTGATTCATCAGACAATAAAGAATAGGCATATTCAACAAACTTTCTTACAAGTTCACCTTTAACGCTTCCTGAAGTATCTATCGCAATCACCAGGTCTTTAATCTTTCTTTCTTCACGGTATTCTTCATTCTCTACAAGTGCCAGATTGTCATATACTGATAGCCCATAGGTATATAACTGCATATCGATATTCTCAAGTGACACTTTCATCTCTTCTTCCTGTCTGCCAAATCTTTTAAGGAAGTATTTCAGGGTCATTTTATGCCTGTTAATCTCATTTAACTGCTGAGACAAATATCCGGCATCACCCTCATGAAAAGTCTCAAGATCAGTCTCTATCTGTCTTGAAATGTCTTCCCAGTTCTTTGCTTCTTTAATCTCTTTGGTACCCCTGTACCATAATCCATGTTCATCATAAAAAAAGTAATAACGAAGTGTATCAATCTCTTCTGAATTCAAGCCATTTGACTTATAGTAGCGATAGATTGTCTCCACATTGAAAGAAGAAATACTATTTCTTAAAGAGTCAATTATCTCTTTGCACTTTTTCTCATTGTCATTTTTAAGTTCAAGCCCCAGATTCAGCATAGTGTTCTCTACCGCAATATCACTTGCCAGATTCCAGAGCTGATAATCAATCTTTTCGTCTACAATGTTATGCCTGAAAAGAAGATGCAGCAGCATATGCATCAATCCTCTGATGAAATAATCATTATTTTCTTTATATTCAGCAATAATGTAATTACTTTTAAAAAAGATGTTCAGACCGTCACTGCCAAAGTTCATACCATCTGATACTTCTAACTTCAAAGAAAAAAGTGCTCTGTTCAGAAACGGCATCTTAACAAGCAGTCTGTTTCTTGAATATTCAAGTATATCAATTGCCAGTTCTTCTTTTGTCTTCACGTTTTAATTATACTAAAATGAATTTATGAAACTTATAAATCAGAATGACTATCCAGATAAAATCTACATAACAAAAACCTCTAAACCTGACTATCTTGCCGGTTTAAAGACAACCGTTAAATCTTCAGGCTGCGGTTTATGCTGCGCATCAATGATGGCAGAACACTTCGGTTATGAAATGAATATTGATGAAGCTATCCAGTTAAGTTATGACACAAAGTCAAATACTTCAGCCGGTACCAAGTATATTCCCTATTCTATTGGTCTATGTGAAAAATTCAATCTGACCTGTATCCGAACTGACTCAAAAGAGGAACTGTTCAAATGCCTTGATGAAGGCGGCTTCGCGGTTGCCAATGTCGGAGGCGATCACGATGAACACCTTGGAGTTTTCTCCCACGGTGGACATTACATTGCCATAGATTCTCACGACAGTAATACGATCAGTATTCTTGATCCAGGATACGAAGAATACAAATACGATGAGCCTCACCGTAAAGACAAGGTTAAGGTAGAATATCCTTATGTCAAAGCTGATGCTGATCTCTTATTCAAAGATATGGAAAACAGAGACATGTGTCTCTTCTTATATAACAGAACAAAAAATATGAAAGACTTATTCGATACAATTGACAGTTATAAAGATGAATTCATAAATATCTGGAAAGATATAGTTGAAATAGAATCCCCTACTTCCTACAAAGAAGGTGTTGACCGTGTCGGCCAGTATTTTAAAGACTACGCCAAAAAAGAGATGTGGGAATACGAAGAACACATCAACGAAACTGCCGGTAATGCCATTGCCATAACCATGAATCCAAATGCAGAAGGTAAACCAATTGTAATATCAGGCCATATGGACACTGTTCATCCACTTGGTTCAATGAAAACCTATATAGATGGAAACAGAATGTATGGCCCAGGCTGTACCGACTGCAAAGGTGGGCTGATTGTATGTCTTCTGGCAATGAAAGCACTTAAAGACTGTGGTTTCACTCAAAGAAAAATCATCTTCCTGTTACAGGCTGATGAAGAAAACGGCTCAAAGAATTCCAATAATATCGAATGGATGACAGAAAAGTCAAAAGATTCCCTCTGCTTCCTGAATACTGAAATGCAGGGCGGCGATACAGCAACCATCATCCGCAAAGGCATCATGCACTATGTCCTTGAAGTCAAAGGTAAGGCAGCACATGCGTCTGCCTGTCTATCTGGCGTATCAGCTATCAAAGAAACAAGCCATAAAATAATTGAACTGGAAAAACTTCAGGAAGAAGACGGAATAACCATCAACGTTGGAACAATCACCGGTGGTTCAGTATCCAATACTGTTCCTGAATACTGCCGATGTGAAATCGACGTCAGGTTCAATAACGATGAAGAAGCTTTAAGAGCTGATGAATACATCAATAAAGTATGTGCAACTCCAGTACTTGAAGGTGCCGAAGTAAAAGTAACCAGAACCGGCAAACGTGTTGCCATGGAAGAAAACGAAGTAAACAAAGAGCTTCTGAATAAAGTAAACGAAATATTCAAAACTCATGGACTTAAAGAACTGGGTATCAGAAAATCAGCTGGTGGTTCAGATGCCTCCAATATCTCTCACACCGGTATTCCTACCCTGGATTCAATCGGAGTCAAAGGCGGAAGAATCCATTCAAAAGATGAATACGCTGAACTTGACTCATTATGTGAAAATACAAAGTACCTGGCTTTGATAATAACTGATTTAAAAGACTAACATAAAAGACTATCGAATGATAGTCTTTTTCAAATAGGCAAATACTGTTATTCTTTTGTTACAGCATAGACATAGTCAATGCCGCTTTCTGTATTAAACTCTTTTATTTTCTTCATCCCGATTGCTTCAGCAAGCCTGTAAGAAGCGACATTTGTGCTTGTCATATAGGAATACAGTGTTTTAAATTCCGTATTCTTAAAGCCCCAGTCTCTTACAGCTGTTGCTGCCTCTTTGCCGTACCCTTTTCGCCAGTGCTTCTTGTTGATGTGCCAACCTATTTCCGGCAATATTTCACCATCGATATTCTGCATGGTTATACCGCAGTCACCGATAAACTCTCCTGTTTCTTTCAGCATCAAAACCCACAAGCCAAATCCATATTTCTCGTAGTTTTCCTTTGACCATTCAATCCATCTGTGACAACCTTTTTCATCATATGGTCTATCATAATGAGCCATAGTCTCTTTATCACCGATGATTTCAAAAAGATCATTAAAATCTTCATCTCTATATTCTCTGAATATCAGTCTTTCAGTTTCTATCATAATTCTCCTTAAAACAGACTCACCTGTTCGTTCTTATAAGGGTATTCCCTCATATATCTGAAACATTCATCAGGATTGTACATGATGTTATGTTTCCTGCATTCATCCCTTATTATGGACATCAGATAGCCGTTATTGGGGCTGTTTACCTCGTAGGCATTTCCGTATGTCCTGATATATTTCTCTTTCATTCCAGGAAAAAGTTCATCAAGTTTCTTATAGAAATATTCCCTGTTTCCATCTCTTAATGTAACACCGATTCCCCAGAAAACCACACCCTTGACTTCGGCTTTGATGCAGTAATCAAGAAGGCCCCTGATATTTTCTAAAGTGTCATTGATGAAAGGAAGAAACGGAGATAACCAGACAATAGTCGGAATTCCGAGTTCCTTACATTTCATAAGCACCTTGAATCTTTCGGATGTAACACATACATTCGGTTCTAGCTTTTTGCACAATTCATCATCATAGGTTGTCAAAGTCATCTGAACTACTGCCTTGGAATTATCATTGATATGCTTAATCAGATCGATATCTCTGAGTATTCTGTCTGATTTGGTAAGTATCGCTAAACCAAATCCATAGCGGTCAATTATCTCAAGACACTTCCTGGTCAGTTTTACTTCTTCTTCAATATGCAGATATGGATCACACATTGACCCCGTTCCAATCATGCATGGTTGTCTTTTGGACTTAAGCGCCTTCTCCAAGAGTTCTGATGCATTCTTCTTAATCTCAATATCCTCAAAGTCATGATTAAAACCATAGCACAGACTTCTTGAATCACAGTATATGCATCCATGTGAACATCCTCTGTAGGTATTCATTCCGTTGTTCTGAGAAAGAATACCTTTTACTTCTACTTCATGCATCTTATAAGTTTTACAAGATATTCACTTGTTCCTTCTTCCAGCTTTCTTTCATCGGTCACTTCAAAACTGTTTCTTTTATAGAAAGCAATGGCTCTTGTATTCTTTTCAAGTGCCCATAGCCAATTACCATGACATTCATTTAGCGCATAGTCAAGAAGCGCTTTACCTATCCCTTTATCTTGAAAGAAAGAGTCAACATAGAGTTTAACAATCTCACCATCTTTTACATAGATAAAACCCTTTATGACTTCGTCTATATAGACATAGGTATTATCCATAAAATCAGTATCGTTCAGATAATCATCACCCACATCTTTAACATTGAATAATTTAAATGAGTACTCTATATCCTTAAAAATCGGATAGTAATTAATCCGATTATTATAGACAATGATTTCAGATAGACGATAGACATCATCTTTTGTTACTTTTCTAATCATTTCTGACGATATTCTCCTTGTGAGAATACTTTTTTGAATCCTAATGAACCGTAAAGATGATTGGAAATCGGATTCTTCTGGTCAACATTAAGTGTTGCAATTCTTCCTGATTCAATTATCTCGTTCTTTAATGTATTCACCACAAGCCTTGCGATATGTTTTCCACGGTATTCATCACGAGTATAGACATCGGCAATCTTGGCATCACGATCTGTAACCTGAGTCATTCTGGCCATGGAAGCAATCTTTCCATCTCTTCTGATGATACGGAAATCCTTAATCTGTTTCTTAAGTCTTTCTGCGTTATTTTCATCAAGCAGGCCGCAGTCCTTAAAGAAATATCCCTTAAGCTCAAAGAGTTCTTCAAAGTCTGAATCTGTTGGTGCTGTTACTTCAGCACTTGAAGGTTCGCTGATAGAATCAGCTTCCATGAAATCCATAGCAAGCTCTTCTGAATATTCAAATCCAAATTTTTTCAAAACATCCGCAAATGCATTGCCAAGTTCTTCCTCTGCCAGGTAGTTTCTTAATACATACCCTTTCTCATTTATGTATTCGGCTGCTTCTTTGGCGCATTCCTTATCACCATAAAAAAGAATATTAAAAGGTTCTACTGATAACACCAATAACTTTTTTCCATTATTCTCAACTTTAAATACGTAGTTTCTTTCATCCAGATTTATCAACAATGGTGCATCCAAAAAGAAAAACCCTGACTTAGTCATATCCAATTCCAAAAACGCTCTGTTTTCTTCTACAAGCTCGTTTCCGTTTTTATACTCTTTAATCATTTGCTTATCCTTTCTTTAATTATAGTTTTTTAACCATTACTATTTCTTCATCATCCATTTCACCATTTGGACTAAATCCAAATGATTCATACATCTTCTTGGCCTTAACGTTTTCTGGTTCAAATGAAAGATAGACATATTCCGCTTTACCTAATGGCATAGTCTTTATATAATCAAGTGCTAGTTCCATTGTCCTTCTGCCATAACCTTTGCCCTGATGGTTCTTGTCAATCATCAAGCGCCAGATACAGTAGTTTCCTTCAGCAATCTTTGGTCCATTGCCCCATTCATCATCTACACCATAACCAATCATCAGAAAGCCAACCGGAACATCGTCGTCATAAATGCCAAAAGGAAGTGCAACACCATTGGCAGCAATTGTCGTATAAGCTTCAATAATACTTTCAGTATTGGTCGCCACAAAGTTCTTCTGGTCTTCATTCACTTCAAGTTTAAGAAGTTTCCAAACATTGTGTGAATTCACTTTTTCAAGTCTAATCATGTAGTTTCCTTTCCATCAGCATTATTTCCTGTTCAACTGTCAAAGAAGTTGTCTTCTTTAATTCTTTGAATCTATTTTTCTTCCAGAAGTGTTCTGACTGTGGGTTGCCAATCACGTAGCCCAGTCTTACTGTATGAATACCGGATTCTTTAAGATAATTCATAAGTTCATCAATGATATCTGAACCGATATTGTTGCCACTGTACTCTTTATCAACCATAAAGAAGCCGATAAATGCGATTCCATCCTGAGGATAATTTACCAATAGATCAATTACAGCAATGAGTCTATTCAGATTGAAATAACCGGCATAGTATTTGTTTTCTCTGCCAAGTGCTTCAGGGAATGCATTCATATCTTCTTTAATATCTTCAACTGTTGGAAGCGGTGGACAATAATCATAATAAAGAGGATTTGAGAGTTCAAGTGAAAGAATCGCTGATATATCGCTTTCAGCAAGTTCTCTTACTTCATATTTTTCTGAAAAATCTGAAACATTTAAACAGTTATACATATTAAAATCACCGATATTTCTATCAGTGATAATTATAATATTTTCTAGAAGTTAAATTCTTTCTCCCAGTCAAAATCTCCACTCTTCTCATACGAATCAGGCCAATGTGCACACCAGTCAGGAGTCTTGACATTTTCAACCTTATCGCATGATGGTGTATATGGTTTAAGGTCTAGAACCGGTGTACCGGTATAGGCATCAAAGTAGTCAAACTCAATAATACCTTTATCTATATCAATATTCTTCAAAGAACAGACTGATACTGCAATCGGATTAGGTCTTTCTGGTGATCTTGTCGCAAAGGTTCCAAGTTTTTCAGGACCTTTGGTGTATGGCTTTTCAATGGTCATGATGTTTCTGTCTTCACTGTTATCGCAGCCAGAGAACCACCACAATACTTCTACGTGGGAATAACCTTCCAAGCCCAATAAAGCTTCTTTATATTTCTCATCCAGTTTTATCTGGAATTTACCGTTATCACATTCTGCATAACCAATTGGATTTAGTTTCATTTCTTCATCTTCCTCCGCTTCTTTTTTATATGTCTCAACTTCATCATCAGTTTCATATGACTTTGTCAGTTCTTCGATTTCTTCTTCGCTCATCTGATGATTGTCAAGCGAATATCTGAGACACTTGGCCGTAATTGTATCTGACTTATCAACCATATCTTCTGGTGTACCGGTATAGACTATTTCACCACCGAATTTACCGCCATCCGGTCCGATGTCGATGATGTAGTCTGCCATCTTCATGACATCAAGATTATGTTCAATGACGATAACTGTATTGCCTTTATCGACAAAACTGTTGAGGAGTTTCATAACGTTTTCAATATCTGAGGCATGTAATCCCGTTGTCGGTTCATCAAGCACATAGATATTACCGGTCTTGCCAAGGTATTTCGCTAACTTCAGACGCTGTCTTTCGCCACCCGATAGAGTACTTGCCGGCTGACCTAATGTAAGATAGCCAAGTCCGACATCACATAAAGACTTTATTGACTTTGAAAGCTTCTTATTGTCATTAAAGAATTCAAGCGCTTCTTCAGCAGTCATTTCAAGAATATCAACGATATTCTTTTCTTTATAGGTATAGGAAAGAGCTTCTTTTGAATAACGTTTACCTTCACAGGCTTCACATCTTGTGGTAATCGGATCCATAAAGACAAGTTCAGTAGTTATATAGCCTCTACCACCACATCTCTTGCATCCGCCATCAGAGTTGAATGAAAACATTGAAATGCCCGCTTTAGTATTCTTCGACATAACACTTCTTATCTCATCAAAGAAACCTAAGTAACTCGCAGGAGTTGACCTGTTGGTTGCGGTGATCGGTGACTGATCAACGAGGATTACTCTATCTTCATAAACCTTTGCAAAGACATCTCTGATAAGTGATGATTTACCGCTTCCTGCTACGCCTGTTACAACTGTCAGTACATTCAAAGGAATATCAACACTGACATTCTTAAGGTTGTGGACAGAAGCGTTTCTTACAGGCAGAAACTCTTTAGGGATACGGACATTCTTTTTAAGTTCAACATTATGTTTCATTGCTTCAGCAGTTAAAGAGTCAGAGATCAGAAGATTCTCATAACTGCCCTGGAACATAATTGTTCCACCGTTTCTGCCGGCTAAAGGTCCAACATCAATAATCTCATCGGCAATGGAAATTATGTCTTTGTCGTGTTCAACAACAAGTACGGTATTTCCTTTATCTCTTAAAGACTTGAGCAGTTTCACCATACGGTAGACATCTCTTGGATGCATACCGGTTGATGGTTCATCAAAGATATAGGTCATATCCGTTAATGATGAACCCATGTATCTTACAAGTTTAAGTCTTTGTGCTTCGCCACCTGAAAGTGATGATGATTCTCTGTCCATAGAAAGATATGGAAGTCCGATATCTATCATTCTGGTAAGTGTCAGAATAAGCGAATCAATTACACCCTGTACTCTTTCATCCTTAATTGATTCAAGTACTTTTTTTAAGGTTGTAAATTCCATAGCGGTCATCTCATCAAT
The DNA here is from genome assembly GCA_002315565.1 of Solobacterium sp. UBA1761. Lineage (GTDB taxonomy): Bacteria > Bacillota_I > Bacilli_A > Erysipelotrichales > Erysipelotrichaceae > Colivicinus. Next base: position 2,177 of record DCHD01000021.1, on the reverse strand, counting down.
TGAGTAACCATGAATCTTGGATGTAAGTGCCATACGGTTTATTCTCTTTCCGTGGCACATCGGGCACTTCTCTTCATTTAATAGACTTGTCAGTCTGATAACAGATGCTTCTTTAAGTTCGGATGTATCTCTTCTTAACAGCATTCTTTCAAGATATGTTGCGATGCCTTCAACTTTTTTATTAATCTGTTTGCCGCCTTTTTCATCAGCGCCATACAAAAGACGGTTACGTTCAATTTCAGTAAAATCTTTATATTTCTTATCTAACGGGAAGATGTTTGCTTCCTTATAGAGTTTCCAGTACCAGTTATCGATATGGAATGCCGGTAAGTCTGCCATCCCCTCTAACCACGTCTTTTCAGGATCTATCCTTTCTTCTATTCTGATGGTCATAACTTTACCAAGGCCCATACATTTAGGACACATACCATAAGGGTCATTGAATGAAAAGAAAGAAGCACTGCCGACATGTGGAGTACCGATTCTTGAATACAAGAGCCTTAATGAAGCATACATGTCCGATATTGTTCCAACTGTCGATCTGGAGTTTCCGCCAAGTCTTGTCTGGTCAACAATAACTGATGCATTGAGATTCTCAATTGAATCAACTTTTGGCTTTTCGTATTTTGGAAGTCTTCCTTTTATCCAGGCAGTATAGGTATCATTCATCTGTCTTTGTGATTCAGCCGCAATCGTATCGAAGACAATCGATGACTTTCCACTTCCAGATACACCAGTAAAAACAACAATCTTGCCTTTAGGAATATTTAACGAGATATTCTTAAGATTGTTCTGTTTTAAACCTTTAATTACTATTTCTTTATACATATTCCTCCTTCTTTTTCAAAGACAAAAACTCAGTAAGAGTATCAGGAGTTATACTAAGCGAGTTTTTTATAGATAATCAGTTCAGGATCAGCGCCATTACAGCCATATTCTGCTACTATCAGCATCTTTCCGTCAGTAATAAGGCCATAACATCTTTCTGAATTTTCCTTTTCTACCTGATAACCCAGATAGATATCATTGTCATTAATCAGTTTAATTTTATTTCCGTTAATCAGAGGATATTCAAGATTCACATAGAACCCGGCAAGTGCACAAAGGTCATTCAGGTTTTCAAGTTCTTTGATTCCCAGAGCTCTGAATTCTTTAATCAGCGACTGTTTTCTTTCTAAAAGCATTTGATTGCCACCGCATTTTATTGCTTCGCAGGTAACACAGCTTCCACCAAATGGATGGCCATCAGTCGCTTCGCATCCTTTACACTGTGCCTTCATAGGACACTCATCACAGTTAATTCCACATATTGATTTCATAGTATATCCTCCTTAACGTGTGATAATTGTAGAAAGTATAAAAATATATGTCAAGTATCAAAAACGACTTTAAAAATATATAATATTTCTAATAGAGGTAAGTGCTATGAATATAAAGAAAATTGTCCTTACAGGCGGCCCATGTGCCGGTAAAACAACCGGTATGTCCTACATCCAGAACTTCTTTACAGAACAGGGATACACCGTAATATTTGTATCAGAAGTAGCTACTGAAATCATGACTGCCGGAATCTTCAGAAAAACCGTGGGTGAAGATGATTTTGAAGACTGCATCTTTGACCATCAGCTGGCAAAAGAAGCAAGCTACGATGAAATGATCAAAAGAATCTCCAATGATAAAGTCCTTGTAGTATATGACAGAGGTCTGTTTGACGGTAGAGCCTTCTGCAGCGAAGAAATATTCCAGAACAATCTCAAAAGATATGGTCTGAGTGAAACAGAAGCCAGAGAAAAATACGGAGCTGTCTTCCATATGGTTACAGCAGCCAAAGGAGCTGAAGCTTTCTATACTCTTGAAAACAATGCAGCCCGTACCGAAACTCCAGAACAGGCTATAGCCGTAGATGAAAAACTGGTCAACTGCTGGAATGGTCATCCTCATTTAAGAGTTATTGACAACTCAAGCGACTTTGAAGGAAAAATGCACAAGCTTCTAAGTGAAATATCCTCATATCTCAATGAGAAAGGTCCATATTCCACTGAACGTAAATACCTGATCAGAAAACCAGATATCGCATATCTTGAATCACTTGAGAATATCCGAAAACTGGAAATTGAACAGGCATATCTGAACTCAGATATAAACGAAACAATCAGAATCAGAAAAAAAGGTTCAGA
>DCHD01000004.1:36718-51580 GCA_002315565.1 Solobacterium sp. UBA1761 | reverse complement strand
GGTGACCAGATGGCTGTCCATCTTCCACTTTCTGAAGAAGCAAGAGCTGAAGCAGAAGTACTGATGATGGCTTCTTACAACATCTTAGGTCCAAAAGATGGTAAACCAATCGTTACTCCATCTCAGGACATGGTTCTTGGTAATTTCTACCTGAATATGGAAGAAACTGCCCAGGAATTCTATGACAAAGCAGAACAGATCGAAACATTAGGCAACGAAGATGCTGCTGATATGTGGAGAAGATTCGGTGATGCTGAAGGCCATGTATATAAAGATCCTAATGAAGCTTTAATGGCTTACGACAACAAGCAGGTTCACCTGCACACAAGAATCGCTGTTTATGCAAAGTCACTTGGAAAGACTTGCTTCACTGAAGAAGAAAACGGTATGTATCTGATTACTACTGTTGGTAAACTGATCTTCAACAGCGCTTTCCCTAAAGATTTCCCATACATCAATGAAGTATCTCCAGAAAATCTGAAGAATACTAACCATGGCAACTTTGTTCCTCTTGGAACAGATGTCAAGGAATACATCAAGGCTCAGCCTTTACACAAGGAATTCATCAAGAAGTCACTTGTTGCATGTATCGCCGAAGTATTCAAGAGATATAAGACTGAAGGTTCAGCTGCAATTCTTGATAACGTCAAGGATCTGGGCTTTGAATTCTCAACTATTTCTGGTATGACTATTTCTCTTGCCGATATCAACGTAGCTCCTCATAAGCAGAAGTTCGTTACAGAGGCAAAACAGAAGGCAGACGTTCTTCAGAACTTATTAAGAAGAGGTCAGCTGACTCTTCCTGAATGGGAAAAGCACTTCTCAAAACTGTGGGCTGAAACAACAGGCGCAATTGGTGATGACGTTATGAACAACCTTCCTAGACGTTCTCCAATTTCAATGTCTTATGTATCAGGTGCCCGTGGTAACAAATCTAACTTTACTCAGATGGCAGGTATGCGTGGTCTGATGGGTAGACCAACTCAGTCCAAATCTAAGAAAGAATATCAGCCATCTATCATTGAAGTTCCTATTTATTCTTCATTCCGTGAGGGTCTGGATGTAAGTGAATTCTTCATTTCAACTCATGGTGTGCGTAAAGGTCTGACCGATACTGCCTTAAAGACAGCTGAATCAGGCTACCTGACAAGAAGGCTTGTTGACGTTGCTCAGGACGTTATGATCATCGAAGATGACTGTAACACTGACCAGGGTTACTATGTTGCTGATGTCAGAGACGCAAAGGATAACAGCCTTATTGAAAAGTTCTATGACAGAATCGTAGGACGTTACTCTAAGGAAACAGTTGCTGATCCTAAGACTGGTGAAGTACTTGTTGGCGAAGATGAATTCATCGATGAAAACGTTGCTGATTCTATCGTTGCTGCAGGCATCACTGGTATGAAGATCAGAAACACCTTCACATGTAAGTGCCGTGACGGTATCTGCCGTAAGTGCTATGGCCGTAACATGGCTACAGGCAAGCTTGTAGAAAACGGTGAAGCAGTTGGTATCATGGCTGCCCAGTCAATTGGTGAACCAGGTACACAGCTGACAATGCGTACATTCCACTCAGGTGGTGTTGCTGCATCATCAGGTGGTGACGCCGATATCACTCAGGGTCTTCCTCGAGTTGAAGAACTGTTTGAAGCAAGATGTCCTAAGCACCCTGCAGTACTTGCTATGATCGATGGTGAAATCACTGCCATTGAAGATACTGAGAATCATACTGGTTTCATTATTTCCATCACTAATGAAAAGGAAACAATTGAACACAAGTGTGGTCTGACTCAGACTATCAGAGGCATTGTTAAGATCGGCAATTCAGTCAAGGCTGGTGAACAGCTGACTGAAGGTAACGTTGATCCTAAGGAACTCTTAGCTATTGCTGGTGTACAGGCTGTACAGAACTATATCTCAAGAGAAGTTAAGAAGGTATACGCTGTTGCCGGTATCGATATTTCTGATAAGCACGTTGAAGTTATCATCAAACAGATGCTGAAGAAAGTTATCGTTACTGACTCTGGTGATTCTTCACTTTGTGTAGGTCAGACTATTTCTACAAGAAGACTGGCTGAAATGAACGGCGAACTTCTTATGAGCGGTAAAGCTCCTGCACAGTTTGAACCACTGCTGTTAGGTATTTCTAAGTCTTCAGTTGAAACTGATTCATTCCTGTCAGCTGCATCATTCCAGGAAACTACAAAGGTTCTTACAGATGCTGCAGTTAATGCCAAGGTAGATACTCTGTTTGGTATTAAGGAAAATGTAATCATCGGTAAACTTATCCCAGCAGGTACAGGCTCTAAGTTCGAAAGAGAAACTACTAAGTTGATCAAAGAAAGAGCTGCTGAACTTGCTGAAATCAGAGAAGCAAAGATGCAGGCTAAACTTGAAAGCGAACAGCTTCCAAGTGAAGTTACTGAAGTCAATGCTATCGACGATTCAGAAGAATAGTTTAAACTAAGCCATCGAGAAATCGATGGCTTTTTCTTTGTATTAAGAGACTTAAACGAAGTGATGAGCGTAAAGAAACTGTTGATTGAATTGTCTGTAAATAAGCTTATTAAAGCCCTTATAAAGAGCATGAGATGTCAATTAAGTCTTTTGGGTTTAAAATATAAGACGTGATTAAATCAGTATTTATTGACTTTGACGGAACACTGTTTGACCATTCAAAAGAGTGTGTCCACGAATCCACTGTAAAGGCGCTCAATAAGGCTCATGAAAAAGGGGTCAAAGTTTTTCTTTGTTCAGGAAGACTGTTGGATGAAATGAAACTCTTTGATCTGAGCCGCATTCCTTTTGATGGATTTATACTTGGTAACGGGTCTTTGATCTGTGATGCAGACTATAAGGTTATAAAGTCATTTCCGATTACAGGAGAAGCTGATGGAAAACTGAGAGATCTGTTCAACAGAAAAATATTCAGCCTTGTCATCTTTGACAAAGAAGGTTCCTATGTCAATGTGAACACTGATTTTACAAGGAATGTACTGAAGACAGTAAATACACCTTTAAAGGAAGAACTGCCTTTAAGAGATAATCCTATTCTTTCAGCTACCGCCTATTTCGGAAGCGAAGACAACCTTAAGTATTTAAGAGAAATAGAAGATGATATCTATCACTTCTTCTGGTATGAGCTTACTGCCAACATCCTCGATAAGAATGTCAACAAACTGACAGGTATTAAAGAGGTGATAAGCGACCTTGATATGCCGTTGTGTTATACTATGGCAATAGGTGATGGTTCAAATGATATCCCGATGCTCAAAGAATGCGGATATGGAGTAGCAATGGGCCAGGCATCTGATGAAACAAAAGAAAATGCCGATTATGTAACTGATGATGTAAGTCATGACGGCATCTATAATGCACTTAAACATTACGGAGTAATAGATGATTAACAGACATTTGTATGAAATAGAAAGAGAGAATTCTTTCTCTAAAGCAACAGCTATGATCAAAGAGCACAAAAAAGCTCATCCTGAAAGAGATGTGGTTTCTTTGGGTATTGGCGATGTAAGTAGACCAATTGTAAAACCGGTAATAGAAGCAATGCACAAAGCGGTTGATGACCTTGCTGATATGTCAACATTCCAGGGATATGGACTGTATTATGGCCTTGAAGCTTTAAGAAAAAAGATAGCCGAAAAAGAATACAGCGAAGTTGGAATCGGCTGGGAAGAAGTATATGTCGGTGACGGTACAAAATCTGACAGCGTGAATATCCTTGAACTTTTTGACAAAGACTCAAAGATTCTTGTTGGTGATCCGATGTATCCTATCTACTTAAACGGCTGCCACGCCTACAGTAAAGAGATTCATTTTGCCAAAAACGATGAAAACTTCAAGATGATGGTGCCTCAAGAGAAGTATGACATCATCTATCTCTGTTCCCCATCCAATCCAATCGGCAATGCGCTTGACAGGGAAGAACTTAAGAAGTGGATTGACTATGCCATAAAGAATGATGCCAACATCATCTATGACAATGTCTATAAAGACTTTGTTGAATCTGACAATGTACCTAAGACCATCTATGAGATTGAAGGTGCAAAGAAGGTTGCAGTTGAACTGAGAAGTTTTTCAAAATCGGTTTCAATGTCCAGTGCAAGATGTTCATATTACGTAATTCCAAAAGAGATTGATACTTATCTTTGGAAAGAAAGATGCATCTCAAGATTCAATGGTGCAAGCTATGTGTCACAGGTTGGAGCTGTTGCTTCATACAGTGATGAAGCACAGAAACTGATCAAAGAGAATGTTGTTTACTATAAGGAAAACGCCAGGTACTTAAAAGAAAACCTAATTGCCATCGGTTATGAGTGTATCGGTGGAGTTGATACGCCATATATCTGGATGAAGACGGATATGAGTTCATGGGATGCTTTTGCATTCTTCCTTCATGAACTCGATATTGTCACTATGCCAGGAATTATCTTCGGCCCAAGCGGAGACGGCTATGTAAGGCTGTCTGGACTGGGTCCAAGAGAACACTGCATTAAAGCAGTAGAAAGAATCAAGAAGTACCATGAAGAAAAAAATTAGCATTATCACAATGATTGCGCTTGGACTGGGTATTGTATTCGGTCTGATGTTCAAAGATGCAGTCCCTTATATCAAGTTTGCCGGTGACTGGTATGTAAAACTTCTGAAGGTTACGATTACACCGGTTATCTTTACCAGCATCGCTTCAACAATCTATGCGACTTCCAAAAAGAAAGACCGCATGGTATTAAAATCAGTTGCACTGTTTACAGTAATGTTCATCGTAACTTTTTTGATTACATCACTTCTGGTATGGCTGATTGATCCGTCTAAGGGCTTCGTGTTTGATGAAACCGCATGGGAAAAAAGCGCACTGGATTTTACAAGTGTAAATGTACTCGATTCAATATTGCCAAAAAGTTTAAAAGACATCTTTGTCAATCCTAAGGTTTTCTTTGTGATTGTTGTTGCCTGGGTTTTTGGAAAGCTTATGTCATTCTTTAATGTCGATAAGCTGTTTGATGGCATCAATAAAGTAAAAACATTCCTGTATAAGATTCTTGAATATATCACTTATGTAACTCCAATCGCTGTATTCTCGCTTATTGCCAATACAGCGGCAAACAACGGCTCTATCTTACTGGGTGTCGGCTTAAGATATATCGCCACTGCCTGGTTCTGTTCTGTTGTGGCTATGATACTGGTGATGATTATTCCTGGTGCATACTTCGCAAAGATTAAACCGCTTGAATACATCAAGAAGGTCAACCGTATCTGGCTGATGACTATTACCACAAGATCCTCTGCAGCAACTCTTCCTTATACCGTAAAGACCTGCAAAGATGAATTCGGCATTAAGGATTCAACAACCGATATTGTTGTACCTCTAGGCTGTACTATTCACATGTGTGGTGGAGCTGTATCATTTGCGCTTCTTGGTTTATTTACTGCAAAGATGTACGGCATTGAAGTGACATTTGTTAATTATATTCTGATGATTGTATCTTCACTTCTTATCAATATGGCTGCTCCTGGTATTCCTGGAGGTGGAGTGGTAATTGGAGCAAGCTATCTGCAGATATTCTCTATTCCATTATCATTTATCGGATTCTATTCAGGCATCTATACACTGCTTGATATGATTTATACAACGCTTAACGTAACAGGAGATATTACGGCCAATATTATTCTTGACAGGGAGAAGTAGTATGAAGCGAACAATCTTTTTCCTATTTTTTCTTATATTTATAACTGGATGTTCAAAAACAATGCCTGATATTTCTGATAAGAGTATAGATGAAGTTATTTTCGTACTTACAGAAATGGGAATTGATGAATCAAGAATTACAATAGAAAAAGAGTTCAGTAAAACAATTGAAAAAGGTAATGTAATTTCTTCAAATATAGAAACTGGGGAAGAATTAAAATCTGATGCTGATGTCCAATTGAAAGTATCAATGGGGAAAGGAGAATATCTTGTATCAAGAATAATAGAAAAATCGAGTGGTTATACATCTGAAACTATAAAAGAATATGATGAAAATGGATATGAGATATTCAGAAAAAAAGTAAACAATGGAGAAAATTACAGTTACGAGGAAACTTTCAATTTTTCATATGAATTTGACTCAGAAGGAAGGGTCATAAGAGAAGACTGCGTATTAGAAAGCGGCTTCATGAATGCAGATATTTCGTATGTTTATACATATGATCAATATGGCAATGAGACATCGGAAAAACGTTATTATGGAAACAAAGCCACTCCATATTTTGAAAAATATATTTCGTACAATTACGATGGAGATAGGTTGAAAAGTGCGAAATTGACATATCCTAGTTATGATAATGTATACAATGAGGAATGGGTGTTGGAATACAACGGGGATTATGTAAAATCGTTTGATATTTATATAGATGACGTCCTTTATTCAACTTTACGATATTTTTACAATGATGATAACCAAATAAAAGAAATGGAACTAGATGTTATTAATCAAAATATCGCGAAACTTACCTGGAGTATAGAAAACAATAAATACGGACCATGGATGCTTGATTTTTATCCAGAAGTAAAGAAACTAACGCCATATCCTGAAGAAGTATCTATATATGATGACTATATAATCGGAAGTAACATGTCAGAAGACATTATATTCGAATATAAAGATAGTGAACTTATTTCGGCGCAGTCAGATCGTTTTAAACTTAGTATAGAGACTGATACTGAAATGATGAAGATAGTTTCTTATTCGTTGGCAGATGCAGATTTAGAATATAAATACGATGCTAACGGAATGTTAATTAGTAAAACACATTTGTATAAAGATGGAATAAACAATGGAACAAAAACCGGCACCACCTATGTGTATAACAAAGATGGAAAAGTCGAGGGAATGCAGTCAACATCATATTATACTGAATTCAACCGTCAATACTATGATATACGGAAGTATATATATGGATATGATAACGATGGAAATTTAATTGGTGAAACATGCTTCTCAGAATTTAACGACAATGAAAAAATCTATTCGAATTCGCGTTCTTATACATATGAATACGTTGGGTTGTTTGAAGAACTCCCAACATATAAAACAAGAGGGATTGTTTTAACGGGGCCAATAATGCCTGATTAGAGAAGATTTTTATAAGGAGAAGTGGTATGACAAATATCGTAGAACAGCTCAAAGACATTAATGCAGTAGAACTTGGCTACACGGTGCTGATAATTCTAGTGGCCATGGTGCTTTCCAATGTTGTTTTGAAGTTTGCCCATGAGCGCTTCAAAAAGATGATTCAGGAAGCTGAAAAGATTGAGGACAAGGACAAGCGTAAACATCGCATCACTGTCATCAATATCATCAATGATGTAGTCAGATTTTTAGTCTATGTGGTTGTTGTGTTTGTTATTCTCAATTCACTCGGACTTGGCGGTACTGTAAATAACCTTCTGCTTACAGCCGGAATCGGGTCACTGGTTATCTCTTTGGGTGCCCAGTCTTTGATTCAGGATATTGTTGTCGGTATTACGTTGACTTTTGAAGGACAGTTTCAGGTAGGCGACAGAGTCATAATCAACGGCTATAAAGGAAATGTCTGGTCATTCACATTAAGAAGTACCTGTATTGCCTGTCTGGACGGTTCAAAGGTTTATATCCCAAACGGACAGATAAACTCCGTTGTTAACTGCTCAACCAAATTCTCAAGGATACTTGTTGAAATTCCGGTTTCCTATGAGACAGATGTCAAAGAAGTGCATAAGTCACTGGATAAGATTCTTGTAAAGTTCAACAAAGAACATGCTGAAGATATCTACGAGCAGATTGAATATAAGGCTGTAAATGAATATAAAGACACGTATTATGTTGTTTCACTGTACGGAAATGCCTATCCTTTGAAGAACTGGCAGCTTGAAATCGACTTAAGAGAAGAAATTCTTACTGATTTCGCTAAAAAAGGACTCAAACTGGGCGGAAATATCCATGTAACTTTAAAAAAATAGGCAAAAAAGCATAAAAAACATTAAAAATTAAAGAAAAAAGCTGCTGAATCAGATAAGATTCAGCTCTTTTTTTGAACTTTTGTGGCACACCGGTATTGGTTGAACACTATGTTTTTAAAATAATCAATAAAAATCGCATTATTTTGCATTTTTGTATTGAAAAACTAAGTATAAAAAAGATACAATAATATAGCGTTCGCGTAGACATGGGAGATTGCTGGCACACGGAGAACTGTGTCACTGTGTGATAACCAGGGAACTCACATCGAGCGATAATCAGGAAAGAAATCCTGATTGATGAAATGAAGGAGGAAGATTTCATGGCAAAGAATAACGTAAGAATTAAACTTAAAGCTTACGAACACCGTTCACTTGACGTAGCTACTGAAAAGATCGTTAAGGCTGCTGAAGACGGTGGAGTTAAAAAGGTCATCGGACCTATCCCGCTACCAACTGAAAAACAGGTAGTAACAGTATTACGTGCTACACACAAGTACAAAGATGCACGTGAACAGTTCGAGATCAGAACTCATAAGAGACTGATCGAAATCATTGGGCCAAGCGCTAAGACAATTGATGCACTGTCTAGACTTGAACTGCCTAGTGGTGTAGAAATCGAAATCAAATTATAAAGAAGAAAGGTGACATCATGAAAGGAATACTTGGAATTAAACTTGGTATGACTCAGGTCTTCACAGAAGACGGTGCTCTTATTCCTGTAACTGTAGTTGAATGCCAGCCAAACGTTGTTCTTCAGAAGAAGACAAACGAAACAGATGGTTATGAAGCATTACAGCTTGGTTTACTTGAAAAGAAAGAGTCAAGAGCCAACAAACCAGAATTAGGCCATGCTAAGAAAGCAGGCGTTGCTCCAACTCAGTTCGTTAAAGAAATCAAAGCTGATGAATTAATGGCTGCTGAAGTTGGTTCAGAAATTAAAGTTGATATCTTTTCCGCTGGTGACATCGTAGATGTTACTGGAATCTCAAAAGGTAAAGGCTACACAGGCGTTATTAAGAGATATCATCATCACTTAGTAAATGCCACTCACGGTGCTGGTCCAGTCCACAGATCTGTAGGTTCATTAGCTACTACTGGTAGAAACAACGGCAGAATCGAAAAACTGACACCAATGCCAGGACATGACGGTTCATTAAAGACAACTAATCAGAATCTTGAAGTAATCAAGGTTGATGCTGAAAAGAACTACATGTTAATCAAAGGTAACGTACCTGGACCAAAACGTGGTCTGGTTACAATCAAGACAACTGTAAAACCAGTTAAACACGTAGATGCTAAAGCACTACTGGTAAAGGAGGCGTAATTCATGGCTAAGTTTGATGTATATGATTTAACAGCTAAAAAAGTTAGCACAGTTACTCTTCCTGATGAAGTATACAGTGCTAAGGTAAACACTCAGGCTATCTTCGATGCAGTACTTCGTCAGCAGTCATCAATGATGCAGGGCACACATGATACTAAGACAAAAGGCGAAGTATCAGGTGGTGGTAAGAAGCCATTCCGTCAGAAGGGCACTGGTAGAGCTCGTCAGGGTTCATCTAGAGCTGTTCAGTACAGACATGGTGGTATCGCATTCGGTCCTACACCAAGATCTCACACATTCAAATTAAACAGAAAGACAAGAAGATTAGCTCTTAAGTCTGGTCTTACATTAAAGGCTCAGGAAGAAAAGCTGTTCATCTTAGATTCTATTGAAATGAAGGAAATCAAAACTAAGGAATTCGTTAAAGTATTAGACGCATTCAAGTTAGACAGAAAAGTATTAGTAGTTGTTAATCCTGAAGATGCATTCGAAAACGCATTATATTCAATGAGCAACCTTCAGAACTGCAAGATGGTTACAGTAGACTGTGGTTCTTGGTTCCTTGATGGATTAAACATCTATGACTTACAGAACGCTGATGCAGTAGTAATGACTAAGGCTGCTGCTGAATATGCTGGGGAGGTATTAAAAGATGAGTAACGCTAGAGACATCATCGTTCGTCCTCTTGTTACAGAGAAAACTCTGAAATCACAGGAAAATAACAACACTGTAGTATTCGAAGTTAAAAAAGGCACTAACAAGATTCAGATCCGTCAGGCCATCGAAGAAATCTACAATGTTAAAGTTGAAGCTATCAACATCGTAAACGTTAAGCCTAGAGCAAAGAGAATGGGCAAATACAATGGCTTCACTAAAGCTGTCAAGAAAGCTTACGTAATGCTTAAGGAAGGCAGCACAATTACTATCCTTGGCGATAAGTAATTAAGGTATCGGAAGAATCGCGCTATTTCCGGAAAAATGCGCATGGAGGAAAAAGAAAATGGCTATTAAAACTTATAAGCCAACTACTCCTGGTAGACGTGGAATGTCTGGTCTTACATTTGAAGAAATCACTAAGAAGACTCCAGAAAAGTCTCTTACAGTTTCATTCAGTAAGTCAGGCGGACGTAACAACACAGGAAGAATTACAACAAGACATCACGGTGGCGGTCACAAGCAGTTATACCGTATCGTAGATTTCAAGAGAAACAAAGATGGTATTCCAGCAACAGTTAAAGCTATCGAATACGATCCAAACAGAAATGCTAATATCGCATTAATCTGCTACGCTGACGGCGAAAAGAGATATATCTTAGCTCCTCAGCAGTTAGAAGTTGGTATGCAGGTTATCTCTGGTGAAAAAGCCGACATCAAAGTTGGTAACTCAATGGAAATGAGAAACATGCCAGAAGGTACAATCGTACACAACGTTGAATTAAAACCTGGTAAGGGCGGTCAGATTGCTAGAGCTGCTGGCTGTTCTGCTCAGATCCTTGGTATCGAAGAAAAGTATGTAACATTAAGACTTCAGTCAGGTGAAACAAGAAAGATCCCTGGAAACCGTCGTGCTACTGTCGGTATCGTAGGCAACGAAGACTACAGCTTAATCAACTTAGGTAAAGCTGGTAGAACAAGATGGATGGGCGTTAGACCTACAGTAAGAGGTTCTGTTATGAACCCTTGCGATCACCCTCATGGTGGTGGTGAAGGTAAGTGTCCAATTGGTAGAAAGTCACCAATGACTCCTTGGGGCAAGAAGGCTATGGGTGTTAAGACTCGTAAGCAGAAGAAAGCTTCAAGTGCTCTGATTATTAAGAGAATCAATGATCGATAAAGAAAGGGGAAGAAAATAAATGAGTCGTAGTTTAAAAAAGGGTCCATTCTGTGATGAACACCTGATGAAAAAAGTAGAAGCATTAAATGCTGACAACAAAAAAGAAGTTATTAAGACTTGGTCAAGAAGATCTGTAATCTTCCCTTCATTCGTTGAACATACATTCGCTGTATACAACGGAAAAGAGCATGTACCTGTATACGTTACAGAAGACATGGTTGGACATAAGCTTGGTGAATTCGTGCCAACTAGAAAGTTCAACGGACACGGCGCAGACGCTGATAAGAAGGCATAAGGAGGACAAAGGAAAATGGAAGTAAAAGCTACAGCCAAAACCGTTAGAGTCCCTGCCAGAAAAGCAAGACTTGTTCTTGATCTTATCAGAGGTAAGGATGTAAACGAAGCAAAGGCTATCTGCCAGTTCACACCAAACAACGCATCAGCCGTTACATTAAAAGTTCTGAAGTCTGCTATTGCTAACGCAAAGCACAACAACGGAATGGATGAATCAAAATTATACGTTAAAGCTTGTTATGCAAATGAAGGTATGACAATCAAACGTTTCATGCCTAGAGCTAAGGGCAGCGCATCTTCAATCATGAAGAGAACAAGCCACATCACAGTGGTTGTTGAAGAAAGATAAGGAGGAGGTTAATTCATGGGTCAGAAAGTTAATCCAGTTGGAATGAGAATTGGTGTCATCCGTGACTGGGAATCTAGATGGTATTCTGAAAAAGAATATGGCACTCTACTTCAGGAAGATATTAAAATCCGTAAGTTAATCTTCACTGAATGTCATGATTGTCTGGTTTCAAGAGTTGAAATCGAAAGAAGCAAGAATCATGTAAATCTGATTATCAGAACAGCTCGTCCTGGAATGTTCGTTGGAACTGAAGGAAGCAAGATTGATGATCTTAAGAAAAAATTAGCTAAAGTTACTAACAAAGAGTTAAACATCAACATCGTTGAAGTTGCTAACCCTGACTTAGATGCAAGACTTGTTGCATTAAAGATTGCCAAGATGCTTGAAGAAAGACAGTCTTTCCGTACAGCTCAGAAGAAAGCAATCCAGCAGACAATGAGATCTGGCGCTAAAGGTATCAAGACTTCTATCTCTGGTCGTTTAGGCGGCGCAGATATCGCTAGAAGTGAAGGATACTCTGAAGGTGTAGTTCCTCTGCATACATTACGTTCAGACATCGATTACGCTTGGGAAGAAGCTATGACTACTTATGGCAAACTGGGCGTTAAAGTTTGGATCTGTAGAGGTGAAGTACTACCTGGTGAAATGGTTAAAGAACCAGAAAAACCAAAAGGAATGCAGGCTAGACCATTCGACAAGAGAAGAAACAACAACCGTCGTTTCAACAAGCCTGAAGAAGCTGAAGCTCCAGTAGTTAACGAAGAAGCAGCAGCTGAAACTGTTAAGGAGGATGCTGAATAATTATGTTAATGCCTAACAGAACTAAGTATCGTCGTCCTCATCGTTTGTCTTATGAGGGCAAATCAAAAGCTGGTACAAAAGTTGCATTCGGTGAATATGGCCTAGTAGCTATGAACGGTGCATACGTATCAAGCAATCAGATCGAAGCAGCCCGTATTGCTTTGACAAGATATATGAATCGTGGTGGTAATGTTTGGATCAAAATATTCCCACAGTTAGCAATCACAAAGAAACCTCTAGAAGTTCGTATGGGTTCTGGTAAAGGTGCTCCTGAAGGCTGGGTAGCAGTTGTTCAGAAGGGCCGTGTAATGTTCGAAATCGGTGGCGTTGATGAAGCTACTGCCAGAGAAGCATTCAGACTTGCAAGCCATAAACTTCCAGTTAAATGTAAATTTGTGAAGAAAGGTGAAGAATAGTCATGAACGTTAAAGAAATCAGAGACAAGTCTAATGAAGAACTATTAAAGACTTTAGACGAATTCAAAACTGAATTATTCAATTTACATTTTGAAAGAGCTACAGGTTCTATCGAAAATCCTATGCGCATCAGAGAAATCAGAAAGTCTGTTGCACGTATCAAAACTGTATTAAAAGAAAGAGAAGCTAAATAAGGAGGGTCATCATGGAAGAAAGAAATAACAGACGTGTACTTCGTGGTGTTGTTGCATCTGACAAGATGGACAAAACTATCGTTGTAGAAATCGTAGAAAACAAGAGCCATCCTTTATATGGCAAAAAAGTTAAATTCTCAAGAAAATTCAAAGCACATGACGAAAACAATGAAGCTCATGTAGGCGATACTGTAGAGATCATGGAAACTCGTCCATTCTCTAAAGATTGTCATTTCCGTCTTGTGAAAGTAGTCGAAAAGGCTGTAATTCTATAGGAGGCAAGTATGATTAGTAATGAGTCTAGATTAAGAGTTGCTGATAACACCGGTGCCAAAGAATTACTGGTAATTCGTTGCTTAGGTGGATCACACAGAAAATACGCTAACATCGGTGATGTAGTTGTATGTTCAGTTAAAGACGCTACACCTGGTGGAACTGCTAAAAAGGGCCAGGTTGTAAAAGCCGTTATCGTTAGAACCAAATATGGTATCTCAAGAGAAAACGGATCATTCATCAAATTTGATGACAACGCTGCTGTAATCATTAAAGAAGATAAGACTCCAGTTGGAACTCGTATCTTTGGGCCAGTAGCAAGAGAACTTCGTGATAAAGACTATATGAAGATCGTGTCTTTAGCACCAGAAGTACTGTAAGGAAGGGAGAAAAGCTATGAAAATCAAAAAGGGCGATAAAGTAAAAGTTATTGCTGGTGCTGATAAAGGCACTATTGCAGAAGTAAAAGCAACTCTTCCAAAGACTAACAAAGTAATCGTTGAAGGCGTTAACGTTGCTAAGAAACATTTAAAACCAAGCAATGCTAACCCTGATGGTGGAATTGTTGACAAAGAAATGCCAATCGATGCATCAAACGTTATGGTTTATGATGCAAAAGCAAAAGCTGCTAGTAAGATCGGCTTCAAAGTAGATGCAAAGGGCAACAAGACTAGAGTTTATAAGAAGTCTGGTGCTGAAATCAAGGGAGGTAAGAAGTAATGAACCGCCTTAAGGAAAAATACTTAAATGAAGTAAAGCCTGAATTAATGAAGAAACATGGTTATTCTTCAGTAATGCAGTGTCCAAAACTGGTTAAGATCGTTATCAACATGGGTGTTGGTGAAGCTACTCAGGAACCTAAGAACCTTGAAGAAGCTGTTGCTGAAATGACTCAGTTCGCTGGTCAGAAACCAGTTATCACTAAAGCTAAAAAGTCAATCGCTAACTTCAAACTAAGAGAAGGTACAGAAATTGGCTGTAAGGTTACTCTTCGTGGTGAAAAGATGTATGAATTCATGGATAAGCTTGTTTCAATCTCTCTTCCACGTGTTAGAGACTTCCGTGGCGTTAGTGCTACAGCATTCGATGGCAGAGGTAACTATACTCTTGGTATCAAAGAACAGATTATCTTCCCAGAAATTCAGTATGACAAGGTAAGCAAAGTTCGTGGTATGGATATCGTTATCGTTACTACAGCAAACACAAATGAAGAAGCTAAAGACTTATTAACAGGTCTTGGCATGCCATTTGTTAAGTAAGAAGGAGAAGAAACATGGCAAAGACATCAATGAAAATCAAAGCATCTCGTCCAGCTAAGTTCTCAACTCGTGCTTACACAAGATGTGAAAGATGTGGTCGTCCACATTCAGTATTAAGAAAATA
>DCHD01000004.1:24915-36698 GCA_002315565.1 Solobacterium sp. UBA1761 | reverse complement strand
TGCCGTATCTGCTTCAGAGAACTGGCTTACAAAGGTCAGATCCCTGGTGTTAAGAAGGCAAGCTGGTAAAGGAGGAAAAGACAATGATGAATATGACAGATCCAATCGCTGATATGCTTATCAGAATCAAGAACGGTTTAAATGCTGGTCATGCAACTGTTGCTATTCCTGCCAGCAAAGTAAAAGTTGAAATTGCTAAGATCCTTAAAGAAGAAGGTTACATTGTAGACTTCTCAGTTGCAGGTGAAGGCAAAGAAAAAGCTATTACTGTTGAATTAAAGTACAGCCCTGAAGGACAGAAGGTTATCTCTGGTTTAAAGAGAATCTCAAAACCTGGTCTTAAGGTTTATGCAAAGAGCGATGCAATCCCTAGAGTATTAAATGGTTTAGGTGTTGCTATCATCTCTACTTCAAAAGGTTTAATGACTGACCGCGAAGCTAGAAAAGCTAAACTTGGTGGTGAAGTTGTTGCCTACGTTTGGTAATAATTACTAAGGAGAAAGAAAATGTCACGTATCGGTAATAAAACGATTACCATTCCTGCTGGTGTAGAAGTTACTATCAGTGATGCGAATGAGGTGACTGTTAAAGGTCCTAAGGGAACTTTAAAAGGTCAGTTTAATCCATTAATTGCTATTACAAATGAAGATAACACTATCGTTTGTAAGAGAGCTAACGAAGAAAAGCACACTAAGCAGTTACATGGTACAACAAGAGCTCTTATCAACAACATGATCGTTGGTGTTACAGAGGGCTACAAGAAAGAGTTAGAAATCATTGGTATCGGTTATAAGGCTGCTCTTGAAGGCAAGACTTTAGTACTGAACATTGGTTATTCTCATGAAATCAGATTTGAAATTGAAGAAGGTTTAACTTGCGAAGTTCCAAACCCAGCTGAAATCATCATCTCTGGTATTGACAAACAGCGTGTTGGCGAAGCTGCTGCGCTGATCAGAAAATTCCGTAAGCCAGAACCATATAAAGGCAAAGGTATTCGCTATAAAGGTGAAATCGTTCGTCGTAAAGTTGGTAAGGCTGCTGGTGCATAAGGGAAGGGAGTAAAGTATGAAAAAGTTAACTAATAAGAAATTAGAACGTCAGAGAAGACATGCTCGTATTAGAACTAAAGTTTCAGGTACAGCTTCTTGCCCAAGATTATGCGTATTCCGTTCAAACAAGCACATCCACGCTCAGATTATTGACGACGTTAAGGGTGTTACACTTGTATCTTGCTCATCAGTTGAATTAAAACTTGCTAACGGTTCAAATATTGAAGCCGCTAAACAGATCGGTGCCGAAATCGCTAAGCGCGCTAAGGCAGCTAAGATTACTAACGTTGTATTCGACCGTGGTGGTTATATCTATCATGGACGTGTTGCAGCATTAGCAGAAGCAGCTAGAGAAGCTGGCTTAGAATTCTAGGGGGAACAATCATGAAACCAAATGATAGAAAACCAAGAGGAAAGTTCGTAAAAGAACAGAGCGAATTCGAAGAAAAGGTTGTTCATATCAACCGTGTATCTAAAACCGTAAAAGGTGGTAGAAGAATGCGTTTCGCAGCTCTTATCGTTATCGGCGATAAGAAGGGCCGTGTAGGCTTCGGTCAGGGTAAGGCTAATGAAGTTCCTGATGCAATCAAGAAAGCTAAAGAAGCAGCTAAGAAGAACATGATCAAGGTTCCTCTGGTAAATGGCTTCAAAACTATCCCACATGCAGTAACAGGTATCTATGGTGCAGGTGAAGTTGTACTTCGTCCAGCAGCAGAAGGTACTGGCGTTATCGCTGGTGGTCCAATCCGTGCCGTGCTTGAATTAGCAGGTGTACAGGATATCGTATCTAAGTGTGTTGGTTCAAGAACACCAATCAATTCAGTTCATGCAACTATCAAAGCTTTATCAGAATTAAAGACTGTTAACAGCGTTGCTAAGTTACGTGGCAAGAAAGTTGAAGAAATTCGATAGGAGGCCGCAGAATGAAATTACATGAAATGAAATATAACGAAGGCGCTAGAAAAGCTACTAAGCGTTTAGGCAGAGGCCCTGGTTCAGGTCAGGGTAAAACTGCTGGTAAAGGTCATAAGGGTCAGAATGCTAGATCTGGCGGTGGCGTAGCTATCGGTTTCGAAGGTGGACAGACACCACTTTACAAACGTATTCCTAAGAGAGGTTTCACTAATTTCTCAAGAGTTGAATACGCTGTAATCAACGTTGCTCAGTTAAACGTATTTGAAAATGGTACAGAAGTAACTCCAGAATTACTGAAGGCTACTGGTATCGTTAAGAAACAGCTAGACGGCATCAAGGTTCTTGGTGACGGCGAACTTACAAAGAAGTTAACTGTTAAATGTAACAAAGTATCAAAGAGTGCTCAGGAAGCTATTGAAAAGGCAGGCGGCAAAGTAGAGGTACTATAGAATGATCAAACCATTAATCGGTTTCTTTAAAAACAGAGAAATTAGAAACAAGATCTTCTTTACTTTACTTATCTTATTTATTTATCGTTTAGGATCTGCAATTCCAGCACCTGGCATTAACGACGTCTATTTCAAACTGGGATCTAATTCTATTCTTAACATGATGAATCTTTTGGGTGGTGGTTCACTCGAACAGATGTCTATCTTCGCACTGGGCGTTGGTCCTTACATCACTGGTAGTATCATCGTTCAGCTGTTAAGTATGGATATTATCCCTGCTCTGGCTGAAATGGCCAAAGACGGCAAAAAAGGCAGACAGCAGATGGATCGTATCACAAGATACGTCGGTGTAGTACTTGGCATCGTTCAGGGTTACTTCATCGTTCAGCTGTTTGACAAATCTTACGGTATTATTGAAAACGGCGGTTTCATGACATACCTTTACGTATCTATCATCTTCACAGCAGGTACTATGTTCTTACTGTGGTTGGCTGATCAGATTACTACAAAGGGTATCGGAAACGGCGTATCAGTAATCATCTTCGCAGGTATCGTTGCTGATTTACCTAACCAGTTCCAGACTGTATATGCTTCTACAGTAGGCAATACTGCAGAAGGTTCACTTGGCTGGCCAGGATTCATCATCTACTGCGTAATGTATATTCTCATCATCGTCGGCGTAGTTGTTATGCAGCTTGCTGAAAGAAGAATTCCAATTCAGCATTCTTCTTCAAGCGCTATCAACAAGACAAAAGGCGATCTGAACCATTTACCATTAAAGGTAAACTCAGCATCTGTTATCCCAGTAATCTTCGCAAGTGCTCTTATTCAGGCACCTCAGATTATCTTATCTTGGGTAAATACAGAAGCTTATGAAAAGCTTGCAGCTCTTGCAGACTTTACAAGCCCTTGGTTCCTTGCGTTCTATGGCGCACTGATCATTCTGTTTGCGTTCTTCTACACTAACTTGACTGTAGATCCACAGAAGATCTCTGAGAACCTGTCTAAGCAGGGATCTTATATCCCAGGCGTAAGACCAGGTGCAGAAACTAAGGCATATGTTTCCAAGGTACTGAACAGAATCACAGTATTAGGTTCATTCCTTCTGATGCTGATTGCATTATGTCCATATATCATCTCAGCTCTGACTGGTTTAAGCCAGAAGGCAGCATTAGGTGGTACAGGTATCATCATCGCAGTCGGTGTTGCTATGGAAACAATCAAAGACCTCAAGGGTCAGTTAACACAGAAACAATACAAAGGTTTTGTAGGAAAGTAAAAATATGAATCTTCTAATTATGGGTGCCCCTGGCGCAGGCAAGGGAAGCATGTCAACAAGAATCGTTAATAACTATGAAGTTACACACGTTTCAACGGGTGATATGTTAAGAGCGGCTATAAAAGAGAAGACTCCTGTAGGACTTAAAGCTAAGGAATATATGGATCAGGGTCAGTTAGTCCCTGATTCCATAATCCATGGCGTTATAGTTGAACAGTTCTCTAAAGAAGAAATGCAGAAAGGCTTCCTTCTTGATGGATATCCAAGAACTCTTGCCCAGGCAGAAGATCTTGAACTCATTCTTAAAGAAGTAGGAATGAAGATTGATAAGGTTATCGATCTTGAAATTGCTGATGAAGATCTTGAAGAACGTATTACAGGCAGAAGATGCTGCGGCAAATGCGGCGAAATCTACCACATCACTTCTAAACCTTCCAAGGTTGAGGGCGTGTGTGATGTCTGTGGCGGCGAACTTATTCAGAGAAAAGATGATACACTTGAATCTTTACAGACAAGACTTAAAGAGTATCACAAGAATACAGAACCAATTATTGATTTCTACAAAAAGAAAAACCTCGTAGGTACTGTAAACGCAAATCAGTTGCGTGAAGAAGTATTTAAAGATATCGATGTTATCTTAAGAGGCATTGAATGATTTCGATCAAGTCCGATCGTGAAATCGAACTTATGAAAGAGGCTGGCAGAATTGTCGGACTGGTTCATAAGGAAATGAAGAACGTTGTCAGACCTGGTATCTCAACCTGGGAGATTGATAAAATCTGCGAGGAAGTTATCAGAGCTAACGGCGGTACTCCTTCATTTAAAGGATTATACGGTTTCCCTAATGCTGTTTGTGTATCAGTGAATGAAAAACTGGTGCATGGCATTCCTTCAAAAAAAGAAATACTTAAAGATGGTGACATTGTCTCAATCGACGTAGGAGCATGCTACAAGGGCTATCATGGCGACAGTGCATGGTCATATGCCGTTGGTAATGTTGATGAAAAAGTATTAGAATTGATGAAGGTGACTGAGGAGGCTTTGTTCGTTGGACTTGAACAGGTCAAGCCAGGCAATCGAGTTGGGGATGTTTCTCATGCGATTCAGACTTATGTTGAATCACATGGATTCTCAACACCAATCGAATACACTGGACATGGTATCGGAAGAAGTGTTCATGAAGATCCTTCCGTTCCAAACGTAGGCAATCCCGGTAAAGGTGAATTGCTGAAGAAGGGTATGTGTATTGCAGTTGAACCTATGGTATTCATGGGTAAACCACACTGCAGAACACTATCAGATGGCTGGGGAGTTGTCTCTAGAGACCACTCTTGGGCTGCTCATTATGAACACAGTGTAGCTATCACTGATGACGGCTACATCATTCTGACCAAGGAGGATTAAGTTTGGCTAAACAAGATGTTATCGAAATCAAAGGTTTGGTAGAAGATACTTTACCAAACGCTCAATTTAAGGTAAAGCTGGAAAACGGTTGCGACATCATTGCTCACGTTTCTGGTAAAATCCGCATGCATTACATCCGCATTTTACCAGGTGATAAAGTAACTGTTGAGCTTTCTCCTTATGATTTAACACGTGGGCGTATTACATTTAGACACAAATAGTCTAGGAGGGAAAACATGAAAGTAAGACCATCAGTAAAACCAATATGTGATAAGTGTCGCATTATTAAGCGTAAAGGTCGCGTAATGGTTATTTGTGAAAACCCTAAGCACAAACAGAGACAAGGTTAATAAGGGAGGAAAGAATTAAATGGCACGTATAGCTGGTGTTGATATTCCAAGCAACAAAAGAGTAGTTATTTCATTAACTTACATTTATGGTGTTGGACTTTCAACTTCTAAAAAAGTATTAGCTGAAAATGGTATTAGTGAAGACATCCGTGTTAAAGATTTAACAGATGAACAGATCAATGCTATCCGTAAGACTTTAGACTCTTACAAACTTGAAGGTGACCTGAGACGTGAAACACAGCTTAACATTAAGAGATTAATGGAAGTTGCATGTTACCGTGGTATCAGACACAGAAAATCTCTTCCAGTTAGAGGACAGAGAACAAAGACAAATGCACGTACACGTAAAGGACCTCGTCGTACTGTAGCAAATAAGAAGAAGTAGTAGGAGGTTAAAACATGGCACAGAAAACAACTCGTAAAAGACGTGTAAAGAAGAATATAGCTACTGGTGTTGCTCATATTCATTCAACATTCAATAACACAATCGTTACAATCGCTGATGAAGCTGGAAACGTTGTATCTTGGTCAAGCGCTGGTGCTCTTGGTTACAAGGGTTCTAGAAAATCTACTCCATATGCTGCTCAGTTAGTATCTGAAGCTGCTGGAAAAACTGCTATGGATCACGGTATGAAAAAGGTTGAAGTAAACGTTAAGGGACCAGGCCCAGGTAGAGAAGCTGCTGTTAGAGCTCTTGCAAGCGCTGGTTTAGAAATTACTGCAATCAACGACGTTACGCCAGTACCACACAACGGCTGCCGTCCACCAAAGAAGCCTAGAGGCTAATAGGAGGTAACTAATGCAAATCGAATGCCCAAGTTTCAAAATAGATGAATATGTTGAAGCTGACAACTATGGAAGATTCGTTATCTCACCATTAGAGAGAGGCTTCGGAACTACGCTTGGCAACGCAATCAGAAGATGCATGGTATCATCACTTCCTGGTGGCGCTGTATACGCTATTAAATTTAACGAAGGCGCAGTTTATCATGAATTTACATCTATTGATGGCATTAAAGAAGATGTCACAATGATGATCCTTAATATCAAGAGTTTAGTTCTTAAAGTAAGTGACGAAAACCCTAAAGTATTAAGAATCAATAAGATCGGTCCATGTACAGTTACAGCAGCTGATATCGTTTGTGAAGCTGGTTGTGAAGTACTTAATCCTGATCTGGAAATCGCTCATCTTGATGAAGGCGGCAAATTAGCACTTACATTATGGGCAAACAAGGGAAGAGGCTATGTTTCAGCTGATGAAAACAAGCAGAATCCTCCAAAAGATGAATTTGGTATCTCTATTCCAAACTCTGGCGAAAAAGGTATCATTTACACTGACTCTATCTATACACCTGTTGTTAAGGCTAACTACACTGTAGAGCCTACACGTGTTGGTCAGAAGACTAAATACGATGAACTAACAGTTGAAGTATGGACAGACAGTTCAATTCATCCAAAACAGGCTATTGCTTTATCAAGTGATATCCTGATGAAATATCTTGAAGTTCTTACAAACATCGAAGACCTTGAAGAAACAGTTAGTATCATCAAGGATTCTGAAGAAGAAAAGAACTCCAAGACAGTTTACGCTAAATCTATCGATGATCTTGATCTGACACAGAGAAGCTATAACAGCTTAAAGAAACACGACGTAAACACTGTTGGTGATCTGCTTCAGCTTTCAGAAGATGAACTGAATCACATCAGAAACTTCGGTAAGAAATCACTTACAGAAGTAAAGGATAAGCTGAATGAACTTGGCTTATCACTTAAAAACAAGGATTAAGGAGAAGAGCTATGCATAATAGAAAATTAGGCCGTACAGCCGATCATAGAAAAGCATTACTTAGAAACCTGGCTACAGAAGTTATTCTTAAGGGTAAGATTGAAACTACTGAAATGAAGGCTAAGGAATTAGCAAGCGTTGTTGATGGTTTAATCACTACTGCTAAGAAAGACACTTTAGCTGCCAGAAGAAGTGCTGCTGCTTATTTAATGCCAATCACTGCTAAAGACGGCAAAACTGCTGTTCAGGTTCTGTTCAGCGAAGTAGCTCCTAAGTATAAGGACAGAAATGGTGGTTACACTCGTGTTACTAAGACTTATGTAAGACGTGGTGATGCTGCACCAATGGCTACTATTGAATTAGTATAATTCAAAACAATTAAACTAAAACCTCTTCAATTGAAGAGGTTTTTTCTTTGTTAATGAACAAGAGTGGAGCCACCGATAAATTCTCTGATGATTGAATTGTTTACAATCTTTGAATCATCTTCAATAGAGACAATGAACTTTAAAAATCCCAGCATTCTTTGTGCTTCAGCATATCCAGGTTCATTACGTTTTATTTCTCTTAATAACGGTTCGGCATATTTCTTTAAAACAGAAAGTTCATAAATGCAGTTGGAATTGAAGAAGACATCGGCTTCTTTATTGAATGGGAAGATGTTGACGTTTTCTCCTTTTCTTACTTTTGGCCAGTCGGCAAGAGTTGTTTTTGCGCTACGACCGCGGAACTGATAATCTCTGACCAGTCTTCTTAACATCCTGGCATCAGTTGTACTGATTCTGTTCTGATGGTCAATGCCAATCGGTGTAAATGGCGAGATATATATCTTGAATTTTTCGTTTTCATCGATTGATTCAGTAAGAATTCTGTTCAGGGCATGGATACCTTCAATAACGATTACTCCGTTTGAGTCAATCCTGGTGAATCTTTGTCCGAACACTTTGGTGTTGTTGACAAAGTCGAATGTCGGCATATCAACTTCTTTTCCTTCAAGTAATCCCTTAAGGTCTTTCTGGAAGAGATTGACATCAACAGCCCTTATAGATTCAAGGTCAAGCTCACCGTTTTCATCTCTTGGTTTTTCATCCATTTCTACAAAGTAGTCATCGGTTCCCATATACAGCGGCTTAAGTCCATTCACTCTTAACTGAATGCAGAGTCTTTTGGCGAAGGTTGTCTTACCGCTTGAGGATGGTCCACAGATCAAAACGACACGCTTATGTCTTTGTGAAATCATATCGGCAATATCGGATATGTTCTTTTCATGCAGTGCTTCCTGCATCAGGAAAAGGTCTTCATACTGATGGTTTTTTACCATTCTGTTGAGGTCTCTTACATAGGAAATATTCATGAGATTGCCCCACCTGTTGGCAGTGGAGAATGCATTATAAAGAAGTTCCTGGTCTTCGTATTTGGGTATATGTAAAGGATCTTCAGGATGAGGGTATCTTAATAGAACGCCTTTCTTGTATGGTCTTAGTTCAAATAAAGTCAGATATCCCGTGGAAGGAACCATCAGTGAATAGAATATTTCTGTTTCATTATCCAAAGAGAAGATATAGAGGTCATCGATATTGCTGATGGTTTCAAGAAGATCGACAGTTTCTTTTCGACCTTTTACAAGAGCCAGTTTTTTGGCGTTCTCGATAGACATATATTCTTTGACTATCGGTATGTCCAACTCAACAAGTTCTTTCATTCTTGTTTGAATTCTTTTAATATCTTCTTCATTAACATTAGGCCAGATATTTGTATACAGTCCTTTGTTCAAAGAGTTCTCAATTGAAACCTTATATTCTTTTCCCATTACATCATGTACTGCTTTGATATAAAGAAACTGCAGAGAATTTATATAGATACTCCAGGCAGCCTGATTGGTGATGTCAAGAAACTCCAGTTCACAGTCATGGTGAATCTCGTGGTTAAGGCCACGGTACATGTTGTTGACCTTGCAGGCGACAATCAAAAAAGGCATACTGCTTTCATAATCTTTCAGAATATCAGTGACGATAGTATTGTGTTCAAGCTCAATTTCACAAGGTTTGAGTTTAGGACCTTTCAGTGTTACTTTCATAACTTCATTTTAACAAACTCTCATATTATTACGCAGTCAAATCATGCTGTTTTTAATCGATTATAAGATTAAATAATATACTATGAATAAAGTTGTTGACTATGAGTAAAAGTGCCTTGATAAGCATGAAAATGCGCTCTAAAAGCTCTTTATGAGAAAGATATCACGTAATGAAAACGGTCATGGGATATATAATGAAAAGGAATAAAGGGGAAATTAATAATGATTATTCAGTCAAGCAAAGTATATGTAGATGAAAAACTTCAGCCTCTGCAGATAGAGATTGAAAACGATCGCATCAAAGGTATCTATCAGTATGGACAGTTCAAGGTAGATGTAGATTACGGTAACCTGATGATTCTTCCGGGATTATGCGACACACATGTTCATGGATATAACGGAGGAAGTGTCTGTGATGCTACTGTTGGTTTCTGTGAAAACTGGTGCAGGTATCTTCCAAACGAAGGCATTACTTCAGTTGTTGCAGGTATCTCATCACATCCGAAAGATAAACTGTTAACCGCAATGAGCAATATCGCTGAATATATGGAAAATCCTAAAGGCGGTGCTCATATCATCGGTATTTATGAAGAAGGTCCATTTATTTCTTTGGGTAAAGAAAAAGGTGCACAGGATCCTGACTGCTGTATCGTACCTGATCGAAAAGTTATAGATGAATTCAATGCTGCAGCAAAGGGACATCTTATCTATGTCATGGTTGCTCCAGAGATGCTTAATGGAGATTACGATGTAATCGACTACTGCCGCTCACTTGGTATGGCTGTTTCATTCGGTCATACTGCAGCAACTTTCGACATCTGTGCTGAAGCAGTTGAACATGGCGTTAATTCTTTTACTCACACCTATAACGGTATGAGAGGCCTTCACCACAGAGAACCTGGTGTAGTCGGTGCGGCAATGTACTTTGACAATTGTTTCGCTGAACTGATTGCGGATGGTGTACATGTTGAAAAACATGCAGCTAACATTCTTGCAAAGTGTAAGGGCAAAGACAGACTGATCATTGTTACTGATTCCATTTCATTAAAAGGTCTTCCATATGGAGAATATAAGGATTCAGAGAATTCCGATGCAACAACCATCTGTGAAGACGATGTATGCAGACTGCCAAATGGTACTCTTGCTGGTTCAGTAAGAAAACTCAACGATAATCTCTACTACGCAATAAAAGAAGAAGAAATCCCGTTTGTTACAGCAGTAAATGCCTGCACAATCAATCCGATGAGACTTCTTGGAATCAACGATAAAGGCCTCATCAGAAAAGGTTACAAAGCTGACCTTGCTGTATTCGATGAAACTTTCAGAGTCAAAGAAGTTTACGTTGACGGAGAAGTCCAGGAACTTAAAAGCTAGTATAATATAGGTATTCATTACATTCTCATAAAAGAATGGAAAAGGCGGTGTATACAGCACCGCCTTTCTTCTTCCATCCGGCTAAATCTGTACGGGCCCCAAGGGTAAAGACTTTTTGCCTCAGCTTGAAGCTGATGGTTATTATGAGGTTAAAGAACCTTATAACAAGTTTCTTTTCAAATGTAATTTTCATTACAGACTCATAAAGCCAGATGGAAGGGGGTCTGGTATATTCATACAAAACCTCAATAACTCATAATTGTACAAAAAACTAAAAATTCCTAATTAAAACTATAAAATTCTTTAATTTTTATATACTGCTGATTATTGAATTAAATATATGAATTATTCGTTGTTTTCAATTGACTGTGAAAATTGATAAACATATAATAAGTATGGTCATAAATAGGAGGAAATTTTTAATATGGCAGTAAAAGTTGCAATTAATGGTTTCGGACGTATCGGTAGACTGGCATTCCGTCAGATGTTCGGAGCTGAAGGTTATGAAGTAGTAGCAATCAACGACTTAACAAGTCCAAAGATGTTAGCTACATTATTAAAGTATGATTCAGCACAGGGTGGTTACTGTGGAAAATTCGGTGAAAACCTTCACACAGTATCTTCAAAAGAACCTGAATTTGAAGAAGATGGCAAGACTGTTAAAGTTCCTGGATCAATCACTGTTGACGGTAAGGAAATCACAATCTATGCTATGCCTAAAGCTGAAGAATTACCTTGGGGTGAATTAAAGGTTGACGTAGTTCTTGAATGTACAGGTTTCTATACTTCAAAAGCTAAAGCTGAAGCTCACATCAAGGCTGGCGCTAAGAAAGTTGTTATCTCTGCTCCTGCAGGAAACGACCTTCCAACAATCGTTTACAATGTAAACCACAAAGATTTAAAACCAGAAGATACAGTTATCTCTGCAGCTTCTTGTACAACTAACTGTTTAGCACCTATGACTAAGGCTCTAAACGATTACGCTCCAATCCAGTCTGGTATCATGACTACTGTTCATGCTTACACTGGTGATCAGATGATCCTTGATGGACCTCAGAGAAAAGGTGACGTACAGAGAGCTAGAGCTGGCGCTATGAACA
>DCHD01000004.1:0-24857 GCA_002315565.1 Solobacterium sp. UBA1761 | reverse complement strand
AGGCTATCGGTCTTGTAATCCCTGAATTAAACGGCAAACTTATCGGTGCTGCTCAGAGAGTTCCTACTTGCACAGGTTCAACTACAATCCTTCACGCTGTTGTTAAGGGTAATGATGTAACTGTTGAAGGTATCAACGCTGCAATGAAGGCACAGGCTAACGAATCATTCGGTTACACTGAAGAAAAACTAGTTTCATCTGATATTATCGGTATGAGATTCGGTTCATTATTCGATGCTAACCAGACTATGGTTTGCAAAGTCGCTGAAGGTTTATACGAAGTACAGGTTGTTGCTTGGTATGACAACGAAAACTCTTACACATCTCAGATGGTAAGAACTATCAAGTACTTAGCTTCTCTATAATAGTCAAACAAAAAGGTCTTCCTTTAAAGGAAGATCTTTTTTTGTGCCTTTGAAGGTATAAAAAAATCACCTTTACAGGTGAGTGTCTACAAGGTGGCGTCCGAGGAGGGACTCGAACCCCCGACCGTACGCTTAGAAGGCGTATGCTCTATCCGGCTGAGCTACTCGGACACAACATTAATAATAAACTGATTTGATAAAAAAATCAATTATTAACCCACACAATTGGACATTCAATTTCGTTTTCGCCAAGCTTTCTGTCTTCGTCGAGACAGGCTTTTAAGAAAGCTCCGTTTTTATCACAGCTTACACAGGCAAGATGATAGTTGAAATTTTCATCGTATTCCAGCTCGACCTCATAGTATTTACCACCAAGGCGCTCTACAAGCATTTCACAGTGGGCAATAAGAGGATCTCTGGTGCAGGCAACTATCAGACAAGGACCATCGTTGCTTGGTTCATTAGTGCAGGGATCATATACAGCAGCAAATTCGTATTTTCTCATTCTCATTACCTCCTGGGAATATATGATACAACAAAATACATGTATGTCAATTGTGTTAGAATTATTAGGTATGAACAAAATAGAAGAAAACCTGATTAACGCGATAAACAAGGCTCTTAAAACTAGATTTGACTTTGAAGCAAGTGAGGGAATGGTAATGGTTGAAATACCAAAGGATAAAACCAATGGTGATTACTCAACAAACATTGCCATGCGTTTAACAAAAGTATTATCTAAAAGACCTCAGGATATCGTAAATGAATTAAAAGAAGAACTTTTAAAAGAAAACAAGGACATTGAAGCTGTAGAAATAGCCGGTCCTGGTTTTATCAATTTCCGTATGAAGAAGGCATCTTTAACTTCTACCATCAAGACAATTATTGATGCCGGAGATAACTTCGGTCAGACCGATACCAACAAAGGTACCAAAGTATGTGTCGAATATGTATCAGTAAATCCAACAGGCGACATTCATCCAGGTCATGCCAGAGGTGCAGCAATCGGCGATTCTTTGACCAGAATGATGAAGAAAACCGGTTATGATGTAACAAGAGAATACTACATCAACGACGCAGGCAATCAGATTGACAACTTAGGCAGGTCAATCTATGTCAGATACCATGAACTCTTTGGAATTGAAAAACCGTTCCCAGAGGATGGTTATCACGCCAAAGACATTATCGATCTGGCAAACTATATTAAAAATGAAGTCGGTGACAAATATGTCAACGTTGAATATGCTGACTGTGCCCAGTACTTTAAAGAAACCGGCACAAAACTTGAACTGGACAAACTGAAAGCAGACCTTGAACTCTATGGTGTTGAGTTTGATGTCTGGACAAGTGAGAAGACACTCTATGCCAGAAATCTGGTATTAAGTGCACTTGATAAACTGAAAGAATCAGGACTGCTTTTTGAAAATGAAGGAGCTACCTGGTTAAGAACTACTGAATATGGTGATGATAAGGACAGAGTATTAGTCAAGTCTGATGGTTCTTATACTTATTTCACACCTGATATTTCTTATCATCTGGACAAGTTCAACAGAGGCCATGAGAGATTAATTGATATTCTTGGTGCAGACCACCATGGCTATATTGCAAGACTTAAGGCTGCTGTTAAAGCTTTAGGAAAGAATCCTGACAATCTTGATGTCATCATCGTTCAGATGGTCAGACTGTTAAAAGATGGCGAAGAATTCAAACTTTCAAAAAGAAGCGGTAAAGCCATTGCCTTAAGAGACATCATTGAAGAAGCCGGTGTCGATGCGACAAGATATTTCTTCGTATCCAAAGCTGCCAATTCTCAGATGGATTTTGACATTGATGTGGCAACAAAGAAGTCAAATGACAATCCGGTATATTATGCACAATATGCTCACGCAAGAATGTGTTCAATCCTGAAAAATGACATTGCCTATGAAGTTAAGGATGTTTATCCGTTAATTGAAAACGACAAAGAAGCACAGCTTCTTAAACAGCTTAACGAATTCCCTAACGTAATTGAAGAGTGCGTTGAATATCAGGAACCGCACAGAATGTGCAACTATATCCAGAAACTCGCTTCACTGTTCCACTCTTTCTATAACGAATGCAAAGTTATCGACAGAGACAATATGGAACTGACAAAAGAAAGACTGGCACTTGTAAAAGCAAGTGAAATCGTTTTAAAGAACGCCTTATATCTTATTGGTGTAAGTGCGCCTGAACAGATGTAAAAAGGCTTGCAAAAGCCTTTTTAAAAGGAGCTTTATGAAAAGAATTATCCTGTTATTATTATCACTTCTGCTCTTTACATCCTGTGTTTCACCAAAGAACACAGACAGAGATGTAGAGTATTATCTCAATCAGATCTATAACTATGAAGTTAAAGAAAAGAATAGAAACAACACCGTTGATAACGAAGAGTTTGAGAAATATCTTGATGACTATTTCCTTGATACGGTTTCCAAAGACTATCTCTACATGCACAGCAACATCAAGGACTACAAGTCTCTTGGAATTGAAAAACCGGAAGTTTCCTGGGGTGAAGTAGAATACGACAGCAGTTCCGATGTTGAAGAACTGGTTAATGATCTTGAATCATTAAAAGAGTTTGACTACGATTCATTAAGTTATAGAGAACAGTATTACTATGATATGTTTGAATATTCAATTCTTGAAAGTATCGTAAATGCCTGTTATGCCCATTACGATACACCTTTCTCTGAAGGAACAGATGTTTTAAGCAATGTCGTAGTTACTCTTGATGAATTCAAGATTACTGATAAAGAGTATGTCGATGACTATATGCTGATTCTTGCTGATACCGACAGATATCTTAAAGATATGTGTGAATATGTAACCCTGCAGGCAAAAGATGGTATCTATCATACTGATGCATCTATTGATTACTCTGTTGACTATGCCGAAAGTTTTGTATCCAAGGTTGAAGACAATGCCCTGATTACAAGTTTTGAAAACCGAATTGCAAAATGTGATTTCCTTTCAGAAAGTGAAAAGGAAGAATACATTAAAGAAAACAGAGACACCGTAATCAATGAGATTATCCCTGCCTTTGAAGAAGTGGCAAAACTTCTCGAATCTTACCGTGGAAAACTGGATGACGATGATGCCAAATTATGCAACATCGACAAGAACTATGCCAAAGCAACCTATCTGTTGAAGACTTCATCAAACAAAGATATTGATGACATCTATGAAATGGGTGTTGATAAACTGGTAGATTTATGGAACATGATAGTAAGGGGCCTTCAGGATGAAGAAGCTAAAAATGAATTCTATGGCGTAGCTTATGGTGAAACCAAAGAAGGAGCATTCGGACTTAATGACGAAGAAACGCTTGAATATCTTGAAGAGAACGCAAAGGATACTTTCCCGATACCAGAGAATATCGAATATTCAATTTCGAGACTGGATGCTTCAAGTGCATCAGATTCTATCATTGCCTACTTTGTAAGTCCGCAGCTTGATGATTTAGACAACAACGTCATCAGAACAAATCCTAATTCCATGGGGAATGATCCGATCAATGACTATATGGTTATAGCTCATGAAGGCATTCCAGGACATATGTTTGAAAACTACTATTATCAGCTGACTGATCCTAACCGCTTTACTGCTACTCAAAGTTTTATCGGTTATACAGAAGGCTATGCAAGTTATGTAATGCTCGAAGCATTCAGTTTCTCAGGATTGGAAAATGAAAATGCTATTCTGATGGCTAAGGCCTTATGTATCTATGGCTATATCTTTGATTCGGTATGCGATATCGGTGTCAACATCTATGGTTGGAACAAAGAAGATGTTGAAGAGTTTATGGAAGAATACTATATCTATCAGTATGATGATTCAACAGTAGAAGCAATCTATTCTTCTGCTCTATCAAGACCTGGAACTTTAGTAAGTTATGGTATAGGTTACATACTGTTTGATAATCTGAGAAACAAGGCTGAAAGCGAACTTGGTGATAAATTTGATGAATACTCATACCACGAAGCACTTATTGAAATGGGACCATTACCGCTTGTAATGCTGGAAGATAAAATTGATAATTATATCGAAGAAAACAAATAAAGGAGAAAACATGAAAAAACTATTGACTGTACTTGCTGTACTATTGTGCATACTATCTCTTGCTGGCTGTAAAAAAGAAGAACCAGAACCTCAGATTGTCGGTGGCTGGACAGATGAAGAAGAAGAACTTGATGATGAACTGATTGCCATCTTTGAGTCAGCTGTTGAAGGCCTTGTTGGTGTCGGATATAAACCTGTTAAACTGTTATCCAAACAGGTTGTTGCCGGTATGAACTATGAGTTCCTTGCTGAAGCTACTACAGTTACTGCTGAACCTGTTACTTCCTATAAGGTTGTTAAAATCTATGTCAATCTTGAAGGCAAGGCAGAAATTACAGATATTTCAGATTACACAGAATAAGACGCAAATGCGTCTTTTCTTTTTCAATCAGATAAGTATCCAGAAGCATGGAGAATGATTGTTGTTCTGTTTGTACCGATGCCGATCATTATCGGTTCGTTTGTGGGAATTGTTCCACTTATTGCTTTACCGCTTATTCTGGTTAAGAGAATAAAGAACGAAGAAAAAGTCCTTGAGGAAGGACTTGATGGTTACAAAGAATATAAGACCAAAGTAAAGTACAGAATGATACCTTATATCTGGTAACTAAAAAGTCATCTTACGATGACTTTTCTTTAGTATTTTGTTTCTCTTGTTTCAATATCCATAACCATGGATACTCTTCTTGCGTGCTTGCCGCCCTGGAACTTGGCGTTCAGGAAGGCATCAACAAGTGTTTTTGCAGTTTCATCTCCGATTACTCTTGCACCGAAGCAGAGGATGTTGGCGTTGTTGTGTTCTCTTGCCATAGCAGCGGAGAATGTATCGCTGCAGCAGGCAGCTCTTATGCCTCTTATTTTATTGCATGCCAATGAGATTCCAATACCGGTACCACAGATTCCAATGCCAATGTCAGCTTTTCCTTCTCTTACATAGAGGCCAAGTCTTGCTCCGGCAAGCGGATAGTCATAGGACTCTTTTGTATCTGTTCCCAGGTTGATGATTGTGTGACCCTTTTCTTTAAGGTAATCAATCAGCATGTTTTTCATATCCACTGCAGCGTGGTCATTGGCTATTGCAATTCTCATAATTCCCTCACCTCTTTATAAAATAATAACATGTTATAATGATTTAGATTATGGGATTTGAAGTAGAAACACTAAAATTTGAAGGTCCATTAGACCTGATGCTGCACCTTATAAAGGAGCAGGAACTGGACATTTTTGATTTGGATATGGAAGTACTGACAGACCAGTATATTAACTATATCCGTAAGATGGAAAAACTGGAACTGGAAATAGAATCAGAATACCTGGTAGAACTGGCTACTTTAGTTGAATACAAGTCAAAAAAACTGCTGCCTTCAAAGGTCGAAGAACTTGAAGACAGTTATGAGGAAGACCCTAAAGAAAGACTTGTTAAAAGATTACTTGAATATCAGAAATATAAAGAAGTTACCAAGGAACTCTATGATTCCTACATGGATAGACAGGATCAGTATTCAAAGACTCTTTCCGTTCTTGAGATAAAAGAAGAAGATCTGGCGTATTCCAAACTTGAAGGCAATCCATACGATCTGATGAAGGCTATGAACAGAGTGCTTAGACGCGCCAGACTTACAAAGCCTTTAGAGACCAAGGTTACAAAAAGAGAGATATCCACTGAAGACAGAATTCTTGAGATCAAATCAAAACTTAAGAAGCTGCCTAAGAAGTTCAGTTTTGATACTCTGGTAGAAGACTGCCACGATTTGAGTGAATACGTCGTAACCTTCCTGGCAATTCTTGATATGGCCAAGGAACATGTACTGGTATTTACTGTAGATAAAGATGAAAACATCTGGTTTTCAAGAGGTGTAAAAGATGAGTGAAAATATTGAAAATACAGCATTTGTAAATGAAGAACCAAAGAATATGGCAGCTGTTGTTGAAGGTCTTTTATATCTTCTTGGAGAAGACGGAATCAAGGCTGAGCAGCTTGCTTTGGCCATTCACAAATCAGATAAAGAAACTGCTGAGATTCTAGAAGAAATCAAAAAGAAATATGACAGCGATGAATTCGGAATAGAACTTGTAAATTATGGCGGTGTGTGGAAGTTTATAACCAAGAAGGTTGTCTATCCGTTTGCACAGGAGCTTTTCAACAATGTTAAACCTAATACCCTGTCTCAATCCGCATTAGAAACCCTGGCAATCATTGCCTATAAACAGCCTGTAACCAGAGTTGAAATAGAAGAGCTAAGAGGCGTATCTGCAGAAACAATGTTAAGAAGACTGCTTGCGAGAAATCTGATCAAGGAAGTCGGAAGATCTGAAGCTCCAGGTAGACCAATTCTCTACGAAGTAACTGAAGAATTCATGGATTCATTCAAACTTGTTGACCTTAAAGAGCTGCCTGATCTGCCTAACTATTCAACAGATGATGAGAACACGGAGCTCTTTAAATAATGCTCAAAAGGTTTGTTTCATACTATAAACCATACAGGAAGCTGTTCATAGCCGATATGATAGCTTCTTTATTTATGTCCTTGTCAGGAATGGTCTATCCGGTAATCTCCAGAAGCATGCTGAATGACTTCATCCCCAACAGAAAATATGAACTGATCATCAGATTCGGTATAGCCCTGCTTGTGATATACATCATCAGGGCTCTGCTTAATTATTTCATCTCTTATTACGGCCATGTGATGGGTGTGAAGATGCAGTCAGACATGCGTAAGGAACTCTTCAGCAAGATTGAAAGACTTCCTTATTCCTTCTTCGATAATCACGAAACAGGATCCATCATGTCAAGACTCACTAATGACCTGTTTGAAGTAAGTGAACTGGCTCACCATGGTCCAGAGAATATCTTCATGTCAATACTGTCAATTGTGATTGCCTTTGTTTATCTTTCTGGTATTTCACTTCCTTTGACACTGATTATCTTTTCATGTGTACCAATTATGATGGTTATTGCCATTAAGCTCAGAGGCTATATGCGTAATGCTTCAAGAAGGTCAAAGGCGGCAATCTCAAAGATAAACGCCAACATCTCTTCATCAATATCCGGTGTAAGAGTAACCAAGGCTTTCAATAATGACGAAATAGAGCTTAACAAGTTCCTTGATTCTGACGACGAATTCGTCAAAGCCAGAACCATGCATTTTAAGGGTTTCTCCTTATTCAATGTATCAACGTCTTTCATCATAGATATCTTCAATGTGGTAACTCTGATATCAGGAGGCATTTTCCTTTATAACGGAAAGATCAGCTTCGGTGATTATTCGGCATTCATTGTTTCCATATCACTGTTTACTTCTCCGGTTATGAAACTGGTTCAGTTTACTGAACAGTTTGAAGAAGGGGCGAGCGGTTTTGAAAGATTCATCGAGATTATCGATACACCAATAGAAGCCGATAGAGAAGATGCAAAGGAATACCGACTTGAAGGCAATATTGAATTTGAAAACGTATCCTTTGCCTATGAAGGACATGAAGATAAAGAAGTGCTTGATGGCGTTTCATTCAAAGTTAACAAAGGTGAAACCATTGCCCTTGTCGGACCAAGTGGAGGCGGTAAAACAACTATCTGTCACTTGCTTCCAAGATTCTATAATTACGAATCCGGTTCAATAAGAATCGACGGCCACGACATAAATGACGTAAGAATGCACTCCTTAAGAGAAAACATCGGTATTGTTCAGCAGGATGTCTTCCTGTTCTCGGGCACATTCTATGAGAATATACTGTATGGTAAACCCGATGCGACATATGAAGAAGTTATTGCTGCCAGCAAGAAAGCCAATATCTTCGATTATATCGAGTCTCTTCCTAACGGCTTTGATACACAGATCGGTGAACGTGGTGTCAAACTTTCCGGAGGTCAGAAACAGCGACTTTCAATTGCCCGTGTATTCTTGAAGAATCCATCCATTCTGATTCTTGATGAAGCAACAAGTGCTTTAGATAATACAACAGAACTTCTGATTCAGGAAGCCCTTGATTCATTGAGACAGGGAAGAACTACCATTGTTGTTGCCCATAGGTTATCTACCATCAAGAATGCCGACAAGATACTGGTTATTGCCAATGGCAGAATCAAAGAAGAAGGAAATCATGAAGAACTCTTAAAGAAAGAAGATGGTATCTATCATTCTTTATATGAGGCACAGTTCAAAGAAAGTATTTCTGAAATCGACAGTAAACTGATGATGCAGTAGCACATCAGGATATATATGAGTTGGATTATGCTACTATGTTTAAGGAGGATTATGTAAATGAGTGAATGTAGTCATGACTGTTCAAGCTGCTCTGAAAAGTGTGATCACGCTATTGTAAAAGCAGAGCCATTGGCAGATGTAAAAATTAAAAAGATTATCGGAATTCTTTCCGGTAAAGGTGGAGTAGGCAAGTCTCTTGTTACTTCATGTCTTGCAGTTGAACTGGCAAGAAAAGGATACAAAGTAGGTGTCATGGATGCCGATATCACCGGGCCATCAGTTCAGAAGGTGTTTGGTATTGATGAACAGATATATGGTGATGAAAAGGGAATCTTCCCTTATGAGACAAAACTTGGAATCAAAGCCGTTTCAGTAAACATGATGCTGGATGATGAAGAACAGCCGGTATTATGGAGAGGACCTATCATCGGAGGTATGGTTGTTCAGTTCTATTCAGAAGTACATTGGGGAGAACTGGATTATCTATTGATTGATATGCCTCCTGGAACAAGCGATGTAGCACTTAGTGTTTTACAGCAGATTCCTGTTGATGGTCTTGTTATGGTTACAAGTCCATCTAAACTGGTAGGCATGATTGTCGGCAAGACAATCAATCTGGCAATGCAGACAAATACTGAAATCGTAGGCCTTGTTGAAAATATGGCCTATGTTAAATGCCCTGACTGTGGTAAAGAATTCAAAATCTATAGAAATGATGACACCGATACTACTGCAGCAAGATATGATCTGCCAATCCTGGCAAGAGTACCAATGGATCCAGATCTTTCCAACTTCATGGACGAAGGTGAAGTTGAGCAGTATGCCGGCGAATATCTCAAGGGTGTTGTTGAAGCAATTACAGAATAATAGCCTCCAAGAGGCTATTTATTATGCATAAAACTAGTAAATAAACTATACTTAAACTATGCTTGGTGACACAATCTGTGCAATATCTACAGCTTTAAAAGATGGTGCTATCTCCATTGTCAGAATGTCTGGAGAAGAGTCTTTTGAGATTGTCAAAAAGATAAGTGACATAAAGAAAACTGAAGCCAATACTATTGTTTATGGTCATATCTTTAATAATGGTGAAATAGTTGATGAAGTACTGGTTTCTTTCTTCAAAGGACCTAAATCCTATACCAGAGAAAATATGGTAGAAATCAACTGTCATGGTGGTGTCTATGTCACAAGACTGATACTTAATATCCTGTTAGAGAACGGCTGCAGAATTGCTGAAGCAGGTGAATTTACTAAACGTGCTTATCTCAATGGCAGAATCAATCTGAGTGAAGCCGATTCCATCAACGATCTGATTAAGGCAGAAAACAAATATCAGGCTAAGTCTGCAATCCGTGGTATCAACGGATCTGTTGAAAGATTATTAACTCCTATCATGGATGAATTAAGAGAAATGATCTCCCGTATAGAAGTAACCATTGACTATCCAGAATATGAAGATCTTGAAGAAATGACTAATGACATCATCCGTCCTGAACTCAAGAAGATGATTGGTGATATTGAAGAAATGATAGATAAGGCAGAAAGATTCAGAGTAATCAAAGACGGATTAAAGACTGTCATCATCGGCAAACCAAATGTCGGTAAGTCATCTTTACTGAATGCCTTACTTGAAAAAGACAAGGCTATTGTTACGGATATTGCCGGTACAACAAGAGATCTTGTTGAAGGGAAAGTAAATCTTAAGAACATCTCACTTAATCTGATTGATACTGCCGGTATCAGAGAATCAGATGATGTAATAGAAAAGATCGGTATTGAAAAATCCAAGGAAGCACTGAGTGAAGCTGAACTGGTAATTTTAGTGATGAATGCAAACGATATGGACAAAGAAGATGAAGAACTTCTTAAACTCACTGAAAATAAGA
The DNA here is from genome assembly GCA_002315565.1 of Solobacterium sp. UBA1761. GTDB lineage: Bacteria > Bacillota_I > Bacilli_A > Erysipelotrichales > Erysipelotrichaceae > Colivicinus. The sequence continues at coordinate 14,321 of DCHD01000004.1, read as the reverse complement.
AGCGTATCATCGTCTACAACAAGTCTGATATAAAGAAAGGTGAAGGCATCAACATCTCTGCCCGTAATAATGATATTAAAGAACTTATTGATAAACTCGATAATGACTATAAGGATGATGTATCTTTAGCTGATGAAGATGTTCTGAATAACGAAAGACAGATTGCCTTAATGAAGAACACCCTTAATGAACTCAACAACTGTCTTAAGGATCTCGATAATGTATCACTCGATATTATCACTGGATCTTTAACTGCTGCCTACCATTATCTATGTGAAATACTGGGTATTGAATATCAGGAAGACCTGATTGACCACATGTTTAAACATTTCTGTCTGGGTAAATAATCCTGGTGTATAATTAAAGTAAATATACACAATATATTATTAATATGTGTATAATCACTTTAATAAGGTATCCAGATGATAAAGACATATAACGAATGCATCAAAGAATATAAATCAGATTATCAGCTGAAGAAAGCCATAAAAGATAATCGTATTTTTCAGATTGAAAAAGGAATTTATTCGGATTCAGAAAATATCTTAGAAGAAGAAGTAATAATGGCAAAGTATCCCAACTCCGTATTTACGGGTGAAAGTGCATATTATTATCATGGTTTGACAGACTCAATTCCTGATTATTATGTGTTGGCTTCAAAAAGAAACAGTACAAGAACGAAGGAAGATTCAATCCATCAGAACTTTGTTTCGGAGGACAGGTTTGAATATGGAATTACCTCAGTTAGCAACAACGGCTCAGAAATCAGAGTTTATAATTTGGAAAGAATGCTTGTAGAACTCGTCCGCTCAAAATCGAAACTTCCTTTTGATTATTACAAAGAAATTATTGGAAATTATCGAAATCGTATTTATGAAATGGATTTCAGTAAAGTTGAAGAGTATGCCAACAAATATAAAAATGTAAAAGAAATACTGAAAACAATCCAACTGGAGGTTCTCTAGTGAATTTTGAATTGGAACTTAAAAAGCTTAAAGAACAAGGGTACAATTCTTTAAATGCACAAGCCAGATTATGTCAGGATATTATTCTGTTGGGAATATCATCAGGAAAATACAGAAACAATGTAACCGTGAAAGGTGGCGTTGTTATGCGGAATATATCTCATAATATCAGAAGAGCAACACAGGATATTGACATTGACTTCATAAGGTATTCGTTATCTGATGAATCTATCTGTACTTTCTTGGAGGAAATCAGTTTCGCTGCTGGTGTTTCTGTCTGTATCAGCAAAAAGATAGAGGCTCTAAAACACGAAGATTATCAAGGCAAGAGAGTCTATGTGACCTTTAAGGATGATCAAGGAAAAGAAATTTCTGGAAAGATCGATATTGGTGTACATACCAATCTGAATATTAAACAGGATGAGTTTTATTTTGATGTATGTACGATGGAAAACGCCGTGTGTCTTCTGACGAACAACCCTGCACAGATAATAACTGAAAAATTGAAAGCACTTATTCGATTTAGAAGTCTTTCTACAAGGTATAAAGATATATATGACATCTATTATCTGTTGAACATGACTGATGCGAATATACTGAATACCTGTATTGATAAATTGATATATGCAGACAGAACTTTATCTGCCAACAACAAAGAAGATATAGTTAAAATTCTGATCTCGGTTTATGAAAATGAAGAATTTAATAGAAAACTTGTCGGTTCAAAAAAGAACTGGCTTAACATAGATGAAAAAACAGTATTTGAGGGAATAATTGATTATGTAAACAGGAGTCTGAAATGAACTGGATTGATTCACACTGTCATATAAATGATGAAGCATTCAAGGATGACCTCGATGAAGTTCTTGATAGAATGCTTGAAAACGATGTAACAAAGGCGATGATCATATCGTCTTTTACTGATGACTTCAAATATGGTCTGACAATAAAAAAAGAAGGGATTGACTTTAAACATTCTTTAGGTATTTATCCTGGTGACGTGGATAAAGTAAGTGAAGAAGATATCCAAAGATATTTTGAACTCATGAAATCGGCTGAATGTGATTGTGTAGGAGAAATAGGACTTGACTACTACTACGGCAAAGATAATAAAGAAAGACAGAAAGAAATCTTCGAAAGACAGTGTATCTTTGCCAGGGAAATAAATAAGAAGGTCATCGTTCATTCCAGAGATGCCGTTCAGGATACCTATGACATCCTTAAGAAAACAGGAGTAAAGGGTATTATGCACTGTTATTCCGATTCCAAAGAAATGGCTAAAGAATTTGTTAAACTCGGTTTCTATATTTCGATAAGCGGAACCTGTACCTTCAAGAATGCCAAAGAACCTCTTGAAGTAGTTAAGAGTATTCCAATCGATAGACTCCTCATTGAAACAGACTGTCCATATCTGACACCTGTTCCATACAGAGGAAAAAGAAATGAACCATCCTATGTAATATATACAGGAAGAAAGATTACTGAAACACTGGGTATGGATATAGAAGAATTCAAAGAACAGCTGAATAAGAACTATTCAGAGTTCTTTAATTAATAATAGTTAGGGGGGAGTATAACTATGGCTTTAATTAAATGTATGTTTTGTGGAGAAGAAATAAGTGACAAAGCTTTAATCTGTCCACATTGCGGAAAGGATCTTGCTGAAGAAAAGATTCAGAAAGAGAGTGTTTTTGTTTGCGAGGAATGTGGCACAGAAATACCGGAAGGTGCAAAGAGTTGTCCTCGATGCGGATGGCCTGTACCTTCAAAAGAAGAGATTAATAATGATGTCCCACAGAAAGTTGAAGTAACGAACATCAACATGCCTAAATTATCTGAAAACAAGAAAAGCAGAATTACCAAAATTGTAATTGCTGCTTTATCGGCAATATTGATTTTGTGTATTGGCTTAGCTGTCAGCAGAAAGAACAATGCTGAAAAATATATAAGCAATATTGAGTCTGCAGCAAATTCAATGCTTTCTGGAGCAGCAAAAACAGAGACAGAGTGCAACCTTATCAAAAAAGTATGGTATAACACAATTTACGAAAAGAGTGATACCGAAACAAACAAATACACAAGAAAAAATGGTAATGGAAAATTCTATGATGATTTTAATGATGCACTAAGTAACCTTTTCTCAGATGCATCTTTCAAAACGGCAATTTCTTCAATAAAAACAAACCAGGAATCGGTTGCTAGAACTATGAAATCTTTAACCAATCCACCAGAACAGTATGCGGATGCCTATGATGCTTTGAAAGATCTGTATGAAGTATATCTCGACATGACAAATATGGCAGTCAATCCAACCGGTTCACTTCAAACGTTCTCAAGTAAATTCAACGATGCAGATTCATCGTTTATGACTTACTACAACAAAGTTAAACTGTATTTTGAATAAGATAAGATAAACACCATATATTGTGGTGTTTTCTTTTTTTGAAATGAAGACATAATAATAATAATAAAATTATATTTGGTAGACTATGCAGTTTTTGGGGGTGTGCATATGAAAAAAATACTAATAACAGTTCTGACAGTGTTCATGATGCTAAATTCATCTATGACAATTTATGCGGATGAACCAGTAAATGAAAATGGAGAGATAGAAGATAATTACAGGTCTTCATTTACTTCAGATGACAATGATGAAGTTTTGACAGTGGCGTCATCAGGAGCATTATCTAGTACAGTAAATTATTCTGTATCAGGTACTACGATGACGATAAGTGGGACAGGCAAAGTTCCATATTGCAGCAGTTCTACAAGTGATGCCAGTTATTATAAAAACAGCAATCTTTATGCGTTCAAAGATACTGTAACTTCTCTTGTGATTGGCGAAGGTATAACTGAAATCGGCAATATGAACTTCTGTGATTTCAGTAAACTGACAAGCATTTCTTTACCAAGCACCCTTACAACTATTTCAAACAGTTTTAATAACTGTAGCGTATTAAAAAAAGCAGTTATACCGTCAACTGTTACAGCTATGAGGTCGTGTTTCAACAATTGCACAGCACTTGAAGAGGTAACGTTATCTGGAGCAATGCAGGATATCCTCGGTGCATTTTCTGGATGTACAGCATTAAAGAAAATCAATGTTTCAAGTTCTGGTAATGCTACATATTTCAAGCTGGACAGCACGGTAATGACTCAGATTACTGAGTTCAATGTTGCAGAAGGACCTACAACAGTATCATCTGCATACAGCGGATTTACTGCATTGAAGTCAATCAGACTTCCAAGCACCCTGACTGATTTGGGCAGTTATGCATTTGGTGGCTGCACGGCCCTCGAAAGCATTACAATGCCGGGTGATGTAACATTCTGGCAGTCTTCGACTTCAACAAGGCCTTTTGATGGTGACACCAAAGTTAAGAGCCTGACTCTTTATGGAAGTGTTGACCTTCCGAACTTTACTGCAGTTGGCATTCATGAAACGATTTCCAACAGGAAACATCCTTTTAACGGTCTAAAGTCTTATATCGAATCTGTTACCTTATCTTCGGGAATTAAATCTATTGGTAAATACTACTTTAATGGATTCTCTAAGTTGACATCCATTACTATTCCTTCTACAGTTACAACGATCAAGGAATATGCGTTTAACGGCTGTACATCACTTGCTGAAGTAAGGATTCCTTCTACAGTTACAACGATTGAAGTTAATTCTTTTTTGAAGACTACTAAACTGGTTGTTGATTGTGGTTCTGCTGCGCATACATTTGCAGTGAACAATGGATATACATATGAAATCAGTTCTACAAGTTCACATGCCTATGGGACACCAACATATACATGGAGTTCTGACAATAAAACCGTAACTGCTGAAAGACACTGTACTAACAATTATTCTCATGTACAGAGTGAGACAGTAAATGCAACAAGTCAGGAATATGAACACGACTGTGAAAACGATGGAAAGATTGTTTATACCAGCGCTTCATTTACAAATTCAGCATTCAAAAAGCAGACAAAAGAAGTAAAAACAACTGATAAACTTGGACATGACTATCAGAAGACAACTATTTATCCTACTGATTTGGCTGATGGATATGATCTTTATGAATGTTCAAGATGCCATGATACATATTCAAATAATGAAGTAGATGCCCTTGTATTTGATGTTTATCAGGATACAGATGGTGATATCGTCATTTCAGTAAACAATCAGGATTTTATAGATGATGTATATGAAAATGGAAAGGTTCAGATATTGAAAAAAGATTCAGTAATTGAACAGGTATTCCGTAAAGCTGATCTTGTTAAAACAGAAGAGACTTTGACGATCAGTCTTGATAAACTGACTGAACCAGGCTTATACAATGGAAATATTAAATTATTCCTTTACAGTGATAATTATGAAACATTTGAATTTAATTTCTTTGCGACTAACGAGTATTTTAGAGTTGCAAGAACTGATACATATTACAAGGTTGATGGCGACACAATCTATGTAATGACTACTGCATCTGATCACTGTCTGAATGACAGTATGACAGCAATCGTAAATAACAGTGGGGCAACAAAACTGGTTATTGAAGATTCAATACTGAATATAAACCAGGAAATATTCAAAAACTGTACGGATCTTGTTTCAGTGACTATGAATGTTTTATGCTCTGTCAACAGCAACACTTTTGCCGGTTGCGGCAACATTACTGAGCTGAAATACAGAGGAGAAAATCCGATTCCAAACAGTTCTTCTTTATCTGGCAATCAGTTTTCTTCGACACTGGCTAAAACTGTAACATCGGTTGTTGTGGAGTCCGGTGCAACAGCAATTGGTACGTTTGCATTTGCAGGATTTGAAAAACTCGAATCAGTATCTTTGCCAACAACAATTATCAGCATTGGAGCTAATGCATTCCAGGGCTGTACTTCACTTGAAAGTATCTTGATTCCAGAAGGCGTTACTTCAGTTGGTAACTGTTTATTTATGGGATGTTCAAGTCTTGAAACGGCTGTTTTACCAAGCACACTGACATCGGCCGGTGGAGCAAACATGTTCGCAAACTGTACAGCTTTGTCAACTGTTACATTCAATTCAACTGTTACTATGGGCAGTACATCAGGTATGTTTATAAACTGTTCTTCTTTAACAGCGATTGATCTGACAAAACTGAATACATCTCAGGTTACCAGCATGGCTTCAATGTTCTATGGTTGTGCTTCACTTGAAAGCATTGATTTTTCAGTATTGGATACCGGTAAAGTTAGAGATTTAAGCGGTTGTTTCAATGGCTGCAAAAAACTTGAATGTGTCGATTTGAGCGAAAATGACTTCAGCAGTTATGATGACATCAGCTATATGTTCTATAACTGTGATAATCTTGTTTATCTTGATGTAAGTTCAATGATTGGATATGCAGGAAGAACCATTATTACAGATAAAGCTTTCCCTAAAGGAAAACTGATTACATATAATGTAGAAATTACAAAAGATGGAAGCACAACAGAAAAAGAAATGACCTCTGATGCCGGCTTCTATGCAGCAAATCAGACATTTGCCGATACATTTACTCTTGTTCAGGGCAATGAAGCTGTAAAACCTTTCAGAGTAAAAAACACTGAGAATCTGACAGTAAAATATACGGATGAAAACTATCCAAGATTTGTGCTTGATGAGGATAATTCTGTCATCAGTTTTACAATTGGTCCTGAAACATATGATGATATTGAATTCACTGCAATATATATTGGTAAGCCTGTTGAAGATCTTATATTAAATTCAGAATCAGTAACAATCGGTATTGATGATACACATCAGATTGAAGTTACATTTGATCCTGAAGATACCTATGACCAAAGTGTTACATATGAATCAGATGATACGACTGTAGCAACAGTAAATTCTAAAGGTCTGATTACCGGTATCGCTCTTGGTAAAGCAACAGTTACTGTTAGTTCAGGAGAAGTTGAAAAGACAGTTAATGTAACTGTATCTGACCTGGATTATGTGGTTGAATATCATCTGAACGGTGGAACAAACAATAAAGACAATCCATCATCATACAAGAGATCATCAGAAGATATCACACTTCTTGCAGCAACAAAGAGCGGATACGATTTTGTTGGCTGGTATAAAGATGAAGCATTGACTCAGGGTATCAGCAAGATAGCAAAAGGTTCAAAAGGAAAACTGGATCTTTATGCAAAATGGACTGAAAGCACATATACAGTAAGTTTTGATACGGTAAGCGGATCAGAAGTCGATGATATTGAAGTTACATACAACGGAACATATGGAACTCTGCCTGTTCCAACAAAGACAGGATATACATTCAATGCGTGGTATCTGGATGAATTACGAACAATAAAAGTGACTTCTTCCAGCAAGGTTACAAAGACAGAAGATCACACATTATATGCAGTATATGATGCGGTAAATTACAATATCACCTATGTTCTGAATGGTGGAACAAATACTTCAGCAAATCCAAAGACATATACAATTCTGACTTCAAAGACACTCTACAGTCCTTCAAGAACGGGATATACATTCAAAGGCTGGTATTCAGATTCTGATTTTGACAATCAGGTTGTCTCAATTGCTGAAGGAAGTTATGGCAATATTACACTGTATGCCAAATGGGAAATTATTGAATATTCTATTTTCTATTACAACTTGTTTAATGGAACCAGCTCAGAAGATAACCCATCAACTTATACAGTAGAAACTCCTACAATAACACTGAAAAATCCAAGCAGAAACTATTATGATTTCAAATACTGGTATGGAGTGAATGGCAGCAAGGAAATCGTCATAACAGAAATCTATAAAGGCTCAACCGGAAACAGAACGGTTTATGCAAAATGGACACCAACAAAGTACGCAATAAACTATGAACTTTTCGGTGGAACAAACAGTTCAAGCAATCCTTCAACATATAACTATGAAACCAGAGTTGATTTTGCAGATCCATCTAAGACAGGCTATGACTTTGGTGGATGGTATAGTGAATCTGCTTATCTAAATGAAGTTTCAGCAATCGTTAAAGGAAGCAATGGTGAAAAGACAGTCTATGCAAAATGGACACCTAAATCTGTCACATTATCTTTTGAAACAAACGGCGGAGAAGAACTTGATGAGATAGAGATTAACTATGATGCTGAATATCTTGAAACCATAACTGAAAATCCAACTAAGGAAGGCTATTCATTTGCCGGCTGGTATTTTGATGAAGAACTGACTTTAAAAGTTGATGAAACAGCAATCTGCCAGACAATTGAGAAACATACCTTATATGCGGCATGGGAAGCAAATACATATACTGTAAGTTTTGACAGTGATGGTGGAAGTGAAATAAGTTCAATTGATGTTACATACAATACTGCTTATGGAACTCTTGATGTTCCAACAAAGCAGAACTATCGTTTTGACTATTATGAAGATAAAAACGGCAATACAGTAAACGAAGAAACAGTTTACATGTTTGCAGAAGATACAACTTTAAAGGCTGTCTGGGTTAGACAGTATACTGTAATCTTTATGAACGGTGAAAACGAGTATCACCGTGAGACGCTTGACACAAATACAACAGTTGCATCATTTGATTCTCCAGCAGCTCAAGGCTACGATTTTGCCGGTTGGTATATTGGTGAAGAAGAATTTGACCTTGAAACTCCAGTTGTTTCTGACCTGGTTATTACTGCCAGATACAATTACCATACTTATACAATCACTCTTACAAACGAGCATGGAGAAACGCAGTATAAAGATGTCGTATACATGAGTGCTATTGGTGAACTTCCTGTTCCTGAATATGACGGTTATTATTTCGGAGGCTGGAGAAAAGCCGATGACAGTGAAGTAGTTGAAAGTGATATCTATACTCTTCAGGATGACCTGGAACTGTTTGCCAAGTGGTATGACAGAAAGATTACTTCATCTGTAACTGCCAATATTGAAAGCGAAACAGAAGTCATAGAAGGAACAAAAATCTATCTTGATTGCGAAACTGCCAATTCTCTAATATACTACACACTCGACGGGTCAAATCCAACTGAAGAATCTGCAGTATATGAAGATGGCATCGAAATCACAGAACATACATGTATAAAAGCCTTTGCTAAACGCGAAGGATATGAACCTTCAAGAACATTATCTTTTATATATGACATCAAGGATTTTTCAAATGACTATGGAACAATTACTGATGAAGCAGATAAGGCGTTATATAACTTTAAGAATCATCCACAGTTGTTCTGGACAAGTGATGTTGAAGAATATGAATATACTGGTAAGGCAATTACCCCTTCTATCAGGGTATATTTTGGTAATCAGCTTTTAAAAGAAAGCAAAGACTATACTCTGAAATATACAAACAATACAAAAGTCGGAACCGCATCAATAGCAGTTACCGGAAAAGAAGATTATTCTGGATCTTATACAAAGACTTTTGTCATCACTCCAAAAACTATTGATGTAGAGATTACATTAAGCCAGGATACATTTATTGAAAACGGAAAGACACAGATTCCAAAAGTTACTGTTAAAACAATAATTGATGGAAAAACTGTGACCCTTAAAGAAAAAACTGACTATACAGTTACTTATCCTCAAAGGTCCATTGAAGCAAGTGCTGAAAGATACTGGATCTCAGTAAATGGTACAGGCAACTATTCATTCTCTTATGGCACTTCATACAGTATTGAAGAAAACAATAAGGTTCTGGTTTCTAAATTAAGTATTTCAGGTATTGCGAAATCATATACTTATACCGGAAATGCAATTTATCTGGATGACATTGTCATCAAAAACGGTAAAGAAACAGTCGATAAAAATGATTTCCTGTTCTATTACAGTGACAATGTAAAACCGGGAACAGCAACATTGAAGATTGTCGGCCAGGGTAAATATGTCGGTTCAGTAACAAAGACATATGTTATTGCGCCAATATGTGATATTTCCAAGGCAACATATTCTAAGCTTGCTTCTTCATATGCATACAGCTTGGAAGGAGTGAAACCTGTACAGACACTTTCATATACCATTACCGAAAACAAGAAAAAGGTATCTGTACCTCTCTACAATAATCCATTGAACAATGAAGATCCGGATAATGATTATTTCGTAGAATATGAGGGATACAGTCAGGCAGGCACTGCAACAATTACCTATACTGGCAATATAGAAAAAGGCTATTCCGGCATTAAGAAGGTTACATATAAAATAACGGGAACTGCAATATCCAAATATGCAGTAACTGGAATTGTAAATATGGAATTCTCTGGTGGAACAGTTTATCAGAATATGGAAAATATTGTGGTAAAAGACAGCAAGACAAAAGATGAGCTCACTTTTGGCACAGATTATACTGTTGAGTATCAGAAAAACGATACTGTTGGAACTGCAACAATTATCTTCACTGGTATCAATGCATATACCGGTACAATCAAGAAGACATTCAAGATCAGTGGAAAAGATATAAATGATATATCAGAAATCAATGTACCAGAATCAGTTGAATATCTTAAGGCTGGCGCAAAACCAGAGCCTGTTCTTACTGATGGTGAATATGCTCTTGTACTGAACAAAGATTATACATTGACATACAAGAACAACACAGCAGTAAACAACAACGCAAACAGAAGCAAGCTTACTACAGTAACCATTAAAGGAAAGGGCAATTATGCCGGTACTGTTACAAAAGAGTTCACAATTGAAAAAGCAGCTTTGAACAATACAGTTCTTAAAGTACAGGATATAGCTTATTCAGCAAAGAAAGCTAACTGGAAACCAGTTGTAGAAATCTATGGTACTGATGGGAAGAAACTTGCTTCAAAGACTGATTATGAAGCAAACATAATCTACACATATGCTGATGATACAGAAGTTGTTGACTACACAAATTCAAAAAGTCCTACAACTGTTACAAGAAATGAAGGCGAAACAGTAAAAGAAAATGATTGTGTACCTGTTGGAACATCCATCAATGTAACTGTCAGAGCAGCTGGTAACTACTATGGAGAACTAGAGGGTTCTTACAGAATTGTCCAGGGATCCTTGGCAAAGGCTACTGTAAAACTAGAAAATCAGATCTATACAGGAAAGAAGATTACTCCATCAAAGAATCAGATAACTGTTACTGTAAATGGTGTAACACTCAGAAAAACTGACTACCAGATTGTTTCCTATGAAAATAACCTGAAAGTAGGCAAAGCAACTTTGACTATTAAGGGAGTAGGTAACTATGGTGGAGAAAAGAGTCAGCAGTTCTCGATTGTAGCCCGTCCTTCAGATTCAGTTGTCTTTATGGGCAATGGTGCTGAAAAAGGCACTATGAAAAACCAGACTTTCAAAGACGGATCAGTAAAACTTTCAAAGAATGCCTATACAAGAAAAGGCTATACATTCGTTGGCTGGGCTGTTAAGGATAATGGTTCTATTGAATATCCAGATGAAGCAAGTCTGACTAATCTTGAAGATACATTGGTACTTTATGCAGTATGGTCTAAGGAAATCTATGACATCAGCTATGTCTGTGACGACGACGTTGTAAACAGTGCTGATAACCCTTCAACATATCAGGTAGATACACCTACTATCGACCTTGCAAATCCATATAGACGGGGATATGAGTTTATCACATGGTATAACGGAAAGAATAAAGTCTCCCAGATTAAGAGTGGATCGGTAGGTGATATAACACTTACTGCATCATCTGCTTCATGGAAGCCTGCTACATATACCGTTGAATACAATCTCAATGGTGGAACAAACAGTAAATCCAATAAGTTATCATACACAAAGAATACGGATTTTGTACTGGATGAGCCTTTAAGAACCGGTTATAAATTCATGGGCTGGTTTACTGATAGTGACTATGAAAATGAACTTGAAGATAACAGCACCAGAAACTATTTTGAAAATCTGAGTTTATATGCCAAATGGGAAGCAATCAGTTACACAGTATACTTCAATGCCAATGGCGGAAACGGTTCAAGAAGTCCTGTCACATTGAAATATGATGAAGAAATCGTATTATCTACATCCGGTTTTACTTCAAGTGATTATCATATACTTGGTGACTGGAATACCAGTGATATCGGTACAGGAACAATGTATCGCAGTGGTGCTACTGTAAGTAGATTATGCGCAGAAGATGGCGGATCAGTAACACTGTATGCCCAGTGGAAAATTCCTTCTCCAAAGTCATTCAATGCCATAAAAGTATCTGATAAGAAGATTAAACTCGAATGGTCAAAAGTTGATAATGCTGAGGGTTATGACATTCTGTATTCAACAAGTGAAAATGGACCTTTCAAGCAGGTTGCAGCATCGCTGCGACAAATACATCTTATGTGGTCGGCGGTCTTAACGAAGTAACTGAATATTATTTCAAAATTATGCCATGGGAAGTTGTCACAAGTGCGACAACCGGCAAGATGGCAATTGTTGATGGTACAGAATCAGAAATCATTTCCGAAAGAACCGCTTATAGACTCAACATAACCGGATCGATCGGTCATCCTTCTGGCTTGTCAAGGTTATACCGCATTTACATCAACAATAAGGGTTCTCAGGAACTGAAGGTATCAGTAATAGCCTGCCAGGTAACACAGTTTGCCGGTGGATACAATTATAGTGCAAAAACTGATATCTTCGGCAGATTCGAGGTTACATGGGACCCTAGAACCAACGGATATACTGATGTGTATTCTGAGATATCATTAAGCATGAACAATACAGGAACTCTTTCAACGATTGTGGAATACGACGATATCAAATATTTCATTACAATTTCAAAGAAGAAAATCACCTCAATACTAAATATGAATTCTCAGGAGTTTTTCAAATAACACTGGTAGCAATATAATCAAAAAATATCATTGAAGTGAATTTCGGTGTGGTTATTACCATACAGCATTTATAAGACGATTGTGGTACTTCTGGTACTTAATCGTCTTTTTGTATGTTTGGATTTAACGGGTTCTTTATTTCTTAAAATTATGGTCAGAATATCTGTTTATAAAATACATTGCCTGATTTCTGAACCTATTGAAATTTGAATATCCATTGGAGATTTACTTCCAGTTGGTCAAAGCGTTTGAGGCCTTAATAAACTATTTTTGCATGGTATCCTGTAATCATTTATTATGTCATTCGGTTTATCCAAAACAGATTAGAATTCATCTTCATTTACTGAACAAAATATCCATATTACTTAGTTAGATTAGTCTTCTTTCTTATGTAGATCTGAACAAATTTATAATATGAAAGGAGGTTTTAATTTATAAAGTTTTTATACAATTAATTCAACATATACGGGAGAAACCATGGATATTCACATTACCCCAGTACCTTCAAGAATTCTAAAGAACCTCTTGAAATATTACGAGCATTCTAACTGATAGACTTCTTATAGAAACAGAATAAATAAACCACCATATGTCATTCGTACTTGAAAGAAGTTGCTGGAAACTGGGTATGGATATAGAAACATAAAGGAACAAATAAATAAGAATTACGAACAATTCTTTATATAATATAGATAGAAACATTTGAAATAAGTCATTGATTATTTGGGGGTATGATATGAAACGTTTTTTTGTAACATTTATGACATTTATGTTGATTTTTTCATCATCATTAACAATCAATACCATTAAAGCTGATGAAACAGAAACAGTCAGTACAGAAACTTTTGAGACTGACACAGAGTTTTATTCTGAAACAGAGGATAATGAAAATGAAAATGTTTCTGATAAAGAAATCCCTAATGAATCAAAACAAACAGATCCAAATTTTGAAGAATTTTCAAATGATGAATTATATACTACAGTAGAAAACAATAATATCTACTGGTATCTTTCTGATAACAACACAATCCTTCATTTAACTAATACGGATCCATCTGCATCTATTAAGGGAACAGTTCTTGATTCCTATACTGAAAGTAGTCTTCCTGCATGGAATTCATATAAAAATGCAATCACTTCTGTAAAGATAGATAACGTTATAAAACCAGTTTCAACAGCTTACTGGTTCTATAAAATGAACAATATTGTCTCAATAACAAATATAGACAGTGAATCTTTGTCATATCTGGATACATCCAATGTAACGGATATGTACTATATGTTCTTAGATTGTTACGCATTACAATCTCTAGATGTATCGCATTTCGATACTTCTAAAGTTACTTCAATGGTTGGAATGTTTGCTTGTTGCTATCTTCTGACAACATTGGACCTCAGTAGCTTTGATACATCAAATGTAACAAACATGTGGGATATGTTCATAAGTTGTAGATCATTGGTTGCTCTTGATCTGTCAATGTTTGATACATCCAAAGTGACATCAATGCAAGGTATGTTCTATGATTGTAATTCTTTAAATTCATTAGA
>DCHD01000014.1:2166-7131 GCA_002315565.1 Solobacterium sp. UBA1761 | reverse complement strand
AGATGGGTGAAAAAAGTTCCATATAATCCAAAACTATTCTTAATATATGCATCACCACATTTTCTGAAACCATGTCTTTTCAGCCACTTTTCAGCATCATCAACCTGCAGGTTTACTGTTTCTTTTTTAGCCTGATTCAATAAACCTTTTTTCCATGCAGGAATATTCTTAACTCTTATAACAGAACAAAAGAACAGATTTAAAGCCAGTAAAGCAAACAGTGCAATAAAATACCATGATGCATATATTGAACTCAATTCAGCTACTGTAGCTACAACACAAAGAATTCCTATCAGTACCAGCAGGATAATTCCAAATTTCATTGAACTTAATAAACTTAATATCTTTTTCATATTTACAATATTATAAATCAAATACACAACATACCCTGACATCAGTCAGGGTATGTTTTAATTAATGTTTTTCCGTTAAATTACTGAACGTTGAACATATAGTTCGTCATCTGATAATCAACATCATTTGTACGAACTGTGCCATCAGCCATCTTAGAAGATACACGGATCTTTAATAAGTATGATCCAGCAGGAAGATTGTTGAAATCAGCCTTCCAGTATACCCACTGAGTAGTGTTAGCGTCTTTAATTTCGAATTCGCTCCAAGTAGCACCCTTGTCTAAAGAGAACTCTAATTTAACGATTGGTTCGTTCCAAGCATCAGCATAACCTTCAAGATGAACAGCTTTGCCAGCTTCGAAGATCTGACCATCATAAGCAGATAATACGCCTACGTTTGGTTTATCGAACTGTAATAATGTAGTAGCGTCAAGGAAGTCACCGTAGAAGTCCCAAGAAGCGCCTGTAGTTGCAAAGTTAACTTCAGCAAGCTGTTTAATGAAGTTACCAGCTGATAATTCATTGAACCAGATTGCACATGGCCAACCCTGTTCTGGATAGATTCTGTCGCCATTCATACCAATAACAAGTAAAGCTTCTTCTGTTTCAAGTAACTTAGTAGCTACTGGATAAGAATAACCATCAGATGCGATTGGGTTACAGATAACAGCGTCTTCATGAACGCCTAAGTCTTTCATGATATCAGTTAAACGGATACCTTCAACTTCAGCCTGATAGATCATACCCTGACCAGGACCGTTAACTGTACAATGAGATTTCATTAAACGAGTCTCAGTTCCGTACTTGTCAATAAGTTCTTTTAATGTCATTGTAACTTCGTTATCAATAGCACCAGTGAACTTGATTTCCCAGTTTTCAAATGCTTCTTCAGAAGCATCTTCTTCTGTTAAGTACCATTCACTTGAATCTGATTTAACTGACTTGTAGTACATATCTTCATGAGCTGTAACTTCAGTCTGATTCCATTCGAAGTCGATATCAGCATTTTCAGCAGCTACAGATTCGAAACCACGAAGTACATCATATTTAACGTAGTCCCAACGTTCATAAGTGATAGTTCCATCATCAGCACGTTTGATGTAGTGACATGATTCACAAGAGCCACCCATTGCTTCGAATACTTCGCTGCGCTGGTGTAATGTATGGATTGCATCACGCATGTTGTTGTCATAGAAATAATGACATCCGAAACAGTTCTGTAAGCCCTGTTCAACATTGTAACCAAAGTAAACGATACCATGGTATGTGTCCATCATTTCAAGAGCATCTTCAATAGTGTGACATGCAGTACATCCACGATTGTCAGCATTCATGAAATAATTGTTCCAACTGGTAATTGTCTTAGCTTCGACATTGCCATACTGAGTGTCACGAGCAGTCTTGTCTGCAGGTGTCTTCTGAATCTTTACTCCATTTGCAAGAGTAGTAACTTTTGGTGCATACTTTTCATTTGCATACTCATTTTTGCTCCAAGAAGTTCTTTCATCGACAGTTGCATAACCATCTGCTGCAGTAGTTTTAGATGTTTCAGATGCAGTTTCAGTTGGTTCTTCTGTTGCTTCAGTACATCCAACTAATGTAAGTACCATCAGTAATGCAAGTAAAGCAACCAGCAGTTTTTTGATTGTTTTCATCTTACTCTCCTTATCAAAAAAAAGATTATGAAATTTCACAGAAATTTCACATTTCTATATATATTAAACCACAATAAGAATATATAAACAAATATTTATAGAAAAACAGCACTAATATGCTGTGCTGTATAAGAATACGAACAAAATATCTTATCGAAAAGGACACTTACAATGTATTTAGATATTCAAGTTCTTCAATATAATCTTCTTCTTTTGTAATCTTCCTTATTACTCTGCACGGATTGCCATACGCAAGAGAGTTGTCCGGAATATCTTTGGTTACAACACTTCCTGCACCTATTACACAATTGTTTCCGATTGTTACTCCAGGCAGTACTGTAACACTCGCGCCAAACCAGCAGTCATTTCCCACTTTGATAGGTTTGGCTTTGCAATAGAATCGATCTTTGCCGTCATTACAGTGTCTGGTTCTGCGCTGTTCAGCAAGCAAAGGATGAACAGGAGTAACAAAAGTGGCATTCGGTCCAATGCGGCAGTCATCTCCTATCGTGATATTTCCATCATCCTGACAGACAAAATTGAAGTTGATGAAACAGTTCTTACCGATCTTTGTGTGAACCCCATAGTGGACAAAGATTGGACCCATAACCGTATGGTTATCACCTATTTCCTGAAACAGTTCATAAAGTATCTTTTCCCTTTGAGCCACATCTTCTTCGCTCAGCCTGCTGTATTCTGCCGACAGAAGATGAGCTTTCTTTTTTAATTTACCAAGTTCTTCATCATTGGAGAAAAACCATTCTCCATTCAGTTCTTTTTCTTCTTCTAAAGTTATTACTCTTTTTTCAGCCATATATTTCCTCTGTAATCTTTTTCCTATAAGAAGTTATTGTTCCAGTTCCTTTTTTAATTTCCTCATTTTGATGTTGCAGTAAACAACCAGGAATACATATAAGAAAATCAATACTGCCCAGATAATCGTCAGCACAGCATCGCCATTACTGATTGCACTATACCCGTTAAACAAAACACATATAGAGAATATAGAGAATGGTATAAGTCTAGTCTTAAAAACATGATTAATCATTTCCAGTTTTGAAGCCTTGTCTGAGAAAATATCATCATTCTCTCCCTTTGGCTTCCTGAAACATAACCAGCCAACTTTCTTGTTTACACATTCCCAACCATAATCACTGACCATCTGCATATAGTCGGCTCTTTCCGAATTGTTCTTATAATCCAGTCTGTATACCACATCTTCTGGCTGGCATTCTTCAAACACGAAGAAACATGGTAGAATCAGCTTTACAAATTTATATCCTTTACGGTGCATCTCTGTCAGGTATTTTTCTTCTTCCTGATAGTCAGCGATTGTAAACCATTTGACTTCCGTTTTTGTCATTATATTTTCTCCCTGCTGTTTTTATACAGCCTTTCAATTCTCTTTAATTCAATGTTCAATACTTCTTTTCCCAGCTCGGTAATCTCATAAAGTTTTCGTTTATCCTGTTCGCTGTGGAATCTTATCAGACCGTCAGTTTCCATCTTGGATAAAGATCCGTACATCGTACCTGGCGAGATATTTATCTCGCCTTTGGTCATATCTTTAACCATCAGTGAGATGCCGTAGCCATGTTGAGGCTTCTGTAAAGCGAACAGTATATAGAAACCTGTTTCAGTCATAGGTATATATACTCTTTTAATTCTCTCATCCATATATCGTACCTCGATATACATAATATATCGCAGTGCGATATATGTGTCAATAAAAAAGAACATTTCTGTTCTTTTTAACCTGTGATTATTTCTACTCTATGGTAAACCACGTCTATAAAGTGCCTGTTTATAATAGCTATTTGATAAACTGTTAAACTTACTTCCCTTGATTTACCTTTTCTGTTATTACTTATTTCTGAAAAAAGGACATCTTTCCTTTATACATTGTTTATTGAAATCAGTAAATTCACAGCTAATTTCATTAAGTTCCATTTCAATTCCATATTTCTCTTTAACAAATTTAATAGCTGTAGATATTGAGATAAAGGCATTTCTTTTACAGCATCTGGGGCCACCTATTTTTGACATCTTCTGAATAACTGATGAAGTATATTCCATATCATCTGCATAATATGAAGAATCTGATAAAGGCCCAACTTCATGCATGATTGATAAAACTGCTCCGATTGATGCTACAGATCCACAAATACCCCATTGGCCACACATTGCACCTGGCATTTTAATTGTTCTTTCTTTAAGAATATCCAGACCTTTTTGAATATCTATATTACCGCCTGCATTTTTTATAGGCAATCATGAAGGCTGCACCATCAAGATAGTGATGTTCCGGGCCATGAATTTTAATATATTCTTTATGCATAATTGTCTAAACTATTTCAATGGGATTTTTACTTGTTTGTTTTAATATCTCTTCTTTAATTAATTCGTATTTGTTTTCTAATGTGTATTCCATCTTATTTCTTTTTAGTGCACTTACAAGGTTCAGATATAAAAGACATTAATTCATTCAATAATGTTTTGTTCAAACTATAATGCATCCATTTACCATCTTTATTAGAATCAACCAATCCACATTCTGTTAATACTTTCATATGATGAGAAAGTGTTGCCTGTTTACAATCAACCATTTCCAGTAAATTGCAGGCACATAAAGAATCGTTATGATATAACATTTTACATATCTTCACTCTTGATTCATCTGATAAAGCTTTAAACAATAATGCTGCATCACTTTTGTGCATGTTTCTTCCTTCTTAATATATTGATAATTATCAATATAATCTTAATATACATATTGATACATCTCAATATGTATTAACTATAAAACTTTTATAAATCCTGGACATTATATCCAGGATTTATTGAATTTATATTATTCCCATTCGATAATACCAACATGTATTAGGTATATATGGTTGTTAATATTGTAAATTTAAATTCTTGTACCATTGATTTTATATGCATTCTCTCTATTTACT
>DCHD01000014.1:653-2155 GCA_002315565.1 Solobacterium sp. UBA1761 | reverse complement strand
TACTATATTTTGGGGAGTATAGAGGTGAAGCATAAATGTTAATTATTCTTAACATAGTAAGTATTTTTGCCAGAGCCCAGCCTTGATATTGTCTTATCTTCTGCAAGCTTTTTAAGAGCAGATTCAACAGAAGAGCTTCCTAAACTTGGGCAAGCAATTAAGGCGTCGTTTTTTGTAAATTTACCAATCGTGTTTTTTACGTAAACTTTCACAATATCATACGATGTACTCTTTGTCCCTGCTTTTTCAGCAATAGTTATTCTGTCCTCAAAGTCTCTATAACATCCAAGTATTATTCCTAACATATATTTAATAAAATGTGTTGGATCATTTGTTTCTTCATGCCAGTTCTCATCTGATTTCTGCAATACTTCATAATACAGCTCTTTATTCTCCGCTATTGCTTTTTCGATACTTATATATTTTCCAACAATAAATCCTGATTGATATAAAAGCAGCAGTGTCAAAAGTCGTGACATTCTGCCGTTGCCATCGTTAAATGGGTGAATACATAAGAAATCCAATATGAAGTTAAAGATTAAAATCAGTGGTTCTATGTTTTCTAAAGCCATCTCTCTGTTGAATGTCTCACATAGTCTTTCAATTGCATCAGGAGTTTCAAACGGTTCCAACGGCTTAAACAGTATTGTTTTATTTCCATTTACATCAATAGCATCTATTTCGTTTGGTGTGTTTTTGAATTTTCCACCAAATGACAATTCTGTTTGCCTTAGAAGCTCTCGATGCAACTGTAATATACTGCCAGGTTTTATAGAAATATACTCGTAACTTTCGTGAATCAGATTCAAAGTATTTCTATATCCGATTATTTCCTGCTCACTTCTATTTCTAGGAGTTGTTTTATCATTCATTAGTTGTTTGAACCTTGGCCTTGTAGTAACTATACCTTCAATTTCATTAGACGACTCAGTACTTTGAGCTTTAGCTATTTCGACAAGCCTATCTAATTCAACAGGCTTCTGCCTAGTAAATAACTCTTGTTTGCCTTTATATTCATAAATCCTGGCAATATATGCCATTATTGTGGTATCCCAGTTTTTATCAGCTAATTTAGAATAATCAAATTCTCTCATTCTTTCTCCCAATCTATCTATCTTTGTCCCAATTATATCATATATTTGGGTGAATAATATACCTTTTACTAAAATAAAACCTCGGAACTGTGTAGTGTCCAAGGTTTTTACGATTTAATTATTCCCACTCGATAGTTATAATTATAAAACTCAGATATTTAATGATATTTCATATATTTCTTAATAATAATTATGCGTATTATCGATATTATATTTATTATTTGGAAATATTTGGGTCAATTTTGGGTCACACATGTCAACTTAAAACAACATCAACCTTATGTAATAAAAAATCTTCAATATTTAAATGCGTGATTCCATTCCTAGACATATCAAGTCTATCTAAACTGAATACATATTTCGGCGATGCATCTTTTATAGGTGAGAAAGCACCAAATTCTCTATTTA
>DCHD01000014.1:0-568 GCA_002315565.1 Solobacterium sp. UBA1761 | reverse complement strand
CAACTTCACCTTTATAGGTTTTACCAATGTAAACTTCGTAACCTCTACTGATTAACTCGTTACATACGATGTTCTCTAAAAACCTAGTTGGACTATATTCTCCAGAATTTGTATTGATTATCCTAAAACCGTTGTCGACTGCATAATATTTCGGATTTGATTTTAATACTTCTTTACCTGGAATTGAATATCTATTAATTTCTCTTATTAAATAACACTTCTTCATTTTATCTATATAGTTATAGATTGTTTGAACCGAGATATATTCCTTACCGTATTCTTTACATAAATAATCGGCTATATTTTTAGCATTAAATTCATATCCCGCATTAATCAATATATATTTAGCTACTCTAACAAATTTTTCTTTTTCTATATCAACATTTCTTGTAAATACGTCTTTATTTAAAATTGAATTGTATAGTTCATCTAAATACTGTTTAACCGATTCTTCCTCATCCAAATCAAACCTTAATGGATACCCTCCAAGCATCAGATAATTTGAAAAAGAATTATCAATTGTCTTCTGTTTTAAATCTAGATACGCAATTGCTTCATCATATGAAAA
>DCHD01000052.1 GCA_002315565.1 Solobacterium sp. UBA1761 | reverse complement strand
CCCGTTCTCACGGGTGGTAGTTATGTGTTATTTGTTTATTTACATCAAAGTTATTAAAATGTACTTAGAAGAGTTTGCGTTGCATGCTCTTTTTGAGGCACTATGAAGAAGAGATTCAGTTTGTTATCTTTTATTGGATCGCTGTTACTGGGGATGATTGTTCTGGTAATTGCGGTTAACTGTACATTGTTGGTTAAGGGAATGATTAACAAAGATGAAATTCCTGATATCTTTGGTTATTTTCCTTTATATGTACAGTCTGACTCGATGAAAGATGAATTTGAAACTGGAGATTTGATTATCGTAGAAAAGGCACCATTAAGAAAAGTCAGAGTTGGTGATATCGTTTCTTTCTATGAGATTGGAACTGATAGAAGTGCCATTGTTACGCACCGCGTAGTTGATGCATCAGAGAAGAAAAAAGTGATGTATTACACAACCAGAGGTGATGCAAATGATTCTGATGATAAAGATCTGATGAGTTATGAAAACTATATCGGTATTGTCAGATTCAAGGTTGATGGTCTGGGTAAAGTGATGATGTTTTTCCAGACAACCGGCGGCATGGTTACAGCTGTTGCTGCACCGCTGTTTGGCTTTGTTGTTTATGACTCTTTAAGAAGAGCAAAAGAAAACAGTAAAGCAAGAAAAGAAAATGAGTCTTTGAAGAAAGAACTCGAAGAACTTCGCAAGAAGAATTAGTATGGTTTATACCTCGTTTAAGAGGTCTAAATATTTTATGTTCAAGGAGAAAAGTTATGAACAAAAAATTCTTAGTTAGCCTTGTAGCTACAATGGCAGTTGTTGTTGCTCTTGTATCTGTGGGCGCAGTAAGTGGAACATTTGCCAAGTACACTTCAAGCAAGACTGCAACAAGCTCTGCTACAGTTGCAAAATGGGCATTTAAAGTCAACGATAAGAATATCGCCAAAGAAGATTTTACTTGGAATCTTTTCGGTACTGATGCAAAGATTGCTCCAGGTTCATCTGGAAGTCTGGCTATCAGTTTAGAGAACACTTCTGAAGTTGCTGCTCAGTATGCAATTGATTTCTCAATCACAAACGCAAGCAGCGTACCTCTGCAGTTCTCAGTTGACAACAGCACCTGGAAGTCTTCAATCGACGATATCGATGTAAGTGCTACTGATATCGCTGTAAGCGGTACTGCTACAGTAACTGTTTACTGGAAGTGGGTTACTTCAACTGATGCAGCTGATACAGCATTAGGTACAGCAGCTACTGCTCCAACAGTAACTGTATCTGCAGCTGTAACTGCTTCTCAGAAAGTTTCAAGCTAATTGACTTCTTTATCCAACCTCAAATGAGGTTGGATTCAGACGTATATCCGACGAATTAACGGGTATATTTGTGAATGCTATGGAAAACAGAAGAGTAACCAACAGGAAAGTATTAATTCCGGTAATTTTATTACTGGTACTTTTGTGTGCTCTTCTGTGCCTGTATATCTTCAAAATCAATAGAAATACTGATGATCCGATTGATGTAATTGATATTGAACCGACATATAACTATGCACTTAGTGGTAGAGTTGTTGATTCTAATGAAAATGGTATTGGAAATCTGACAGTGGAACTGCACTCTGATCCTCAGACTACAGTTACTGATGAAAATGGCTATTTCTGTTTTCTGGTTGCGGAAAGTGGTGAACACACTATTACCATCCTTGATAAAGATGGAAATGTTCTATGTACAAAGAAGATTACAGTAAAGTTTAAAGAAGGCAGTGATCCTTCAATCAGACATGAAGATGGTTCATATTATATTGATGCTGAAATTGATGTAAGTCTTTTAGAGCTTGAACTGACTGTTGAAGATGGAGATCTTATCATCGATATGGAAAAATCCGGTTTCATTACATCTGATGGAAGGTATATCAGTAACAACAGAGAGCTTGTTATTGAAAATGATGATGAATTTATTATTACCAAAGGTAAGAATGTAATGCTTGCTGATGGTACAGTAATTGTTGCGAATGGTCTCAACGTACTAAATACAAATGGTGGCAGTAGCAAACTTATTGTCATAAAGGAAGACTGTATTGAACTTCCCGGTGGTTACAGGGTATATGAAAATGAAACCATTACTGGACCTGATGGGAAAGAAATTGAAACTGATGATGCTCAGATTATTGTTGTAGAAAAAGAATCATCCAAAGAGAAAACCGATACAACAGTTGAAGAAAAGACCGAGTATAAAGAAGAACCTGAATACAAGCCTGAACCAGAAGATGCTGATAAGGGCGTTGTTGAAATGGAACACTATAAAGGAAGTGACTATACTTCCTGGACGCAGAACTGTGAACTGGAAATATTCAAGTCTGGTGAAAAGATTGCACCTGGAACAAGCGGAACATTCAGTTTCAGACTTAACAATACCAGAGAGTCTGATGTCAGCGTCTGCCTGGAAATCTCAGGAGATAAATCGAAATATATTCCGTTGGTATTCAGCCTTAAGGATGATAAGACGGGTGTTAAAACTGATGACGTTCTGATTACAAAAAGTGGAAGCATCAGCCTTGAAACTCTTATATCTTCAAAAGATACCAACACCTATACACTAAACTGGTCATGGCCATATGAAAATGGTAAAGACTCTGAAGATTCAAAAGCCGGAGCAACGGATGGCGATTACAAACTTTCAGTAACCATTCGTGTTAATGATGAATAGATTGAAGATGAAAAGAAGGTTCGTATTAAAAGGAATTGTAACAATTCTGTCAGTGCTGGTTCTCTATACTGGAATATATAGTTATATTGAACTGAGCATTATGAATAAACCTGTTTCAATGCCACTGGGTATTGGAACATCGGTGGTTATGTCAGGAAGTATGGAACCTGAGCTTGAAGTGGATGATATGATCATTTACCGTAAAGCAAAAACATACGAAGTAAATGATGTTGCAGTATTTGTGGAAGATGGCTTTGCTGTTGTACATCGTATTGTAAGCGTTGATGGCAATACCGTTATTACTAAAGGTGATGCGAACAATGTGAATGATGATCCGATTGAATTAAGTCAGATCAAAGGAAAGGTATTTGCGGTTATACCTGGTGCAGGAACATATATGCGTTCAGTTACACTGCCGCTTGTTATCCTCGTGATAGTTATTGGTGTGATTCTTATCAGTAACAAAGATAAAAGTATTGAAGAAGAAAATAAGGAACTTAAAGAAAAAATTGAAAAGTTAAAGAAATGAAAAAGATTAGAAACAGCACTCTTGAAATCAGAATCAGAAACATTGCGGTTGCCGTAATGGTTTTTGCGATTTTCATGATTGCTGGTTATCCATATATCAGAGCATTGTTTAAAACTGAAAAAACTGGTTCTTCAACTGCAACAGTCAAGAGATTTGATCTGGAAGTTGAAAGTGAAATGGACAGCGTGGAAATCGACTTCAAAGAAACAGGATCAATGTATACAGGAAGTGGGAACTATATTTCCGGTGACCTTGGTGAATATATTTTCTCTGTAAAGTCTAAAGCTGAAGTTGACATGAGTTATGACATAAAGGTAGTAACAACAAGCCCATTGCCTTCAGGATATTATTTAAAGTTATCTGTAAGCAATCTCGATAAAAATGATTTCTATCGTGCTGTATCTTGTGATGGGGTAAAGAATGAATATCTATTTGAAGATGTTGGTTGGATTGAAGGAAACACCGAAGGAAAGAGAACTCACATGCTGACGGTTTATGCATCAAGCACGGCTATTTCAAATGGTGATGAATATGATGGCGATATTACTGTTGAAGTAATCGCGGAACAGGATTTTGGTACAGATGAACAGGATTAAGAGCTTCATTAAAACCTGTATCTTTGTTCTGGCAGCAGTTGTCTGTTCAGCAGTTTTAGTATTGTCCAATTCATCTGAGACCGATGCTAAATATCTTACCAGTAAGTCAGTTTCATTCAATCTGAATGTACATGCAAAAAATGATATAAAATTGAAAACTGGTTCTGCATTGCAGATGATATTTGACAGCCTTGAACATTATTGTGAAATTGAGGAGATCTATTTTGTATATAATGACTCTGATTATCTTGATGGAATAACTCTTAAAGATGCCGGCTTTGTTGCGAGTGCAACAGATTCTGTAGGTGAGGCAAGGATATATTATGATTCATCGAATTATGCTCACCTCTACATTGTAGGATCAACAAAGATGTATGCAAACCAATCTTCAAAAGATTTGTTCTTGAATCGTACTTATCTTGAAAAAATCGTATTTGAAAATTTTGATACATCAGATGCAACAGACATGAGCTACATGTTTGCCAACTGTATAAGTTTGAGAGAAATTGTTGGTCTTGAGAACTTCAACACTTCAAAAGTAACTACAATGCATGGCATGTTCCTGGCTCTTGGAAATCCTAAATATCTGGATTCTGAAAGCGAAGAAGAAGCACATGATATTACGCTTAATCTTTCCGGTTTCATTACTACGAGCGTTACTGATTATATGGAAATGTTCGCATGCTGTTCTGGTATTACCGAACTTGATCTGAGCAGTTTTTCTTCCTATAGTGGGACAGATTTCAGAAAAATGTTCTATGACTGTCCGGAACTGACAACGATTTATACATCTGTGACATTCAATCTCTACAAAAAATATGGGGCATTATTCAACCAGATGTTTTCTGGCGATCTGAAACTTACCGGACGAAATGGAACAAAGAATACTATAGGACTGAATAACAATGATTCTGAGTATTTCCGAAATAAAGCAAAAGTGGATGGTACTAAAGTTGACTATAGCGATGACGGAACCGGATTCTTTTCTATTGTCATTCCTGATAATACGCTGATATCAGGTCAAGAACTGAACGATATTTTAAAATCTACAGATGCAACCAACTTTATTTTTGGTTATACAGCAATATATGAAGATATACTTGATGAATGCAGTTCACCTGTCGACGTAAGCGCTGGCGGTTCAATCAAACTGTATTACCACGAAGAAACTGAGACTGCATATATTCTCTGTGATTACGATATGTATTCCGGCAGAGATTGTTCACATATGTTCGAAGGCCTTGAGATAGACTCTATCAGGCTTGAAAACTTTAATTCAAAATATACTGAAGATACAAGTTACATGTTTGCAAACTGTGACGCTGTAGAGCTTGATCTTACCGGCATGACCACCGAAAGTGTCAAAAAGTATGATTATATGTTTGCCGAATGCAGTGACCTTGAAAATGTTATCTGTCCAGATTTTGTGCTTTATTGTTCTTTTGGCAGTCAATACCACTATTATTCTGAAACAAGTATTTCAATGATTGGTCTGTATAAAAACTGTACCAGTCTGAAGACCTGTGATTTCACCTGGCTGAACGGACGTAGCATTACAATTTATGGAAAAGAAGCGTTCTACAACTGTAAAGAACTTGAGAGAATTTACTGTTCATATTATGACTATCTGCTTTTTATGGACAGTGACAATATGTTTTATAACTGTATCAAACTTGTGACCGACCATGGTGTTACGTATCTTAATTCTGATGAGTTAGGTCGTGATCATGGTGGAAATCATGCGAGCTATTACAGTCAATATGGTTATTTCACGCCGGTAGTAAACGGCGCTACGCTGCTTCCGGGCAAAGAATTCAACACAACAATGCAGAAGATCTACAGATTGATCGATGCAGACAAGCGAGTTTATGTTTATTTTGGCTATTATGGAAAATATGCCAGCTTGATTGAATCGGATAACTGGGTAGCAGTTGATGATAAGGGCGAAGGTGAAATTATTGCCGTTTATGACAGAGTTAATAACGATATCTATATTATTTCCAATAAGGTAATTAATTTTAACGCCGACTGCAGCTATATGTTCAGAGGTGTTTCTGAATTATATAAGGTTGACCTTGATTATGAGTCAAACTGCAGCAACGTCTATCTTGGTAATATTGAGGACATGTCCTATATGTTTATGGATTGTGTCAATCTGAATTATACAAGCATATATGAACAGGATGTCTCACGTGTAAAGACTATGAAGGGCATGTTCAAGGGATGCACAAGTTTTAAAGGCGACTATGTTTTCTTTGAGAGCAGTTACGACAGTTTGAGTGATGTCAGTGAAATGTTCTATGGCTGCACTTCAATGACATATACTTCATTTGACATGAATGATAATTATGCCTGCTCCGGAAAAATATCTGATGCATCATATATGTTCTATGGCTGCAGCAGTATTACAGAAATTGAAATTCCAGACTGGTTTGACCTTTCTGAAGCAAAATCAACCAGAAGTATGTTTGAAGAATGTACAAATCTGCAGACTATTTACTGTTCGCAAACATTTAAAAAATCAACGTTCAGCGATAGCGAAGATATGTTCTATAACTGTCAAAAGCTTAAGGGCATGTCAGGAACAGCATATGCAAAACATTATGTTTATGATGCTTCTTTTGCGCGTCCTGACACGAATGAAAACAAGGGATATTTCTCATATAGGATTGATCTTGAATTGTATATTGAAGGCATCAATTACTACCTAAACGAAGAATATGGTCTCAAAGCAACTACATTCATTATAGATAGCTATGAAATGCAGAAACACAATGTTCAGGGGCTTGATCCGCTTTCTGAAAACAATATGTTTAGGGCACCAATTTATGGTTATTTTGATGCTTCTTCCAGAACATTCTATATTCTTTGTGAATATGAAATAAATCTGTATTACATTGATATGGATGGAGTGGTTGAAGAACTGGAAATTCACAATGTTAAATATTTGTGTGACTATTTATATGTTTTTGATGGTGCTACATCACTCAAGACAATAACTCTGGATTTCTCAGTTCCCGAAAATATTTCGTATGACAGCATGTTTAGTAATGATGTGAATCTTACAACAATTTATGTCAGCGACAAGTTTAACCTCGAACCGGATGAAGATATGACAGATGTCTTTGAAAACTGTGACAAGCTGGTTGGTGGAAGAGGCACAAAGAGATCTGATAACAAGGGTGAAGTAACATATGATTACTGGAATAACCCAACATACCACGATGGTTTGTATGCCCGTGTTGATGGAAGTTCATCCAACCCTGGTTTCTTTACGAAGATGCCTGTAAGAACAGTTCCATCTGAAACAAACTATTTCTATACGAGTGAAGAATTCCTTGCAAAGATGTACTCTCTGGCAATGAAGATTGGTAGAACAGGGTCTATTTTCCCATCTACACTGGTTATTGATTATGAAGAGTCAGAATACAGCAATATGATTGCTCAGGCTTATAATCCAGAAAGTTTTGATATGGAAGATGTCTACGACGATCTAAATGATGGTAAAACTGTTTCATTCCTGATGGATACAGACAGGGGTATCAAGACTATATATACAGTTAACCCTGATAATTCCTCAGAACTGTATATGCTGAGCAGAAACACAATATATGCAGCTGAAGATTCTTCGAGACTCTTTGAAAATGTTCCATTCAATAATATTTATCTGAATAACTTCAATACAGAATACGTGACCGATATGTCGCGAATGTTTGCCGACAGTACTGGACTTGATGAACTGAATCTGTCTGGTTTTGATACATCCAAAGTTACAGATATGTCTGAGATGTTTGAAGGAAACGAATATCTGAGCAGAATATATGTTTCAAAGAAATTCGTTGTTGGTCAAAGTGCAGTTACTGCCGGTATGTTTGAAGGTTGTACAAGCCTTGTAGGTGGTGATGGTTTTAAATTCAGAAATGATGCAATCGATGACAAATTCGCGAAAATTGACGGCTACAGAAATCAGAATGGTTACTTCTCTGTTGATCAGATGGTAGATGCTGACAAATTCCTTGCCATTGGCTCTATTCTTTTGAATTCAGCTGATATTGATTTTTCTGGTTTCACTGATTTAGAAATCATCTTTGGTTATCGTGATGATTATAAAAATGTTTTAAAGAACAACTTGGGCAGCATCAGTCTTTCTATAGATACGTTGAATTATTATGCTGAAGAAGAAGAGATTATCTATCCATTATATGAATGTCCGGTACTATATGTTGGAGAAGACAGAAATTTCTATATCTTGTCTACATTTGACATCTATGCCGGAAATGATTGTTCAAATCTGTTGAGTGGCGTGCCTTTCACAAGCATTACTTTTGAAAACTTTGATACAACATTCACCACAAATATGCAGAAGATGTTTGCAAATTCTTCAATTCTTGAAGAAATCAATGGTTTGGATAATTTCAATACCGAAAATGTCATAAACATGACCGGTATGTTTATGGATCTGCCAAAAGTCAAAATGCTTGACCTGAGAAGTTTCAATACAGCCAAAGTCGAAACTATGACTGATATGTTTAAAAACGATATATTGCTTCGTGAAATTATCGCAACTGACAGTTTTGTTACTACTGGTCTAAATGATCCGGACAATACAAATAGTGGCACCAATATGTTCTATAACTGTACAAATCTTAGAGGTTACTGGAATCTGGTGTATGGCAATATTATTGATCTGGAAACTGATGCGCTGACACCAATCGCTACAACTGATTATCAGTTTGCAAAAATCAACAGACCTGTATACGATGGCAGTCTGAGTTTTGACCTTGGATTCTTTACATTTCCATATTTCTTCAATTCGCTTGATTTGAGAGTCGGTTTCTCAACTCTTGAAAGCGCTGATACATTTGAGGTTGTCTTTGGCTATAAGGACGATTACCCTGATGTTAATAAAACCAGTGCTTATTCCTATATTGTTGATGAATTATTTGATATTTATATCTATCACGAGAATAAAGCGGACAGTACTGTACATGCAGTAATCTACGTTCTTTCTGACGATACAATTTATGCAAATCCTGACTGCAGTTACCTGTTTTATGGCATGAGCAATATGACGGCTGTCAGATTCGAGAACTTCGATACCAGAAATGTAACGAATATGTCGCATATGTTTGATGGCTGCAGCGGACTGAAAGCAATTAATCTTCAGGGCTTAGATATCAGCGGTGTCACAGACATGGAAGATATGTTTGCGAATACTGATGAGAATCTATGTGCTTTTGTTGACAATGTGAATGACTTCGCCGGAACAGGTTTGCAGAATATAAGCCCTGCATACTGTTTTAACAGAACCATGCTGGAAGGAATAGTTTACGCAATAGCAGGTAATGAAATTGAAGATGTCGATCTGAGCGAAGTGACATTGGTATTTGACTATGTTTCAAAACACATGGACATCTTTAATGATCCAAACTGCAACAAGGGTGAGATTGTGCCTGGTGAAGGTATCTATATCTGTATTGACTATTCTGGTTATAAAATATATGTTCTTTCAAGAAATACTATCTATGCTTATGAAAACTGCACAAGTCTGTTTGAGTCAGTGAGTCTAAAAGCCATTGAATTCAATAACTTCAATACCGAATATGTAACTGATATGTCTGGTATGTTTATAGAGTGCGGTTATTTGAAATCGCTTGACCTGTCTGGTTTTGACACATCCAATGTTGAAAACATGGGCAGCATGTTTGCTGGATGTATTAGTCTGACTGAGATTGATGGATTGAACAGTTTTGATACTTCAGAAGTAACGGACATGTCTGATATGTTCTATTGTTGTGAAGCGCTTGATGAAATAGATGTTTCCTCGTTTGATACATCCAGTGTCAATGATATGAGGTCAATGTTCTATGGATGTTCTTATGCAAAGAAGATAAAAGGCCTTGGTAACTTCGACACAGCAAATGTAACAGATATGGCATACATGTTCTATGGGATGAAGGGTGTATATTTCCTGGATCTTTCAGGTTTTGATGTTTCAAATGTTGCAGATATATCGTTTATGTTTGCTGATTGTACCAGTCTTGAGGATATCTATGTTGGAACGGGCTTTAGAAATCTTGACAATATAGAAGACAGTAGCAATATGTTCTATGACTGTTACAGGCTGAGCGGAAATACCCGTATGTATGAATTCGATTCAAGTAATCCAACTGATCTCACTTACGCAAAAGAATGCCATGTTGTAGATGCTGGTAGTGGTGACTATACCCTGACATCTGGATATTTTACTTCAACGGATTTCTATACTCCGATTGAATTCCAGGCCGTTGTGAGAAGTTTCATAGATAACTTCCCTATAATTAAAAATAATTTGAGCAGCTTCACCCTTACATTTGATTATCGCGATAATCATCCTGAGTTTACTGATGATGAACTTGAATTCTCTAGTTTTGGAATGCAGGTAAGGCCAGGCATCTATGTAAAACTGGATGCAGAAAATAAGATTTGTTATGTCCTTGATGATGAAGATATTGTTGTTTCTGACTGTACTGGTATGTTTGCGGATTTTGGTTTTGGTGCGATTGAACTGCTTAACCTTGATACCAGAAATGTTGTAAGTATGTATGGTATGTTCGCTAACAGCACGGATGGCTCAGCAAATGACACATCGGACAATCTTAAACTTGTCAACCTTGGAAACATGGACATAACATCTCTTGAGGATACTTCTTATATGTTCTATGGCAACTCTGGACTGGCAACGATTGTTTCTGCCAACGATTTCCCTGAAGATCTGAATTCATCTGTAAATATGTTTGGAGAATGTACAAGTCTGCATTCATATTGGAATACAGGCTTTGATTCAGACCATGCGGATGCAGAATATGCAAAAGTAGAAAGACCGATTTATGACGATGAATCAGGAGAAATCAGTGGTATGGTTATCGGTTATCTGACATCTCCGTATTTCTTGGATGCTGGCGGAGCACATTATGCCGCAAATACAATATCCAGTAAGATTGTGACTATGCTTAGAAACCTGGATTCTACACTTCCTGAAGATATGAACTTCCTGATCGGCAAGTCTGGTGTTATCTTCTGTAACAAAAATGAGGCGCCTGAGAATCAGTTTGTGATTCATGGATACAGCTTTGATATTGTGGTTGAACCGCTTGTGGATAATTCGGGCTCTATTCCTGCCGCGTACTGTAATCTGTATTTTGCATCTGACAAGCCGATTGTCTTTGATCCAAACAGTAATTATCTATTCAATGGTATTGGATTTGGTTACATCAGAATCATGCATTCCGATATCATTGACCTGTCTAAAGTAACATCATTCACTGGTGCGGTTGACAGTTCTACAATGATTATTGACGAAAACGAAAGACTGATTTCGGTATTTGAAATGTATACCAGATACAGATAATCTGTATTAATGAAAAATATTTCAAAAAAATGTAAAAAAATTATTTATTTACACAAAACTATCACATTGACAATGTAGTATTTAAGTATAAAGTTTTTTCATTTTAAATTCTTCTTGGAAATAAAAGAAATAGGTTAAGACCTATTTCTTTTTTCTTTATTGTGTATAATAGTTTCGTGGCCCCATAGTCTAATGGATATAATAGTCCCCTCCTAAGGGATAGATACAGGTTCGATTCCTGTTGGGGCCGCCATATTGAAATTAAATATCTTTAAAAAGGTATTGCAATATATTTGATAAATGATAATATTTATATGCAATTAAATAAACAGGATTTTGGAGTAACATTATGAGTACTAAATCAATGACAGATATCGCATACGATATCATTTCCAATAGAAAGGTAACTATTCAGTTTTCAAAGCTTTGGGAATATGTTTCCAAGGAAGCTGGTGTATCAAATGACAAGATCGGACAGTTCTATAATGACCTGTCACTTGATTCAAGATTTGTTTCTTTAAAAGATAACAGATGGGATCTTAAGTCAAGAAGAACATTCGATGAAACTCATGTCGATATTGCGGAAATCGAAGTAGAGGATGACGAAGAGGAAGAAAAGGACATCAATGATGAAGAAGAGGAATCTCCTCTTGCCGCTTCCAATTCTGAGGATTACTATTAAGCCAACTCTGTTGGCTTTTTCTTATGTGTTAATATTAGTTTATGAAATATCTGATCTGGGATTTCAATGGAACAATTATTGACGATGTTGATGTCTGTATTGCCAGTGAAAACGAAACAATAAAGAAGTATCTTCCTGAAAGACCATTACTTTCAAAAGAGGATTATCTGAATGTATTTATGTTTCCGGTTAAAGAATATTACCGTAAAGTTGGTTTTGATTTCTCGAAGAATTCCTATGAGGAAATAGGTGACTACTGGTTTGCTCAGTATCAGGCAAGGGAAAAAGATATTACGGTATTTCCGGGAGTGGAAGATCTGATGAAAAGGGCACATGAAAAAGGCATCAGGAATGTTGTACTTTCTGCCTCAAGATGTGACCAGTTAGAAAAGCAGCTGAAGCAGTTTGACCTTTTTAAATATATGGATGAGATTATCGGGGCAAATGATATATACGCTTATTCAAAAACTGAGAATGGATTGAAGTTCATGGAAGGAAAGAATCCGGATGACTGTCTGTATCTTGGTGATACAGCACATGATCTGGATACGGCAAAAGCCATGGGTGTTAAATGTATACTGGTGGCCAAAGGTCATGCTTTTAAAGAAGACTTAATGAAGATACACGATTGTGTAGTTGATGATATAAGGGAGATTGAAATATGAGAATCGGACATTCAAGAGATATACATAGACTGGTTGAAGGAAGAGACCTTGTGCTGGGTGGCGTGAAGATTGAAAGCGAACTTGGTTTACTTGGTCACTCAGATGCTGATACTCTGTTACACGCCATTATTGAGGCGATTATAGGGGCAATGGGTTTAAAAGATATTGGCACTCATTTTCCGGATAATGACCCTCAGTACAAAGATATCAGTTCTTTAATTCTTCTTGAAAAGACTTATGAGCTTATGGATAGTCATGGGTATAAGATTGGCAATGTTGATTCACTGATTATGATTGAAAAGCCTAAGATGGCTCCACATATTGATGCGATGAGAAAGAACATTGCTGAAGCACTACACTGTGATATAAGTCAGATCAATGTCAAAGCGACAAGGGGAGAAGGCCTTGGCTTTGTTGGAGAAATGAAGGGTGTAGAAGCTACAGCTGTTGTATTGCTCGAAGAAAAATAAAAAAGATGTCCGGGTGGACATCTTTTATGTTGACTTTGATTAGATCTTGTTGTCGCAGCCTAATACATCAACGATCTTATGTTTAACAAGTTCCTTGATGTTAGCTCTAGCTGGCTTTAAGTATTCACGTGGGTCAAACTTATCAGGATGCTCTGCAAAGAACTGTCTGATTGAACCTGTCATAGCAAGTCTTAAGTCTGAGTCGATGTTGATCTTACATACAGCAAGCTTACTAGCTTCTCTTAACTGTTCCTCTGGGATACCAACTGCATCTGGCATCTGACCGCCGTTAGAGTTGATGATCTTTACCCAATCCTGTGGTACTGATGAAGAACCGTGTAATACGATTGGGAATCCAGGAAGTCTCTTAGATACTTCTTCAAGAATGTCGAAACGTAGTGGAGGTGGTACCAGGATACCTTTTTCGTTTCTTGTGCACTGTTCAGGTTTGAACTTGTATGCACCGTGTGATGTACCGATAGCGATAGCAAGTGAATCACAACCAGTTCTTCTTACGAATTCTTCTACGTCTTCAGGTCTTGTGTATGATGAATCTTCAGCATTTACTGCTACTTCATCTTCTACACCAGCCAGTGTACCTAATTCAGCTTCTACTACTACGCCGTGAGCGTGAGCATATTCAACAACCTGTTTAGTGATAGCAATGTTCTCTTCGAATGGTTTGCTTGAACAGTCGATCATTACAGAAGTGAAACCGTCATCGATACATGACTTACATGTTTCGAATGAATCACCGTGGTCTAAGTGTAATACGATTGGAAGTCCAGTTTCGATAACTGCAGCTTCAACAAGTTTTACCAGGTATGTTCTGTTTGCATAAGCTCTTGCACCTTTTGATACCTGTAGGATAACTGGAGCGTTGCATTCTTTAGCAGCTTCAGTGATACCCTGAATGATTTCCATGTTGTTTACGTTGAAAGCACCAATAGCGTAACCGCCTTTGTAAGCCTTCTCAAACATTTCTTTAGATGTTACTAATGGCATAAAATGTCCCCCTTTTTATTCAGTTTAATTATAATACTTTTTGTCTTCAAGGATATTAAAAATCGGTCAAATGACCGATTGATTAGTACTTGTATATTTCCTGTACGTTGATTGAGGAATAGTGTTTCAGATCATATCCTTCAACAAGGATTACATGAGAGATATCCTGGCAGGTAATCTTCTCTGAGAATACACCTTCTCTGCCGATGAACATCTTGATGACGTTCTTGTCGTTAACGTCTTCTGACATTCTGTTTAAGGCATTTACTGAATCTTCAAATGCGGTAGATTCTGTTTCCTGAGAAAGAAGAACAATACAGATATTGAGTTCTTTTGCCAGTTTTGCCATTTCAGTTACGATGATCTTTGAATGTTTGATTCTCTCTTCTGCTGTAGCACTCTGGTCAATACCATAGGTATTCTTTCTTAACAGATCCAGATAGTCAACATAGACGATTTCCGGTTTTATTTTTCTGATGGCAGTAATTATGTCATCAAGATTGTATGAAGTAGCATCGACACAGTTGAATTTGAACAGTTCTTTCCACTTGATTCCAAAGTGGTCAATGAGCTTGTTATAGACGATTGACTGAGGATATTCTACTGAGAAATAGGCAATTGATTTGTTGTCACGGATATTTCCTACAGCATCATAGACGGAAATGGTTGATTTTCCCATTCCTGATTTGCCCATCAGAATTGAAAGGCAGCCGTTTAGGGTTTTGATTTCTTTCATATTATTTAATCTCCTGCTTTTTCTTTATTATACACACAAGAAAACAAAAAGAGATATCTATCTCTTAAAGATGAAATGTAATTTCTCCGGATTCGATATCTCTTGTGATATTGTCATATTCAATTTTAAGGCTGTAATCTTCGTTTATACCAATGACTCTGATTCTTCGTTTAAGATTATCTATTACAGCATAAACTTCTTTATCGCGAAGATAATCGGCCTTCTTGACGGCCTCATAGAAGTCTTTACCGTTAATAAGCTCATTCAGGTTATTTTCGAGCATGGTATAGACTTTGAGTTTGAATTCATCAAGGCCAATATCTTTATTAAGTTCTATTGAAAGAGAAGTAGGTCTATGAAGGTATTCTCCCTCAAAGACTTTCTGGTTGACGTTGATTCCAATGCCAACAATAAGACATTCAACAGTTTCTTTTGTGACAGCTTCAAGAAGAATGCCACAGATCTTCGAATCATTCACATAGACATCATTAGGCCACTTGATGGAAGCATTGATACCATAATCTTCAAGTACTTCAAGTACGGTATAGGCAGAAAGTATTGATATGGCTTTATACTGTTCAATATATTTCTGTTTGGATAATAAAAGTGAGAACAGAAGATTTCTTCCGTCCTCACTTTTCCAGATTCTTTGATTACGGCCTCTTCCATTTGTCTGATTCTTTGCACTTACAAATGTCATATTATCAAGTGACTGATAATTGTTTTTTATGTAGGTGTTTGTTGAATCAATAATGTCGAAGTCGATAGTTTTCATTTACGCAAAGATAGTTAACAGGATACCTGCAGCAATAGCTGAACCGATAACACCGGCAACGTTAGGTCCCATAGCATGCATCAGTAAGAAGTTAGAAGGATCTTCCTTCTGGCCGACTTTCTGAACAACTCTGGCAGCCATTGGTACAGCTGATACGCCAGCAGCACCGATCATTGGGTTAACCTTCTTCTTTGTCAGAACGCACATTACCTTACCAGCCAGTAAGCCGAAGATACATGCGATGATGAATGCAAAGATACCAAGTGCGAAGATCTTCAGTGTTTCAAGCTTCAGGAATGTAGTACCCTGAGCAGTAGCACCAACTGATAGACCTAAGCAGATTGTGCAGATATATAATAATGAATTTGATAATGTAGTAAGAAGATTTGGTACAACACCAACTTCTTTGATCAGGTTACCAAGCATCAGACAACCAACTAGTGGAGTAGCACTTGGTACAAGTAATGCTACAACAAGAGTAACGATGATAGGGAAGAGGATCTTCTCTGATTTTGAAACATCTCTTAACTGTTCCATCTTGATCAGTCTTTCTTCTTTAGTTGTGAAGAGTCTGATGATAGGTGGGAAGATAACTGGTACTAAAGCCATATATGAATAAGCAGCTAAGGCAATAGGAGCCAGATACTGAGTAGTTCCGGATAATGTCAGCATCTTGTTAGAAACAAGGATAG
>DCHD01000020.1 GCA_002315565.1 Solobacterium sp. UBA1761 | reverse complement strand
GACATTTTTGAATTGCAATCATATTCATATCTATATTTTACCTTATTCGTTTGTCTAAACACCCATGGATAAGTTATAATTTAATAGCACTCCGAGATTGGCGGAATGGTAGACGCGACGGACTCAAAATCCGTTGGTAGCGATACTGTGAGGGTTCAAGTCCCTCATCTCGGACCAGATAAAAAACAAAGCTCACATCAGTGAGCTTTTTACATACAAAAAGCCATCATACGATGGCTTAGTGTTATTTAATGATTACTGTACCAGATTCACCAGTCATAGCCAGAGCGGCTTTTTCCAGTGATACGATAACAGCTTTTCTTCCTGCCTTTGAATCAGCGAAAGTCTTGGAAGCAACAACTTTTGGCAGCATTGAGCCAGGTGCAAAATGTCCCTGAGCTGCAAGTTCATCAGCTTCTTTAACAGTTATTTCTTTAAGTTCTTTCTGATCAGGCTTGTTGAAGTTGATGCATACACGGTCAACAGCAGTAAGAATGAACAGATAATCCGCATCTACAAGTTCAGCAAGTTTTTCACTTGCAAAGTCCTTATCGATTACAGCAGCAACACCTTCATAGTCGCCTTCTGCTTTCTTCACTACCGGAATACCGCCACCGCCACAGGCAATAACGATATTTCCTGCTTCAACCAGCTGCTGGATAGCACCCTTTTCAACGATGTCGATTGGAAGTGGAGATGGCACTACTCTTCTCCATCCTCTTCCTGCATCTTCTTTAAAGATCTGACCAGGTTTGTTGGCCATGATTTCTTTAGCTTCTGCTTCAGACATGAATGAACCGATTGGTTTTGTAGGATTTGCGAATGCTTTGTCGCTTTCAGATACTTCAACCTGAGTAACAACTGTAACAACATTCTTATTGATATTCTGCTTTCTTGCTTCACGGATTAAAGCATTCTGCAGATGATATCCGATATAACCCTGTGACATGGCACCACACTCTGGGAATGGCATCTCAGGAGTTTTGCCACCATTCTTGTTTGAGAAATCCATAGCATTGTTGATCATACCAACCTGAGGTCCATTACCGTGACCGATAATAACTTCATGGCCTTCTTTAACAAATGCAATTATTGATTTGGCAGCATCAGCAACTTTTTCCATCTGTTCAGCTGGAGTGTTGCCTAATGCATTACCGCCTAACGCAATTACAATTCTGGACATTAGTGAGCAATACCCATCTTGTCAAGAACTGATTCAAGTTCTTCTTTAGCAGCTTCTTTAGCTAACTCTGAGAACTGTTTCTTGTTTCTAGTAAAGTAAACAAGTAAGCCTCTCATAGCAGTAAGTCTGTTCCAAGCTTCTTCCCAGCATAATGATGATGCAGAGTCAGCAACTTCATCAGTTACATCTTCGCCTCTTGTGCAAGGTAGACAATGTAAGAACTTGCAGCCTAAAGCACCCTTGTTCATTAATTCTCTATTAACCTGGTACTTCTTGAAGATCTGGTTTCTTTCTTCTTTAGAAAGTTCAGCTTCATACAGTCCATACCAAACGTCTGTATAGAAGAAGTCAGCACCTTCAACATCTTTTTCATCTTCAGTAACTTTCCAAGTACCACCAGATACTTTGCAGTTTTCATCGAAGATCTTGCCATGTTCTGGTGTGAATGGCTGAGTCTTTGGATTATTTAATGGTCCGTAGAATACGAAGTTAGCACCTAACTTAGTGCAGATGAAACCTAATGAAGCAGCAACCTGAGTGAAGTCACCACAGAATACGATCTTGCAGTCTTCGAATTTCTTTCCTGCAGGAAGGTTTTCGATCATTGTGATAGCATCAGCAATAGCCTGAGTTGGATGAGTGTAGTCAGACATAGCATTGATTACTGGAATAGTACATGCATCAGCAAGTCTTACAACAGTCTTGTGTTCAATAACTCTTGCCATAACGATGTCCATTAAACCAGAGATAACTCTACCTGTATCTTCGATTGTTTCATGTCCACCAAGCTGAATCATACCAGGGCCTAAGTACTGAGCATGTCCGCCCATATCTTCCATAGCTGTTTCAAATGAACATCTAGTTCTTGTTGAAGACTGCTGGAAAATCATACCTAAAGTCATACCCTTCATAAGTGGAGGTTTATAACCATTCTTGATTGATTTCTTGATTGCCATAGAAAGATTAATGATGTCCATTAATTCTTCTTTTGTAAAATCATTAACTGTAATAAAGTCTTTTTTCATAAATATCCTTTCTTAAATTGGCTTTCTACCAAAAACATATAATACTGTAACCTCTATAGCTAAACCTATTATAAGCGCAAGTGCTACCGATAAGCCGAAACTTACCATCAGAATTGCAAGGCATGATACAACAGCAACTACCATTGCATATGGAAGCTGTGTTTTAACATGGTCCATAGTCTCACAACCTGATCCCATTGCCGACAGTATAGTACAGTCGGTAACAGGTGAACAGTGGTCACCGAATATCGATCCGGCCATAACTGAAGCTATGCATATTGATAAATAGATTTCACTATTAGTTATTGCTCCGACCTCAATCATGCGATATGCAAGAGGAATTGTCAGAGGCATGACAACGAACAGGCAACCGTAACTTCCAGATGCGAATGAAACAATACAGCAGCATACAAATATCAGTAATGGAACATAGATATAAGGTATATTGCCGGAGATTATTTCAATTGCGAAGAAAGTGGTTCCCAGTCGACCAATAGTATCTGCCAGACACCATGCAAGTGTCAGCATCACAATCGTTGAAAAAAGGTTTTTTGCTCCATCAAACCAGGACTTGAGTGCTTCTTTCAAATTGAACAGTTTAAGTGCTACTCCAGATACAACCGCAATAATACTTGCCAGTATTGTAGATGTGATAATCAGTCTGACAGTATTGGCATTTGATATTGCAGTAACAACTGTTTCAAATGTGAACGGTGCATTAGCTGGTAATAATCCCAATGCGACAGCTGTCTTTTTGCCGGTTATATAGAAGAGAATTATAGACAGTATTACCATAAAGGCAATGCTTCCAACACCTGATATGATTCTTTGTGTCATCCTGTCTTTAACGATCAGTTTTTCTGAAGAATCTGTATTTTTATTCCCTTCTTTTCTTGCTCTTCTTTCAGCCTTAAGCATTGGTCCAAAGTCTCTTCCTACCAGTGAATTCAGAAATATGAATCCTAGGCAGAAAAGACAATAGAAGGTAAATGGAATACTGGAAATAAACATCGGGAAACCATTACCGGTCATCCCTGCTATTTCCAGACCTTTTTCGATTGATGAGATTTCTACAGCAACCCAACTTGAGACAATTGCAATGCCCGTAACCGGAGCAGCTGTAGAGTCAACAATGTATGAGAGTTTTTCTCTTGATACATGAAGACGATCCATTATCGGTTTCATTACGGGACCTACAATCAGCGCATTGGCATAATCATCAAAGAAGATCATACAGCCAAGCATACTGGTAATAAGTCCTGCTTTTCGTGGAGTTGATACTCTTTCAGAAAGTTTTACAGCCAGTGACTCAAAACCTCCTGAGTATCTCACAACTTCTATCATGCCTCCAACAACGAAACACAATAACATTATTTCAAGGTTTTCTGTATCACCAAGAACATTTACAAAACTTGTATATGTCTGGGATACAAGTTCTGACGGTATACCGGAAAAAGAATTGCATCCGGTAACAGTCAGTAGTATCACTCCTGACAGGAATCCCATCAGGAGTGAAAATACTACATTGTTTGTGATAAAAGCCAGAATTACCGTAAGAAGTGTTGGAATAAGTGTAACAAAGCCAAGGACCTTTCCAAGTTCTTCGATATTTTCTATACTGGACAGATCTCCCTTTTTAAGTGCCCAGATTACGCTTATTACAATTGCAGCAACAACAACAGCTATTGCCAACTTCTTACGTTTCATAATTAAGTTGTTTCCTAATTAGTTATAATCCAAAATTATGCTTTTTTCTTGCCTGAATTGTATAGAACTACACCAACAACGAATGTAAGGATTAAGCCGATCAGCTGCATCCAGAATCCATAGCCAGTTACATCAAGGTCAACTAGACCTAAGATAGCAAGTAATACTGAAGCTTCACAAAGAACTACACATACAACCATACCGAAT
The DNA here is from genome assembly GCA_002315565.1 of Solobacterium sp. UBA1761. Taxonomy (GTDB): domain Bacteria; phylum Bacillota_I; class Bacilli_A; order Erysipelotrichales; family Erysipelotrichaceae; genus Colivicinus. The sequence goes on along the minus strand of DCHD01000020.1, from coordinate 19,177 downwards.
TTTCCACCAGGAACTTCGTATACACGTGGAGTGTTGTCAGTGAACTTAAGTTTTAATGCAGCGATGAATTCGATTACATAGCAAAGCATGAAGACGATTGATGAGAATGAGAATAGAGCCCAGAATACATCGTTAGCATCGCCTGATAATGCATAGTTAAGAATACATAAAGCACTTGCTACAACGCCCATCACGATATACAGATTGTCAGCTGTGTCATATTTAGCGTGTCTATGACCTAAAAATTTAGATCTCTTGTCAAGTTCAGCAGCCATGAATGATTCGTTGGCACCTAGACACCAAGTGATCATGTTAGCAACTAATGTAAGGATTGCGCCTACTAATACAACCGCAAAGATTACATTGCCAGCAGGACCGAATACTGTACATAATTCCTGAAGAGCATAAACGAAACCGTCAACTTCATCGATAGCATCTGCTGGAATAGCAGCAAGAACGCCGAATGAACCAATACAGTAGATAGCAACGATAGCAACACCAGCAACGATAGTCATCTTTGGAACTGTGTGTTTAGCATCTTCAATCTGAGAACCGATTGAACCGATAAGTTCAAAGCCTAACAGGTTATAAACGATAACGCCGAAGTAACCACCGTCTGAGAAGTTGATTACATCTTCAACAGCAGGAACCCAGTTGATTCCTGAGAAGTCATTAGCAAGACCGTTTTTGATAGCATAAGCAACACCAAGGATACCTAATAATACAAGGATACCCATCTTCAGGTAAGCCATGATAGCAGCAACTTCTACTGAAAGGTCAATACCTTTGATACCGATATAAACGATAACCCAGCACATTACTACTGCAAGGCCAGCTTCGATAGCTACTGGTACTTCGATTCCAGCAAAGCTTAATGCCATAACTGTCCATCCAGAGAAAGCAGTGAATACTGCTGGCATCCAGAATGCAACGTTAATCCAGTACATCCAGCCTTCCATAACGCCCCAGAATTCGCCGAATGCTCTTTGAACCCAAGAAGTGATACCACCATCATCTGGATAAGTTGAACCAAGTTCAGCACTTAACAGACCGTAAGGTAAGAAGAAGAAAATAGCTGTAATAATCCAAATTGTAATTGATGAAACACCTAAGATTGTAGGTGCTACGAATGAGTCTAATACTAAGATTGAACATACAGTAAACAGTACGGTCTTAGTTAATGAGACTTTTCCATTGTTTTCCATAATTATCCCTTTCTTATAAATGATTAATTTATGTCTAAGTCCCGCTTATGGACAAGCGGGACTATAAACCAATTTAATATCTGCTTAAAAACTACTTAGGCTGCTGCTGAGTGATACAGTGAATGTTTCCTCCACCATATGCAACTTCTTCAGTTCTAACACCAACAGCTTTTCTTTCAGGGAACATTTCCTGAACCTGTTTTAATGCAAGTTCATCGTTTTCATCGCCATACTGTGGAACGATAACGCCACCGTTAACGATTAAGAAGTTCATGTAAGAAGCGATTGAAACTTCGCCGTCTTCTCTTGGTAATGTACCTTCAACTGAATCGATTGTAGCTGCACCCTTCAGGTAGCAAGGTTCCTTAGTCAGACAAAGCTTCCAAACTTTAAGCTTTCTGCCCTTAGCATCTGTAGCTTCTGTTAATGTCTTGTAAGCTGCCTGAGCCTGCTCGTAGAATGGATGATTCTTATCTTCAGTCCAGATACAAGCAACTTCACCAGGTCTGATGAAACATGCAACGTCATCAATATGTCCGTTTGTTTCTGCTGGGTCGATACCATCTTTGATCCAGATAATCTTTTCAAGGTTCAGATATTCACATAACTTGTCAGAAATTTCTTCTTTAGTCATATCTGGGTTTCTTCCAGGAGAGAGTAAGCACATTTCAGTTGTTAATAATGTACCTTCGCCGTCAACATGGATAGAACCGCCTTCAAGTACGAAACCTGGAGTTCTGTATGAATCTTTTTCTTCGATTTCACAAACCTTCTGAGCTACAAGGTCATCCTGATCCCATGGGAAGTATAGACCATCATAAAGTCCGCCCCAAGAGTTGAAATCCCAGTCGATACCTCTTACTTCGCCTGTCTTGTCATTCTTAACGAATGTAGGACCACAGTCTCTGATCCATGAATCATTTGAAGTCATTTCAACCACTCTGATATTTGCAGGAAGCATATTTCTTGCATTCTGATACTGAGCTGGTGAAACACAAACAGTAATAGGTTCGAACTCTCTGATAGCCTTAGCTACTTCAGTGTAAACACGCTGAGCAGGTTTAGCTCCGTCTCTCCAGTTGTCTGGTCTTTCAGGCCAGATCATCCAGATCTTTTCCTGTGGTTCGAACTCACCTGGCATCCTAAATCCATCTTTTTTAGGAGTGCTGTCAATTCTTTTTGCCATTATATTTCCTCCTTATAGGCATTTAATGCGTCTGTAAACGTTTACAGACCTGTTAGATATATTTTAAATAAAGAAAAAGCAGCAGAATCACTGCTGCCTTGTTTTGTAACGTTACAGGCTTATTTAGTATGCTGTTACATTTATAGTAACGTTTGTTACTTATTCAGTCGTTTATAGAGCAGAGTTTCCATTATGGCAATCATGCCTATCCTGCTTGTACAGTCAATACCCTCATAATTGATCTCATCAGCAAACACATAGAAGTTAAGATCCGACATATTCTGGATGGCATTATTGTCAGCTCTAGTAAAAGAAATAATCGTAGGAGTAGCAATCGCAAATACTTTTTCTATTTCATGAATTGACTTTTCATTATCTCCCGTATAGGAAAGAACAAGAAGTACGTCATCACGCTTAACTTTCCTTAACATCATCTTCTTTTCAAATGATTCAGTAGGAAAGAATACATTATAGCCACATATAGTAAGTAAACGCGTAAAATAATGGCCAACTTCTTTACTTAAGCCTTCGGCAATAATATAAATATCAGGGTTCTTGTACATTATTTCCTGAAATTTCTCAATCTTTTCATCAGTGATTACCTTAACTGCTTCCATGATGTTTTTAAGATAGGAATCACGGTAATTGTCGTTCTTGACGATTGATGGAATAGTTATCTTTCTTGTTTCAGCTTCAGTTTCACCAATCGCATCAATAAACTCCGAAAAGCCTTCATAACCCAGCTTTTTAACAAATCTGAAAATCGATGTCGTAGACACATAGCAGGCACTAGCCAAGTCTCTAATCGACATCTTCTTTACAATATGCATGTTTTTAACGACATAGGTCAGTATCTGTTGTTCAGAACTGGACAGTTTGACCATTGCGCTGCTTGTTTTCTCATAGAAATCCATATTGTTACACCTCGTTACAATCTGTTACATTTATTGTAACATTTAGTAACAGCGTTACTCAAATCTATCATTTACAATAGAATTATGAAGAAAAAAGCCCCAAAACCATTGAATATTAAAGACTACACAAAGAATGCAGCCAAAAATTTCTCCATGACCAGACTGATTATCTATACTGCATTCTCTCTGTTACTGACTGTGTTACTTCTGGTAACGACAATCCAGTATGGCTATACTGGTAAAGCACTGATGTTTACACTCATTGCTCTACTTGCAATTGCAGCCTATACCGTACTGAATGTAATTGCCCTGATCACAAAAATCCGTAACAGTAAATGAAGAGGTTTTACCTCTTTTTTTATATAATGAATACATGAAGATTGCCCTAGGCGCATTAGCCCATGTAGATGCCGGCAAGACTACTCTTTCTGAGAGTATTCTTTTTATGTCTCAATCCATACGTAATAAAGGAAGAGTTGATAATGCGTCAACATTCCTTGACTATGGAACTTTAGAAAAAGAAAAAGGTATCACCATCTTCAACAAGGAAGCAAGATTCACCTATAAAGATAAAGAATATAACTATATTGATACACCAGGTCACTCTGACCTTTCTTTTGAAGCCAATAAAGCCATATCCATACTTGATGCTGCTGTACTTATTATTGCGGCCAACGAAGATATACCTGCTGACACAATAAGGCAGTTCTCAAATCTTCTGAACTACAATATTCCCATTCTTATCTTCATCAATAAAATGGATATTGCCTCAAAGTCAAAAGACGAAATCATCTCTTCTCTAAAAGAAAAACTTGATCCAACATGCGTATTCTATAAAGACGCCTTAGAAGAATTATCACTGTCAGATGAATCACTGATGGATTATTATCTTGAACATAATACTCTACCTCACGATGTGGTGGTAAGTTCCTTAAAAGACAATGCCTTCTTCCCGGTATTTTTCGGTTCAGCCTTAAAAGATGAAGGAACAGAAGAACTGCTTGACTACATAGATGAATATATTGAGACTGACTACAACCCAAACGGCAATCTCAATGCCTACATCTATAAAGTTGCCCAGGACCTTACTTACCTCAAGGTACTATCAGGTACACTAGCAAACAAACTGACTGTAGGAAATGAAAAAATCAATGAAATCTACCAGGTATCAGGCCTTAATCTTTTACCTGTCAATAATATTGAAGCCGGAGATATCGCTGCTGTAAAAGGCTTAAAAACACTCACAAACGGCACATATATCCCATCACTTAGAAAAGATATTGAACTGAAACTTCCAAGTCTCAAATACCGCATTATTTCTGACCTTGATGCCAATGAACTATATAAACTGATTTCTCCACTCAACAATGAGCAGACAAACCTTGACATCTCTTTAGAAAACAAAGAAGTCTTCATAAAACTGAACGGTGAACTGCATGAACTGATAATAAAGTCTGAGATAAAAGAAAGATATGGAATTGATATCTCGTTTTCTTCACCTATCATCAGATATAAAGAAACCATAACCAAAGAATCAGTCGGTGTAGGACACTTTGAACCTTTAAGACATTACGCAGAAGTAATACTCAAGACAGAACCATCTGACAAGCAGCTTGAAGTCAGAAGCAATATCGACAACAACTATACCAATACCCTTCTGACATATCTTAAAACCTATACCATGAAAGGCATACTAACAAACAGTCCTTTGACCAACATAAGAATCACCATTCTTGATATGAAGACTCATCTTAAACATACCGAAGGTCAGGACCTTGTTGAAGCTACAAGGCGTGCATTAAGACATGCACTATGGCAGAATGAGTCTCAATTACTTGAGCCTTATTATCTGACAACAATCTCAACAACTGATGAAAGCCAGAATACCGTAATATCGCATCTTACCCAGCAGTCATATCTCTATACCATCAAAGAGAATTCGATTATTGTCTCAATACCGGTAAAGCAGTTCAATAAAACCATTACTGCCTTAAGGTCAAAACTCAAGGGCAATCTCTCTTTTACAATTGATGAAACCATTTATGATAAAGCAATCAATCCGGAAGAAGTAATTGAAGATAGAGGATACGACTTTAGAAGAGACTACCACAACCCTGCCGGATCAGTCTTCTGTTCTAACGGTGCCGGTCACTACGTTGAACCTGAAGATGTATTTGCCAACATGCATCTAAGTCTAAGTGACTACGTAAAAACCGAAACCATAAACATCACACCAAACAAGTCAAAGATAACTGAGGCCGAACTTGAAAGAGTATTCAATTCAATCTATAAGCCAAAACCTCGTCTATCATTCAACTATAAGAAGGAAGAAGCTCATGAATATGTTCCTAAACCTTCCAAACCATTAATCTATCTGATTGACGGATATAACCTGATGTATCAGCTTGATGAAGATCTGGCAAATGAAGATCTGATCAACGCCAGAGAAAAGGTAATCAATATCGCCGTAGACTTTAAAGGATATGTAAATGCTGATGTCGTACTGGTATTTGATGCCTACAAAAACACCTCAACCAGAGCTCAGGTATCAGATTATGACGGCATAACCATTGTCTATACAAAACAGAATGAAATAGCTGACTACTATATTGAAAAGAAATCCAGGGAGCTCATGGATAAATACAAAGTGATTGTCGTAACTTCCGATTCCCTTGAACAGCTGAAAGTTTCCTCAAACGGCTCTTCAGTTCTATCAAGCAGAGAATTCATCATCCGTTATGAGAATTTCCAGAAAAACAACACCCGCTATAATACAAAAATAAGCAATAGACCTTTAGAGTCACTGCGTTACCTTTTAGAGGAGGAAGAATAATATGGCAAGACAATACTGGAGACCTTCAAATCTTCTAAATCCCCTTCCCGTCGTACTTATCAGCTGTACTGATGAAGAAGGCCACAACAATGTCATGACTGCCGCCTGGGCAGGAACCATCTGTTCTGATCCGGTCATGGTTTCAGTGTCCATCAGAAAGAAAAGATATTCTCACGACATCATCTCAAAAACTGGTGAATTCGTCATCAACCTCACAAATGAAAACCTCGCCCTTTTCACCGACTATGCGGGTATCTATTCCGGAAGAAAAGTCGATAAGTTCAATCTTCCCGGTGATTATAAGGTAACTGCAATCCCTTCAAAAAATGTCAAAGCAGTGACCATCGATGAAAGTCCACTGGCCCTTGAATGCAAAGTAAAAGAAATATTGGAACTGGGAAGTCACGACATGTATATTGCCGAAGTAGTGGGTGTATCAGTTAATGAAGAATATCTTGACAAAGAACAGCGTCTTGACCTCAAGAAAGCAAAACTCATCACTTATTGCCATGGTGAGTATTACACACTCGGACATAAAATCGGAAAGTTCGGTTACTCATCTTTAAAGAAAGAAAGATCCAAACGAACAGATCTGAAACAAAGAAACAGAAAGAAGCAGGAAAAATAATTCCTGCTTCTTTTATTTATCAGAAGGAATTTCAGGATTTCACTTAAATAATGAAATGGAGGATGTTGTATGAAGACATACTCTTTCCTGTTCTGGCCATCAAAAAGAAATCATGGAAACAATAAAGGTTTCCCTTAAATTTCTTAAGTTTACTATTACGGTAACATTCAGATTACCGAAGTAGTTTAACTGTAAACTGGCCAGATAAGGAAAAAGCGTTGTGCCACAACACAACGCTTTTCTCATGAAAACAATAAATTTCCACCTATATTATACAACAGTTTAATTATTGTTTATGTTCTTTGTTTTCTATTTCTGCTATAACTGCATTTCCTGCAATAAACAGTACTCTGCATTCTGCTTCATCTTTAAAAGTATTGTAGATGTAGCCTGCTGAGTGTGTTCCTCTGGACACGGTGTTTACCGAATTGGCTACATATCCCATCTTTACTCCTGAATTGTTGAGTACGGCGATGGCCTCATCGTCATATCTGTTTTCATAGTCCTTTTTAAGTGTCAGTATCTGATTGATGGACAGTGCATCTGTTCCCATATAATAATCAGTACCCGTTAATGTTACATACATAATTCAAATAATTTCTTTTTACTTTACAAGAAAATCCTCCTTGACTTCATACTAAACAAGATGGTGTGCATAAATGTTGCCACTAAACAAGAAGTTGACATTTTTTCTTACAGATATTCAGTTTTGCCTTCTCTGATTTCTTAAGAAAACAATAATATTCAAGATAGAGTCTGCCAGCCCAGAAGTAGTCTTCATCTTTGAATCTCTTATTCGCCAGAGATATCTGGCTGTTTATGTCTGAAGTATTCTTCATTACATTTGACATAATCAGATAATAAAGACTCACGTTCTCAAAGACATCCACATCAAGTATCTGATATTTTTCAATAAGTTTTTCCAGTAACTCCGCATACTGATGAATCACATCAGGTATTTCACTTATAGAGCCATACATATAATAGAAACCATTGGGTCTGATACCAAAATACTCCACAAGTTGTAACAGTGTAAGTCTTGTTCTTTTGTGGGAAACTGTACAGCTTATTTCATTTGAACCATAGGCAAAGAAGAAACTTATAGTGAATTCATCTTTGCATAGACTGTAACAGTCATTATTAACGCTGGTTTTGAAGCCTTTATTAATGAGAAAATCCAGTTTCTCATTCAGTAATACAATGTGCATATCTTTCATCAGGATTATTCTTAATCCAAAACCAGTGACAATCCTGTCAATCTGCATGACAATATTGTCATTTTGTATATGCTTAAGAATTGTATAATTTTCTTGTATGGAGGAACATGCCAATGATCCTGAAAGAATATATTAAAAAGTGCGATGAAGTATATCACACAACTATCGATCCTAAAGGTCCAGGTGCAGTAAGAGTACACCTTATTCCACCTAATGACCTTAAACCAGGCATACCATGGGTAATCATTCTGAACGGTTACTATCTTCTGCCTGTTCAGACTGCCTGGGCAGTACTTTTAAAGATTTACATTGAGAAAAGAAACAATTCACCTTTAGACTATATGGCAGATGAACTGCTTGATGAAGCAGTAAATGAAGCACTTCTTGTCTTCAACAAGTCAAAGGCTTCCTATCTTAAAAAAGACCTTAAAGACATGCTGATCTGTATCAGAGATGTCGCAAAAGGAAAAACACCAGATCTGAAGATCGGCTTTATGACACTTGCCAAATACGGCAAATACATGTCGGCCCCACACCGTCTTGACCTGATGGTTTCTTCCATGTCCAAAAACGGATTATGGGCATGCAACCAGAAGTGTCTGCACTGTTATGCGGCAGATGAAGTCATGTCAGGCAAAGATGAACTTCCAAAAGAAGAGTGGTTCAAGATTATCGACAAAGCCAAAGAAGCCCATATTGCTCAGCTTACTTTTACAGGTGGTGAGCCAACGATGAGGGAAGATATTCCTGAACTTATTGAACACGCTTCCTGGTTTGTCACAAGACTTAACACGAACGGTGTACTTCTGACAAAAGAGCTGTGCAAGAAGTTATATGATGCATCACTTGATTCAGTTCAGATTACCTTCTATTCTGACAAATCAGCAATCCACAATCTGCTTGTTGGAGCACATAACTATGACAAGACTGTTGAAGGCATAAAGAATGCCCTTAAGGCAGGGCTTGATGTAAGCGTCAATACACCGCTTTGCTCAATCAATAAAAACTACCTTGAAACAATCAAATATCTGAATTCGCTTGGAGTAACTTATTTCTCATGTTCCGGACTTATTCCAACCGGTAACGCCAGAAATGTCGATTCATCAATCACCAGACTCTCAGAAGATGAAATCACTGACGTTCTTATTGAAGCCTATGAATGGGCCAAAGAGAATGAATGTGAAATCTCATTCACTTCTCCTGGATGGATCTATGACAAGACACTAGAATCCATGAAGATGGTCGTACCATCTTGTGGGGCTTGTCTTAGCAATATGGCTGTTTCACCGGATGGCAAGGTTATCCCATGTCAAAGCTGGCTGAATGGCGAAGAATATGGTGATATGCGCTATGTTCCTTGGAAGAATATCTGGAACAATTCCGAGTGCAGAAAACACCGTAAAGTATCAATGAAAAACGAACAGAAATGTCCATTGAAGGAGGTGACAGAATAATGAAAAAACTGTTGACTCTATTATTCAGTACCCTGATTGTAGTTAGCTGCTTCTTTATGAATGTCAATGAAGTAAAAGCTGACTATCCGCTGGATTACATTAACAATTACGATATTGAAATTGTTCCAAATGAAGACGGTACTCTCAATATGACCTATCATTTGAACTGGACAGTTCTTGATGATGAAGAGGAAGGACCACTGAACTGGGTCAAGATCGGTGTCTGGAATTCCCAGGTCCACAATCTTACTGCCTTGTCAGAAAATATTACAAGCATTGAGTCCGATAGTGAATATATCAGAATCTATCTGGACAGAGACTACCATAAAGGTGAAACTGTAGACTTCACATTCTCATTTGTCCAGAAATATGCCTTCTACATGGATAACGGTTATGTAGAATATGGCTTCAAGCCAGGATGGTTTGAAGATATTCAGGTAGAAAACTGTACAGTCAGATGGAAAGCCAAAGCCAAAGACTATTACTATACAAACAGTGATAAAGCAGATGGAGATTATCTGATCTGGCAAAGAAGTCTTGACTATGATGAGACATTTGAAGTTCAGGTCAAATACGAACCAGGTTACTTCTATAACCTCGATGCCACTCAGGACTACAAGGTCTATAAACGTGGACAGACTATAAAGATAGCGTTAATCATTACAGCCGGTTTATCAGGCTTTGTTGCCCTGTTCTTACTTCTGGCTTATCTCATCAGAGAAGAATCTGACGGCTATGACTATTACTGCGGATTCTCTGGACGTCACTGGATGTATCACAGATACCATCCAATGCACTCTCCTGGTGTTTCAAGAAGCGGAAAAACAGTAAAAACCTATACTGCTGTAGAGGCTTCAAAAGGAGGCAGCGGTTATACCGGAGGCGGTGGCCACTCATGTGCCTGTGCCTGTGCATGTGCCTGTGCCGGAGGTGGCAGAGCCGGATGTTCAAGAAAAGATTTTACGAGTGAAAATCAACTCGATGAAAATGGCAAAACAAATCAAAATAATATAAAATAGTAATGTTGGAAACGACAAAGGAAATTTAAAATGGAAGAAAACAAAACTTTAAAAGAAGAATTAGTTGAAAAAGCTAAGGAACTGGCTGAAAACGATGAGATCAGCAACAAGTATCAGGCACTCTCTGACTTAAAGAAGAGATGGAAGAGAACTTTATCTGAAGATGAATCATTATTCGATAAGGAACTCGCTGACAAATTTGATGAATACGTTTCAGTAATTGAAAAGAAAGCCAATGAACTTTCTGGAAACGTTGAAGAAATCAAAAACAAGATTATCGAACAGGCTAAGGAACTGGCTGAATCAGAAAACTATAAAAAGGCAACTGAAAAGATGAACGAACTGTTTGAACAGTTCAAACAGGCCGGCAGATCAAATTCAAAAGAAGCTGATGACAATCTGTGGGAACAGTTCAAAGCTGCCAAAGATAACTTCTATGAAAGAAAAGCTGATTACTATGCTCAGCTTAAAGACAGATTTGCTGCCAATAAAGAATCAAAAGAAAAGCTTGTAGAACAGGCTAAAGAAGTTCTGAACATTGAAAACTTCTCAGAAGCTACAAAGAAGATGAACTCATTAATGGATGAATGGAAGAAACTTGGCAATGCCGGTAAAGAATTCAATGATTCATTATGGGCTTCATTCTCAGGCGCAAGACAGGAATTCTTCAAAAAGAGAAGTGCTTACTTTGAAGAAATGAAAGGTGAATATGCTAAGCGTGCTGAAGCTAAGAAAGAACTTATCGCCAAAGCTAAACACTGTCTGGCTATGTCAGAATTCACTGCTGAAGAAGTAGCTGAAATCAAGAATATCCGTAACGAATGGAAAGCAGTTGGTTTCGCCGGTAAAGACAATGAAGATGCTTTATGGGAAGAATTCAACGGTATCGTAAACAAATACTTTGAAAACTACAAAGTTTACGGAAAATAATCAGTAAACGAGCCATCGCAAGATGGCTTTTTTATTGTTTTAAAGTAAAATGGATATATGAGAATATTCAAAAAACTGACAATTGTATCAATACTGTTACTGCTTTTTACAGGATGCGCAGAAAGTAATGACCAGATCCTTGTGGAAACAAAAGATGACCTTAACGGACTTTCTATTGCACTGACTACCGGTTCATGTTACGAACCAGTTGTCAAAGAGCAGTTTCCTGATTCCGAAATATTTTTTTATGATGCGTCTACAAGATATGATGCGGTATCTTCAGGAAAAGCATTTGCTACAGTCTGCGAATACCCTTCTGCACTTTCAGCCGTAGCTGAACGTGATAATCTGGCAATAATGAATACCCCAATCACTCAGTTTGATGATGCGTTCGCGTTCAGAATGGGTGAAAGTGAATATTATGAAGATTTCAATTCTTTTCTTATTGAATTAAGAGATAACGGCACATTAGAAGAACTCAGAAATAAGTGGGTCATTGAAAGATCAACTGAAAATATTGATATCGATAAACTGACTGGTGAAAACGGTACCCTTAGAGTTTCCACTATTTCCAATAATATGCCTTATGCCTTTTATTCAAACAATCAACTGACGGGTCTTGAGATCGATATACTTTATCGTTATGGTCTTTCAAGAGGCTACAATTACGAATTTCTTGAACTTGATATTACTGGCTGTCTGGCTGCAATTGGCTCAGGTACCTGTGACTTTTCTGGCGGTGCTTTGACTGTAACTGAAGAAAGAAAGAAGACAATCAATTATACGATTCCATATTACTCTGACAATGTAATCGCAGTAGTCAGAAAGGAAAATCTTATTGAAGCATCAGATTCATTTGACGCTCTAAAGTCAAAGACAGTTTCCTGCATTGCAGCATCCGTATATATTCCAATGGTTTTAGAGAATGTCGAAGATGTAAATATCGCATCTTTCTCCACCCTGTCAGACTGTATTTCTTCTGTAAAAAGCGGTAAAGCCGAGGCATTGGCCTGCAATCTGAATGTGGCACAGAATATCATCAGTGAAACAGAAGGTCTGGAAATACTCGGTGAAATTGGCTATGAAGAAATCGGAATCATAACTGCGAAGAATGATACCGGCACAAAATATAAAAACCAGTTCGATGCTTTCCAGAATGAATACAAAGAAAACGGAAAACTTCAAGAACTGCGCAATAAATATAACGATGTTGAAAAAGCAGATTTGCAAGAATACAATCTTACAGGTGTAAACGGAACCCTGACAATATGTATTGATTCTACAGCAGGAGCTCCATACGATTATGTTAAAAACGGAAAATTAATCGGCTATGAAGTTGAACTGTTCATGGCCTTTGCAGAAGAATACGGATATGCCCTTGATTTTCTTGAGACCGATTTCTCTGGTGTACTGGCTGGAGTGAGTTCGGGCAAGGCCGCATTCGGCGCAGCTTCTGTTACTATCACCTCAGAAAGAAAAGAATCAATGAACTTTACAGAGCCTGTTGACTCTACCCCTGCTGTATTGGTTGGCAAAACAAGTACAGAAAATAAAGACAGCAGTTTTATCGATAATTTCAAAGATAACTTTTATAGAACTTTCATCAAAGAAGACAGATGGATGATGTTCTTAAAAGGCGTTGGTTCTACCATGCTTATTTCTGTTGCATCAATAATTCTGGGAACTGTTCTTGGATTTACGATGTATCTTCTTTTCAGAACCAATCTTAAATTAGTAGACCTTTTGTTAAGATTCTATACATGGCTTATAAAAGGTATGCCTACTGTTGTATTCCTGATGATTCTTTTCTATGTTGTATTTGGTAAGTCAGCACTCAACGGCACCGTTATTTCCATTATCGGTTTTACTGTGTTGTTCTCAATTACAATATTCGGTTTACTGAAACAGTGCTTTGATGCGATTGACAGAGGACAGTTTGAAGCTTCATACGCACTGGGTTATACAAAGACGGATACATTATTCAGAATTATCCTTCCTCAGACTATGCCGATGTTCCTTCCTTCATTCAAGTCAGAAGTAGTTTCTTTAATCAAGGCAACTTCTATTGTCGGCTATATTGCTGTACAGGATCTTACCAAGATGTCTGACCTTGTAAGAAGCAGAACCTACGAAGCATTCTTCCCTTTAATCGGTGCTACTGTACTTTACTTTGCAATTGCCGGAGTCTTTAATATTTCAATAAAGATGCTTATGAAAGCAACCGATCCTAAACGCAGAAGCAAAGACAAGATTCTGAAAGGAGTGAATACAAAATGATTGAATTAAGACATATCCGTAAAGAATATGAGATTGCCACTCCTTTGAAAGATGTCAATGTCACCATCAACAAAGGCGATGTAATATCCATTATCGGTCCATCAGGAACCGGTAAATCAACACTCATCAGAATGATCAATCTTCTTGAATATCCTACCAGCGGTCAGATTTTCGTCGATGGTGAAGAGATTACCGCCAAGGGTTATGACATCAATAAAGTAAGAAAAAAGATCGGTATGGTCTTCCAGTCATTCAATCTGTTTTCCCATCTTACAATCATCGAAAACATCATGAAACCGCAGATTGATCTATTGAAAAGAGAAAGACAGGAAGCCTACGACAAAGCAATTAATCTTTTAGAGATTGTTGGACTTAAAGATAAAGCTCTACAGTACCCAGATCAGTTATCCGGTGGCCAGAAACAGCGTATTGCAATATGCAGAACACTGGCAATGGACCCTGATGTAATACTGCTTGATGAACCTACAAGTGCTCTTGATCCGACAATGGTAAACGAGGTGCAGGAAGTAATAAATGACCTGGCAAAAAGAGGTCATACAATGATGATAGTGACTCATGAGATGAACTTTGCCCGTAAGATATCCAACAGAGTATTCTATATGGATCAGGGTGGAGTCTATGAAGATGGAACTCCTGAAGAGATATTTGACAATCCGAAAAGAGAAAGAACCAAAGTCTTCATCAGACAGCTTAAAGTTCTCGCAATTGACATCAATTCAAAAGACTTCGACTTCATGTCAGTAATATCTCAAATCAATGACTATGGCCTTAAAAACGGTATTTCACCAAGAATGTACAACCGTATCTATTCCGTATTTGAAGAGATGTCAAAAGAGATTATTCTGCCTGTACTGGATAACCCTAAACTGAAAGTAATCATCGAATATTCAAGAAAAGACAATGAAGTTATGATGAACATGCGCTATAACGGAAAGCACTTCAATCCATCAGACAGCGATAATGAATTATCAATGAGAATAATTCAAAACAGCATAAAAACAATCACTCACACAACTATTGAAGATGGTGATTACACTAACAATGTAACAATCACATTCAAAAATGAAGACTGATAACAGTCTTCATTTTCTTTAGATATAAAGTGAGAGTGATACTCTTTTTCTTTCCATGTCGAGTTCACAGACATAGACATCAATAATATCACCTACAGATAACAGTTCATAAGGATTGGCATTTTTCTCTTTTGTCATCTTTGACTTATGTACCAGTCCGTCATCGTGTAAACCAATGTCAACGAATGCACCGAAGTCTACGACATTTCTTACTACACCCTGCAGTTTATCACCGACATGCAGGTTTTCAATTTCCAGTACATCTGATTTAAGGATTGGTCCTTCAAAACTGTCACGGTAGTCTCTTAGTGGTTCCTTGAGGTTAGCTACGATATCTTCGACAGTATAACTGTCAGAGCCAAGTTCGTTTGCTAGTTCCTTGAGATTAAGCCTGCTTATTTCTTCAATAAACTGTCCACTTCCTATTTCCTTGTTAACAAGCTTTGCGATGATAGCTTTGGCAACCTTGTATGACTCAGGGTGAATACTTGTACGATCAAGTATTTCATCGCCATCTTTGATTCTTAAGAAACCGGCAGCCTGTTCAAAGGCTTTGGCGCCAACCTTCTTTACTTTGGCGATTTCTTTACGGTTTTTAAACGAACCAAACTCATTACGGTATTCAACAATCGTATCAGCAGTAGCCTTGTTGAGGCCTGAAATATGCATCAGTAATTCTTTACTTGCAGTATTTACATCAACGCCTACCCTGTTTACGGTCTTGAATACAGTCTGGTCAAGTTTTTCATCAAGTTCTTTTACTGGCAGGTCGTGCTGATACTGACCGACACCGATACTCTTCGGATCAATTTTAATCAGTTCAGCCAGTGGGTCAAGAACTCTTCTTGCGATAGATACAGCACTTCTTTCTTCTACATGCAAATCAGGAAATTCAGCTCTGGCATTTTCGCTTGCGGAATAGACTGATGCACCAGCTTCAGAAACCAGTGTGTATTTGACAGAAAGACCATATTTCTTAACGATATCTCCGACAAACTTCTCTGATTCTCTGCTGGCTGTACCGTTTCCTATCGCAATCAGTGATACATCGTATTTCTTAAGTAAAGATAACAGTATCTTTTCAGCTTCATCTTTCTTATTGATTGGGGCATGCGGATAGATCTTGCCTATTTCCAGCATTTTACCGGTATTATCCAGTACTGCAAGTTTACAGCCTGTTCTGAATGCCGGGTCAAATCCAATAATGTGTTTTACACTGACTGGTGACTGTACCAGCAGATTCTCCAGGTTTGACGCAAAGACTTCAATTGATTTGTTAGAAGCACGCTCAAAGAACTCGTTCCATACTTCGTTCTCTACACTTGGGAATGCAAGTCTTTCAAGTCCGTCTTTTACTGCTTCTTCGATGATTTCATTCGCAATACTGATCTTATCATGAGTAAGTCCGCGCATGCAGAACTTTACAATATAGCCTTTGTCATATTCATAGGATACAGTAATGATTTTTTCTTTCTCTGCCCTGTTTATCGCCATGACACGATGGTCTTCAATAAACTTCAGTTTCTCTTTATGGTCATAGTACTGCTTATAGACCTTGTTTTCATCGACTGCATCTTTCTTTAATTTTGTGATGATAAAACCATAGTTACTTAAGGAATCAGTAATCTTGGCACGGAACTTCGGATTATCAGATACTCTTTCAGCAATTATATCCTTTGCACCCTGCAAAGCCTCTTCAATCGTTTTTACTTCTTCACTTAGATATTTCTTTGCAGCTTCATTGATATTGCCATTCTGCGGTAAAGATAAAAGATAATCAGCCAGTGGTTCAAGTCCCTTTCTGATGGCCTCAGTAGCTCTGGTCTTTCTTTTTTCTTTATAAGGACGGTAGATATCTTCAACTTCCTTTAATTTGGTTGCTTCTTCTATCGCCTTTTTTATTTCATCAGTAAGTTTACCTTTTGTCTCAATGATTCTTAAGACATCTTCTTTACGCTGTTTCAGGTTTTCCTGATAGGAGTATTCTTTCTCAATCGCAAAAATCTGCTCTTCATCAAGATTACCGGTCATCTCTTTACGGTAACGGGCAATAAACGGAACAGTATTTCCTTCTTCCAGAAGTTTTAAAGCAGCTTCAACCTGTTTTTCTTTTACATTGATGCTGTTTGCTACATAACTAATTAAATCCATAAACTAAATATTCTTATCACTTTCTATAATCTGTCTCATTGCTTCTACGGCAACTGAAATTGTTCTTCCGATTTCATGAACCTGTTTGTTCGGAAGATTCCTTAATGCTCTTTCCTGATTGGCAACAGTCAAAAAGCAGGCGCCTGCTCTGCAGCCATGATATGATGAAATAACAAACAGAGCTGCCGATTCCATCTCTGAACACTTTGTGCCGAGCATCAGCCAAGCCTTCCATTTTCTTAACAGTTCATCACCGTTTGGCAGCGTCTCAGGACGATGCTGTCCATAGAAAGCATCTTTTGACTGTGATACTCCGACATGGTAACGGAAACCGTGTTTTTTTGCCGATTCAACAAGTGCAGCAGTTACATCAAAATCAGCAACTGCCGGAAATTCAATCGGAGCATATTCTTTTGTTGTACCTTCCATACGGATTGACGCATTGGCAATACAGATATCGCCAGGTTCTACGTCAAGCTGCATACCGCCGCATGTTCCTACTCTGATAAAAGTATCAGCACCCAGGGCATGAAGTTCTTCAATCGCTATTGAAGCACTTGGTCCTCCAATACCGGTTGATGTGCAGCTTACTTTAACGCCATTGAGATAACCGGTATAAGTTGTGAATTCTCTGTTCTGTCCTACTTTTACCGGGTTGTCAAAATAGCTAGCAATAAGTTCAACTCTTCCTGGATCTCCAGGTAGAATTACATATCTTCCGATATCTTCTTTTCCTACACCAATGTGATACTGTTTTCCAGATCCTTCTGCATAATCTATCATTTTGTTACCTCCAGAAATATAATGCCCCAATAAAGGGGCATTGTTTTTTTAAGCTAATGTAGCCATGTATTTATCAAGATATTCTTCGCAGATTTCGTTCTTCTTGATTACTGGGTTGTCATACTGATGACCCATGTTTACAACCATCTTAGGCTGTCTTAAGTTAGCGAATCCTTCAAGTGGGTTCTTTTCAACAACGATGAAGTCAGCGGCTTTACCAGCCTTTAATGTACCGGCTTTATGCTGAATATTCAGAATAGTTGCATTTACTTCTGTAGCCATATGCAGAGCCTGTTTACGGGAAATACCACACAGTTTATGAACATATTCAAGTTCTCTCCACATATCGTAGTGAGTTACAAATGGGCAGCCAACGTCAGTTCCAAGACCTACTGTAACACCAGCTTTTACGCACTTCTTTGTCGCATCGATAATACCATCAAGAAGTACCTTTGTATTGTATACAACTACTTCAGATGCACCAGTAAGTGCAGGATCGAATTCAGCAAGTGGGATAGCAGGAGACAGTGTACATACAAGTGCCTTTCCCGTCTTCTTCATTAATTCAACTGTTTCATCATCCATTAATGCACCATGTTCGATTGAATCAACACCGCATTCAACTGCAACCTTAACACCCATTGGAGATTCAACATGCGCACAGACTCTCATATGAAGTTCATGAGCTCTGTCTACACACCACTGAACCTGTTCTCTGGTCATCTTCATTTCGCCTGGTTCACCACGTTTAGTAGCATCCAGTACACCACCGGTGATCATCAATTTAATCCAGTCAACGCCAGCCTTGACGTTTTCATCAATGGCAGCGATATATTCTTCTTTTGTCTTACAGCCGATCGCAACAGTACCTTCCATATGTCCGCCAGGAATAGTAACTGCTTCATCACATACCAGCATTCTTGGTCCAAGAAGTTTGTGCGCCATAATTTTGTTTCTGGTTTCAGAATCGAAATGGCCAACACCACCAACTGCTCTAAGTGTAGTAACACCAGACATCAGTTCAAGCTTCAGCATTGGTTCTTCCATAATCTTCTTGCCGATCCATCTTGTGAAGGCATTCTTCTTGATCATCTGAGCAAGTTTCTTGTTGTCCGATCCGCCCTTTTTAGGATAGCCGCTTCCTGGGATATGAACATGCATGTTGATTAATCCAGGAACAACATACTGTCCTTTAAGGTCAATGATTTCACAGAATTCTTCTGATACCTGACCGATTTCCTTAATCTTGCCGTTTTCAACTACAATAGAACCCTCGTATGGTTCCATATTTTCTGTACCATCAAGAATGATACAGTTCTTATAACATTTTTTCATCTTTATTTACCTCAAATTAATTATACAAAATTAAGTGTTAATTATTGCCTAAATCTTGAAAATATATTATTATAAATAAGCGTAAAAAAGAGTCTAAAAAAACGCATTACAGGGGTGTAGTATAGCGGTAGTACATCGGTCTCCAAAACCG
>DCHD01000049.1:6196-15406 GCA_002315565.1 Solobacterium sp. UBA1761 | reverse complement strand
GGTGGTGGTATGGCTTATACATTCCTGAAGGCTCAGGGCAAAGAAGTAGGTCTGTCACTTGTTGATGAAGAAAAGATTGACTACTGTAAAGAAATGATTGAAAAAGCTAAGAAGTTAAACAAGAACCTTCTTCTTCCAATCGATACAGTTGTATGTCCAAACTTCCCTGATCCAATCGATGGACCAGTTGAAACTGCAGTAGTAGCATCTGATGCTATCCCAGCTGATAAAGAAGGCTTAGATATCGGACCTAAGACAGCTGAACTGTTCGCTAAGGTTGTTAAAGAAGCTAAGACAGTTGTATGGAACGGACCAATGGGCGTATTCGAAAACCCTACACTTGCTGCTGGTACAAATGCTGTTGCTAAAGCATTAGCAGAATGTGAAGGAACTACTATCATCGGTGGTGGTGACTCTGCAGCTGCAATCAAGCAGATGGGCTTCGCTGATAAAGTATCACATGTATCTACCGGTGGTGGTGCATCTCTTGAATTCCTAGAGGGTAATGGTTTACCAGGCGTAGATATTATCGAGGAGAAATAAGATGAGAAAAGGTATTATCGTTGGTAACTGGAAAATGAACAAAACACCTTCTGAAGCAGAAAGCTTCATGAAGGAAATGGAAGCATATTTAACAGGCAATGAAGCTTGCGATTACGGTATCGGTGCACCATTTGTTGACTTAGACAGATGTGTAAACAATGCTAAAAACTTAATCGTTGCTGCTGAAAACTGTCACTTCGAAGATAATGGTGCATTTACTGGTGAAGTATCTGTACCAATGCTGAAGGAAGTTGGTGTTACTTACTGTATCATCGGCCATTCAGAGAGAAGACAGATGTTTGCTGAAACAGATGAAACTGTAAACAAGAAGTTACATAAGTTATTCGCTAACGGCATCACTCCAATTATGTGCTGTGGTGAAACTCTTGAAACTTATGAAGCAGGCAAGACTGAAGAATGGGTTAGAGGCCAGATTGCTGCTGGATTAAAAGACTTAACTGGTGAACAGGTTGCTTCTATGGTTATCGCATATGAACCAATCTGGGCTATCGGTACTGGTAAATCAGCTACTAAGGAAATCGCTGAAAATACTTGTGCTATCGTCAGAGACGAAGTTAAGAAGAACTTCGGCGCAGATGTAGCTGAAAAGGTTAGAATTCAGTATGGTGGATCAGTTAAACCTGAAAACATCAAAGAATACATGGCTGAAAAGGATATCGATGGAGCACTTATCGGTGGTGCTTCACTGAAGGTTGATTCTTTCAAAGCCATTATTGATGCTACTAAGTAGTAAATAAAAAACAATATTGATGAAGGTGTCCTGATGGGCACCTTTTTTAGTAATTGGAAACTTCGATTATTATATGGTCTGAAACTTTTAGAATATCTTCCAAAATACTTTCCTTTTCCGATTGCTGCAGTTTCTTATGGTTTTGTTCTATAGAACTCTTAACAAAAGATCTGAATTTCTGTTCTTTTAAAAAATCCTGAAGAGTATATTTGAAAAGTCTCATTTCTTTGTCAATAAAACGTATCTCTGCTGCTTTGTCTTCTTTGTCATCGGCATTCAGGTTTAGAATAGCCTTCGCGGTATCATATGAAGTTATTAAAGTTGTAGGGTAGTCATAAATGTGAAGCTCATCATCATGGAGTTCATAACGGAATTCTACAGCTCTTGTGCCAGCTTCTGTTATTTCGCCTTTTTTGTATTTGTTGAGTTTTTCTTTGGTTTTACCAGGTGTTTCTTTTGAATAAGTTTCTGGCAATACAATATGAATAAAAACCTTATCCAGTGCGAAAATAACTTCTTTTTCGCCAAGTTTTATTCCTTTGCCTGCGTGTTCCAGTAATCGTAATACAAAACTTTCCAGATAGCCGCAGGCAGTAATTGAAGCGGCTCCAATCATTACTGGAGAGATATTTTCTTTTGTATTTTTGATATATCGGTCAATTTCTTTTGTTACATCAGGAATATCTTTGTTTGAAGAAAAAGGGATTTTCTTTATTGCCAGCTCATTTATCCCGGTCAGATCTTCTGGAATGCGGACTTTTTCATTAGCCAGAAGAATTACGTGTTCCTGCCCGAGGGCCATGGTTGATAATCCTATTTCAAACAGAACGTTGTCCCGCATTGTATATACTGTTTCTTTTTCTTCACGTTCTATACAAGTTGTATCATGTCCTTCACAGATGAGTACCGCATAATCAAATGACGGGATCTTCTTTATGAGCATTGGAAGAAGAGCAATATTATTATGATCGTGAGCACCAGCAAAAAGGTCTCTCCAGCAACTGCAGGAGTAACCCATATTTTCTAATTCTTCTTTTATTTTAATAAGAGTCTGGTTCTTTTCTGTAACACCAGAAGAAAACAAAACAATATCAATTCCTTTCATACGCCAGCCTCTTTATGTGTTAATGATTAGCATTAAAATAACTCATCAGTTTTTCCGAAATATATAATGCTGATTCTTTGTTTTCGGTGTAGTTAAGTAAATAGTATCTCAACTTCCTTACTTCAGATTCGGCTTCTTTTATATTAAAGAATCCATATTCGTTCATTATGCCAATAATAGTGGTAACAACTCTCTTCTTCAAAGCTTTCTTGTCTATGAGATACTTGAATGCATAGTAATAGAAATAGTCTAATTCATCTTTTTCCTTCTTTGCATAAACGGGATTTATTTTCCTTAAGAAATCAGTTAATTCAGTTTTATTATTCCTTGTATCAGCAATGTATTTATATCTTTCTTTTATTGCAAAGTCTATGCTGTAAAGTCTGCCTAGTTCATTTCTACTGATTTGATTTGAATAATCTGGAGATATGTTGTCGTGCGAGAAAAAGAATCCGTTATATATTTCTCCATATGCCCTGTAATATTCAAAATCCAAATAAGGAATTGGAACATTTTCTTTTCTGAACTGAGGCTGCCCAAACGAATCAAGAACAAAAGGCAAAATAGTTGGATTATATTTTTTAACGTTGTTAATAAGAAGCGTTGCAGGATTTGGAAGATTATAAACTGCATTTAAATAATCACAATAAACAGTTGCAAGGTATGAAAAATATTCGTTATTTTCATAATCGTATTGTCTTAGATATTCTTTGCATATATTAGGCCATTCATAATAAGGGATGAATAATTTCTCGTAGAGATTGTTTTTCTCAAAGAATAAAATGTATTTATCAATGATGTCGTAACTATAATCGTTTTTCTCTATTTCATTAATATACAAATTTATTAGATTGATATACTCGCAAGTATATACTCCGGCAATTGTTCTGTTGATATATTCGGGTTCGGGGGTCATAAAACCGCACCTTTGAAATGTGTCTTGAAGTAAGTTTCTCCTGTTGAAGCTTGAGATAAAATCGGTAATTCTATTCTCAATTTCTGTGATAGTAAGCGATATACTAACAGTATCTATTCGCTTGATTATATCATCAGGAAGCTTTTCAAGGTCTGAATCAGAGAAATTTTTTGAAAAGACAAAATTCATTTCATTTAAAGAAATAGTTTTTTCTGTATGTAAACAATTGTGAATAGATTTATTAATAGATTCGATTGGAATATTTGATATCACAAAAACGTTACCATTTAAAGATAAAACAGATGAAAGACAGCCCATTAAAACTTCGTTGTTTTTAAAACCTTCATCCACAACAAATAGATAAACTGACTCATTGGAATGGTTTAATACATCATCGAGCTCATTTTCATTATTTTCATCAAGCACAAGAACTCGCAAATCTTTTTTTACTAGTTTATTTTTTAATTTATTGATAATTTTCTTGTTTTTGCTTTCAGAAATTTCTGTTACACTCATTTGCCTGATAAGATTCTGAACGAAGAAACTGACATTTTTCTCGTCTTTTTCTATTGTGTGAAGTTTATGCACACAGTTTTTTTTGACATATTCAAGTTCTTTTCTTACCCATTCTGAACCTTCAGCATTTTTAGAATCTACATAAACAAAAATTTCTCGTGCATCTATTTCATCAGTAATAAGCTTTTCCAGTTTCATTATGTTCTTATTATCGAGAGATTTCAGATAGAAGAGAATCGGCTCAAAGCCCTGTTCTTCCAGGATATTCCTGATTTTTCTTACTTTTTTAATGTCCTTGTGACTGTGTGAAACAAAAACATAACCACCTTTACTTTTCTGCATTATAATTCTCCTCATTTATACAATTATTCTACTATTTGATGTTTACGTAATTCAATTGATTATAATTTATTACACACACTTATATTTTGATGGACACATTGTAATAAAATATAGATATGTTTACCGTTATTGGGGAACGCGTTATAAATGTAATACCATTAATTATTCCTTTGATACTCGTAATTGATTTTATCTATGATCTGATCAGATGGGGTATTTTTCAAGGATGAATTCTGGTATCTGCTTCACGATTTTTTAAGGGTTGCTGTTATTGGCAGCATCATTTATTTCTGCAGCAATTATATGTATACATTGTTGGATATTGACTACGGAATAGTGCCAAAGCCGATTATGAACAGAGCGCCATTAAACAATTATGAATACCAAAGTGAACAAATAAGAGAGATAAGTGAAGCAATAAAGAATGAATTTCCGATTAGAAAGGGGAAAACATGGAAGAACAGTTTGATTTATTCAGAATTATATTTATTGTTATTTTTTTGCTATTTTATTTTTTTCTTTTTTTCTTCTTAAAAACTAAAAAAGCATCAAAGTATATAATCAGGTGTTCGATTTTTGCTTGTTGCTTTATATTTACTCTTTTATTCTATTGTTGTTTTTATAATGATGAGATAGCGTGTTTAGAAAAAGTGTTTTATTCGTTTAGCATATTCTTTGGTGATAAACCCGATTGTGCAAAATGTTTTGAGGTGGATATTCTTAAGTTTTTCTCACGTTTATCGTTGATTGCTATATTATTCAGTCAGGTGAGCATTATTTATGATTATTTATCTGCTCGTTTTGGTGATGTTTATATTGTTCACGGGGATAAAGACAGACTGTTGAGAATAAAAGATGATTATGTTCTTGATAGTTCAAAAAAGCTGGTTATTTGTGGCAAGGAAGAAGAAAGGCTGTTTGATTTTGCGAAAAAGCACGTTCTTCTTTACGGGAACGAAACAGATAACCTTAGAGCATGTGAGCATATTCTTGAAATTGATAAAAAATTTAAAAAAATGATTTATCTATCTACTGTAAAGACAGATCCTACACAATACAACGACGGAAGAATTGCGCCATTCAACATAGAAGATATGGTTGCAAGACAGTTCTGTATTGAACATGCGAAAGACATTTTTACGGATAAAGAATCAAGGTTTACTAAAAAAATAGGAGTTGTTGGCAATGGTTCGTTGTTCCATAAACTGTATCCTCAGCTTTTGAAGAATTTCATATTTGATTCAAATGTTTCTGAGACAGGAAATGCAGTTGGTTCATCACAGAAAATAGAATATTTTCTGTTTACCGACAGCAAAGATACAGCCTCTGTATTAGCAAAATTGAAGACATGGACTCAAGAAGGTAATCACTGGATTGATAATAAAAAAGCAACCAATGATGAGATTACGGTAAAAGGTCTAAATGATATCTATGAGTGTTATAAAGACATGGATGTTATTATCAGCTGCGACCAGAATATGATTCTTAATGAAGAATTGTGTTTAAGAATGAGGGCTGACAGGAAATTATTCATATATAATTCATCATACGTTTTGAAAGAGATGGAAACTGATTCAGATAATGTATACTATTTTGGCAGCGAAGATTTTATCTTGAGCATTGATAAGATTGTAAATGATAGAGTAGTAGAATTGGCTAAAAACATCAATAATGTATGGATGTATTCAACAGTACTGATCACAGGAGATAAAGATAATATAGCCGAGGTCTATTCCAGAAAAGATAAGGAAAAGATTGATGAAATCTTTGACGAATATAGTAATAAATACAAAAATGAAGCTGATGCCAATTGGATATATACCGATTCCACCAAAACAAAAAAACGTTCAGCTTATGAAAGTAGGTCATCAATCGCTTCTGCTGTTCACTCAATGATGATCAGGGATTGTTTTAAAGACTATTACGATGCTCTTCCGGATAATAAAAAGGAACAGGTTGAACATATCAGATGGGTAAGATTCATGGAATTTGAAGGATGGACTTTTGGATCAAGAGACTATTCTAATAAGTTTCATCCAGATATTAAATATGAAATTGATCTTAAAGAGAAAGCTAAGGATCTACTTATTGTAGAACTATGCAATCGTTTTATTGAAGAAAAACAATAGTTACTTACGTAAGAGTTTAACGTCTGCTGTTGTGCTAAACTTATTATGTTGAGGGAACAATTATGAAGACAATTAAGAGAATCGTATTTACCGGTGGTCCTTGTTCAGGCAAGACAACATTTATGTCCCGTGCTGAAGAAGTATTCTCTGAAAGAGGATACCGTGTAATCGTTGACCATGAATCTGCTACCGATTTAATCAGTGGTGGTATTTCACCTGCTACTTTAGGTATGTATCAGTTCCAGAAATACTGTATAGCGTTACAGTTGAAGAAAGAGGAACTGTGTATTGAAGCAGCCAAAGAGATTGAAGGTGACAAGGTACTGGTTCTTATGGACAGAGGTATTCTCGATGACAAGGGTTATGTTACACCTGAAGAATTCTCTGAAATATTAAAGGATTTCGACATCAAGGAAGATGAACTCAATGACCGTTATGATCTGGTTATGCACCTTGTTACAAGTGCTAAAGGAGCTGTAGAAGCCTATACACTTGCAAACAATGAAGCAAGATATGAAACAGTTGAAGATGCCATCAGAGTAGACGATACAATTCTTGAGTCATGGAAGGATCATCCTCATCGAGTAATTGTTGGAAATAACACTGATTTTGAGGTCAAGATGAGGCATGCCATCCAGGAAGTATTCAAATATCTGAAAGATGAAAAACCGGTTGATATCTTCAAAAAATACCTTGTTGAAATCGATGAAGATGTCTATGACAAAGTATCTAAGGAAATGGGATTCTCTCACTCACATATTCAGCAGTACTACCTCAATACATCTGATGGACTTGAAAGAAGAATCAGAGAAAGAGATAAAGACGGAAACAGACTTTATTCTTATTCTGAGACTCGTATGATTACCAATAACTCAAGAAGAAAGACTGACAGAATTCTTTCACAGAGACAGTATTCAGACTATATGGAAGATGTTGACAAGAACTTGAGTCCTGTTTCAAAAGACCGTTATTCATTCTTCTATAACAACCATTTCTTCAAACTTGATGTCTTTGATTTCGACAAGAAGAAAGCTATTCTTGCTGTACAGATTCCAGAAGACAATGACAGCTTTGAAACACCTGAATATTTCAAGGTAATCAAAGATGTAACTGATGATCTGGCATACAAGAATCTCTCTTTAGCCAAGACACAGAAGTTCTAATAAAACCGGCAATGCCGGTTTTTGTGTAAAATAGCGAGATGCTATAATCAAAGTAATAACTATCAATAAACTACAAGGGGGATTGATGGAAATGAATAATAATTTTGCTTATAAATTAAGAGGAGAAAAAGGGAATCCTCAAGGGAAAAATAGAGTATTTTTTACATGTCATCCAGATGATTTTGACAAACACCTTAACAAGATATGTGAGGAAATATTAAAGGAACAGGACTGTGCTATCTGGTATTCCGAAGATAAGAATTATACTCCATCAGAAGAAGAAATTGATGACTATTATATTCAGTTGTCTCAGATGAATATGATGGTTATTCCTGTTACTTTTTCATTTTTGAAAGATGGTAATTCAAAAGCTTACAAATATGATTTTGAGTATGCAATAGAACACAATATCCCTTTACTGATGATTATGGAAGAGTCGGGACTGGAGACGCTGTTTGAAGTAAAATGTGGAACAATTCAATACCTTGATAGAAAACAAGACAGATTAACACAGAAGTCATACGAAGAAAAACTGAAAGATTATCTTAATAGTGTTCTTGTCTCTGATGAACTGGCTGAAAAAGTAAGGGCTGCATTCGATGCCTACATCTTTCTGTCCTACCGAAAAAAGGATCGTAAACAGGCTCTAGAGGTTATGAAGGAAATTCATTCCAACGATTTCATGAGAGACGTTGCTATATGGTTTGATGAATTCTTGAAACCTGGTGAAGAGTTTGATGAGGCAATAAAAGAAGCATTCGAAAAATCTTCTCTTTTCTCTTTGGTTGTTACTCCAAATTTGAATGAAAATCCAAATTATATTATTGAAAAAGAGTACCCAATGGCTAAAGAAAAGGGAGTGAAAATTCTCCCTATTGAAGTTTTAGAGACTGATCGCAATCAATTGAAAAAAATATATGATGGAATTCCTGATCCAGTATCAAAATCGGATAAGGTGGAACTTTCCTCCTCACTAATGAATATGCTGAAAAAGGAAGCCTGGAAAGAAAATGATGATCCAGAGCACCTATACTATATTGGACTGGCTTATTTTTATGGAATTGATGTGGAAAGAAATACAGAAAAGGGACTTGAACTATTAAAGAAATCAGCTAACTGCGAAGATGGACTTAGGGAGAATTCTTTCCCTGATGCAATAGAAAAACTTTCTAATATCTATGAAGAAGGTGATGGTGTAAAACTAGATTATAGTAGGGCTGTATTTTATATGGAAAGTTGTATTGAATGGATTGAAGGAAATAAACAATATGAAGAAATAGATATCTTAACAAAAATAAATAAATTATCTCTTTTATATAAAAAGGTAGGCAATTATGAAAAAGCAATAGAGTTTGGAAAACAAGTGTATAAGAAGCGCAAAGAAGCATTGGGCGAATCTCATCTCAATACTTTGGGTTCGCTTAATAATCTTGCTGTCTATTATGCTGATTTTGGCGACTATAAAAGTGCAATAGAGTTTGGCAAAGAAGCATACGAAAAGCATAAAGAAATCTATGGCGAATCCTATACAGAAACTTTGACTACGCTTAGTAATCTCGCTATGTTTTATTCCTACCTTGGCAATTATAAAAAAGCCATGGAACTCGGAAATGATGAATATGAGAAGAGTAAGGAAGTCTTAGGTGAATATAGTCAAAGCACCCTAATTTCGCTCGACAATCTCGCATCCTATTATCACTGTATGGGGAATTATGAAAAGGCTATAGAACTTGGTACGGAAGCAT
>DCHD01000049.1:0-6029 GCA_002315565.1 Solobacterium sp. UBA1761 | reverse complement strand
TGGGTGAATCTCACCCCGATACTCTGATTTCGCTTGGCAATCTTGCTATTGGATATTATGAATTAGATAATTATGAAAAAGCAATAGAACTTGGTGGGGAAGCATATGAGAAAAGCAAAGAAGTTTTGGGTGAATCTCACCCCGATACTCTATCTTTGCTAAGTAACCTCGCTTCCTTCTATTCTTGTCTGGGGAATTATGAAAAGGCTATAGAACTTGATACGGAAGCATATGAGAAACGTAAAGAAGTTTTGGGTGAATCTCACCCCGATACTCTGATTTCGTTTGACAATCTTTCCTCATACTATTTTGATTTAGGTAATTATGAAAAAGGTATAGAACTTGGCTGGGAAGCATATGAGAAGTATAAAGAAGTTCTGGGCGAATCTCACCCCAATACTTTAAATTGTCTTGCCGGTCTTGCTTTATGTTATTTTGATCTAAATAATTATGAAAAAGCTATGGAACTCGGAAAAAAAGCATATGAAATAAGCAAAGAAACATTGGGCATGTCCCACTTTACCACCATATCATCACTTGATAATCTAGCTCGCATTTACTGGAAGTCGGGAAATTATATAAAAGCCATTAAGTCTAAATGTATTGAATATATTAACTTATTTAGGCTAATATGGAAACAGTAATGTAAAAATTTACATTGGTATGTAAAAAAGTATCAAAACAGTGAGTAAGTCAATTGACACCCACTGTTTTATTTTTTAGAATTTATACATAAGCAATGATTTGGAGAAGTATTCAGATCTTGAGTTTAAGAGAGATTGCGGGTGGTGAAAGCAATCACAAGGGACTGAAGAAATACACCAATGAGCACAAATCCTGAATCAAGTAGGGATTTGCGGGGTGATTACCGATACCATAATCGGGCTATGATGGTAGCTTCTATATTGAAACGCTTGGATTTGAAACATAATCAGCAAGAAGGTTTAAAGAGAGGCTGTGGTCGGTGCAAACAGTTAACGGGATGCTGGTGAATTCGTCAAGGAGCGGGATATCTGAAATGTAGGATATCACGGTGAACACCGTTAAATGTTGAGGCTATGATGGTAGCTGGTGAGGTCGTTACAGTGATGTAATGATGAATTAAGGTGGTAACACGATTACAACTCGTCCTTAAATGGGACGAGTTTTTTGTTTAAAGGAGAGAAACATGAAAAAACTTATTTGCTTACTATTTGCTGTACTTATGGTTCTGACACTTTCAGGATGTTCTGAAAGCGAAGGCAAGATCACTGTCGGTGTTGTACAGCTGATTGAACATGAAGCACTTGATGCTGCTACTCAGGGCTTTGTTGATGTTCTTACTGAAGAATTCGGTGATGGCATTGTTATCGATGTTAAAAAAGCAGGTGGCGATTCTGCAAGCTGCGCTACTATTGCCAACGGTTTTGTTGCTGAAGGTGTAGATCTGATTATGGCCAATGCTACTCCAGCTTTACAGGCTGCCGCTGCTTCAACAAGCACTATTCCGGTACTTGGTACATCTATTACTGAATACGGTGTTGCGTTAGGCATTGAAAACTTCAATGGTTTAATCGGTACAAATGTATCTGGTACATCTGATTTAGCACCTTTGGATGATCAGGCACAGATGATTATTGATCTTGTTCCTGGCGTAAAGACCGTTGGTATTCTTTCTTGTTCAAGTGAACTTAACTCTGCTTATCAGGTAGAAGTTGTTGGTAAATATCTTGAAGCTAAAGGTATAAAAGTTATTACCAGGACTTTCGCTGATTCAAACGAAATCGCTTCAATCGTTGATGCTCTTGTTACTGAATGTGATGCATTATACGTTCCAACAGACAATCAGGTTGCAAGCTGTGCAGAAACTATCAACAACATCGCTGATGGAGCAGGTATTCCTATCATCTGTGGAGAAGAAGGAACATGCAAGGGCTGTGGTGTTGCTACTCTTACAATCAATTACTACGACTTAGGCAGAACTACTGGTGAAATGGCTGTCAAGATCTTAAAGGGTGAAGCTAAAGTCGAAGAAATGCCAATTGAATACTTTGCTAATCCAGTAAAGAAATACAATCCAACAATTGCTGCTAAACGCGGTATTGAAGTTGGAAGTGAATACGAGGCTATTGCAGAATAATTATGTCTATCGCCAGTTTAATAAATCGTCTTCCAGGTGGTGTGGCTCAGGGTTTAATCTGGGGCCTGATGGCACTTGGAGTATATATTACATTCAGAGTTCTTAAAGAATCAGATCTGACAGTCGATGGTTCTTTTGCGACAGGCGGTGCTGTGGCAGTTGTGCTTACAGTTAAAGGCCTTCCTTTGTTTGTGGTATTCCCATGTGCTTTTATCGCTGGCCTTGTATGCGGTTTGTGTACTGGCCTTATTCATACCAAACTGAAGATCCCAGCAATTCTTTCGGGAATTCTGGTACAGTTTGGTCTATACTCAATCAATCTTCATATTCAGTCTTCAGCTGCCAATGTCAGCTGTAATCCTGATAAATACAATGTGCTTCTGTCATTAAGAAATATTCCCAAGGCAATTATTATTGGTCTGATATTTGCTGCTGTACTGATTGTGGTTATGTACTGGTTCTTCGGAACTGAAATCGGCTGTGCAATCAGAGCTACCGGCAACAATAATGCCATGGCTAAAGCACAGGGTATCAATATCGATAACACCAAGCTTATCGGATTCATGCTGGGTAATGGTCTTGTTGCACTAAGTGGTGCATTGATGGCTCACTATCAGTCATTCTCTGATGTCTCTATGGGTAGGGGCGCAATCGTCATCGGTCTTGCTGCAATCATTATTGGCGAAGTTCTTTCTGAAGCTATCTTCAAGAAAGGTTGCAGTTTCTACTTAAGACTTTTCTTTGTTGTACTGGGTGGAGTTGTCTACTATCTGATCATGGTACTTATCCTATGGCTCAAGGTTGACTCACAGGATCTTAAACTCGCAACAGCAATCATTGTTATGCTTGCTCTTGCAATTCCAAACTTCAGAA
This sequence comes from Solobacterium sp. UBA1761, assembly GCA_002315565.1. Classification (GTDB taxonomy): domain Bacteria; phylum Bacillota_I; class Bacilli_A; order Erysipelotrichales; family Erysipelotrichaceae; genus Colivicinus. The sequence continues at coordinate 3,037 of DCHD01000049.1, read as the reverse complement.
AAGGAGGTAAGGCATGCTAGAAATTAAGAATGTTACCAAGGTATTCAATGCCGGTACAATCAATGAAAAAGTTGCACTTGATGATGTAAGCCTTACTCTTGAAGAAGGTGAATTCATCACTGTCATCGGTACCAATGGTGCCGGTAAATCAACATTACTGAATGCAATTGCCGGAACCTGGCCTGTTGATTCTGGAGAAATATGGATTGGTGATACCAATGTTACAAAACTTCCTGAATACAAACGTGCTAAATATATCGGACGAGTATTCCAGGATCCGCTTCTTGGTTCTGCTGCCGATATGTGGATTGAAGAAAACCTCGCACTGGCAAAAAGAAGAGGCCAGCACCGTGGTTTAAAAATCGGAATTACTGAAGAAGAAAGAAAAGAATATTACGGACTTCTTAAAGAATTTGACCTGGGACTTGAAGACAGACTGTCTGCCAAAGTAGGTTTATTGTCAGGTGGACAAAGACAGGCGCTGACTCTATTAATGGCTACTATTCAGAAACCAAAGATTCTTTTACTTGATGAACATACGGCTGCACTTGATCCAAAGACTGCTGCAAAGGTTCTTGAAACTACAAAGAAAGTAGTTGAAAAGAACAATCTTACTACCTTCATGGTCACTCACAACATGAAGGATGCCATTGCCTACGGCAACAGACTGATTATGATGTCTGGTGGCAAGATTATCCTTGACATCAAGGGCAAAGAAAAACAGAATATGACAGTTGAAAAACTGCTCAACCGATTTGAAAAAGCATCCGGTGAAGAATTCACCAATGATGCTGCAATATTGGGATAAAGGCTCATACGAGCCTTTTTGTTTTATAATTAAGGTATGACTATTGTGATTATATTAATAATACTTATCGGCTTATATCTTTTTATGATTATGCCAAACCTCGACAGGGAGAGATTCAAAAGAATGAAGCCTTTCGAGGAAAATCTTATTGCCCACAGGGGCTTATTCAACAACAAGGATATTCCGGAAAACTGTCTTAAAGGTTTTAAAAAAGCGGTTGAACATGACTATGGAATTGAACTTGATGTTCAGCGTACAACTGATGGAAAACTGGTTGTCTTCCATGATGCTACACTTAAAAGAATCTGCGGCATTGATAGGAAACTGACTGACTGTTCATATGACGAACTCATGGAATATAGTCTGTTGGACACTGAAGAAAAGATTCCGCTGTTTAAAGATGTACTTGATGCCTTAAAAGAAGATACACCTTTGATTGTTGAGATTAAACCGGAAGGTGATTGCATAGGAACCTGTGAAGAAGCGGTAAAGATGCTTAATACCTATAAGCGTACCTGGATTATGGAGTCATTCAATCCGATGGTAGTGAGATATCTCAAGAAGAACCATCCGGAAGTTATCAGAGGACAATTGGCCTATAACCTTCGTAAGGATAAGGAAAACTGCAAAAATCCGTTTGCAGGGATTGCCTTATGTTACATACTTACTAACTTTCTGACCCGTCCTGATTTTACAGCCTACGATATTCGCAATTATAAGAATCTGTCATTCCAGCTTATCTCAAAAGTATTCAAGGGAGAATGCGTAGCCTGGACTATCAGATCTGAAGAAGACCTTGCGCTGGCAAAAAAATATTACCAGCAGTATATATTTGATTCATTTGTACCGAAAGGTCATAAATAGGAGCAACAATGAAACTTAACAACAAGCAGACTTTTATGGTCGGACTGGCATTCTTATCAATCTGTGCTTTCTGGCAGATGTATGACAGTATTGTACCGCTGATTCTGACCAACACTTTCCACATGAACGAGACACTCTCTGGTGCCATCATGGCTGCCGACAATATTCTGGCACTGTTTATGCTGCCATTCTTTGGTTCTTTATCCGATAAGACTGATACAAAGATCGGTAAGAGAATGCCGTTTATTCTTTTTGGAACAGGTCTTGCGATCATTTTTCTTAATATCCTGCCTTTACTTGACAATGGATATTACGCAGAACCTAATACCTTTAAACTTGTCTCATTTGTCATCGTGCTTGGTTTACTGCTGGTGGCAATGGGAACATACAGATCACCTGCTGTAGCTTTGATGCCGGATGTCACACCTAAACCATTACGTTCTAAAGCTAATGCCATCATCAATCTGATGGGTGCAGTCGGAGGTATTATCTATCTTGGTGTGGCTGCAGTTTTATATCCTAACTCCAAGACTGCAGGTTTAGCTCATGTTAACTATCAGACACTGTTCATTACGGTTGCATCCATTATGTTTGTGGCAGTTGCGTTACTGTTTATCTTTGTCAAGGAACCAAAACTTGTTAGTGAAAACAAGGCTCTTGAAGAAAAACATCCTGAATGGAATCTGGCAGAAGACGATGGAAGCGGAAATGAATCACTTCCTCTGGAAGTTAAGAAGTCACTTGGATTCTTACTTGCGTCTATTGCTTTGTGGTTTATAGGTTATAATGCGGTAACTACCTGGTTTACAACTTATATAAGTGCTGTTATGGGCCAGGGTTTAGGTGGAGCAAGTACCTGTCTTCTTGTCGCAACAGCCGGAGCAATCGTTTCCTATATTCCAATCGGAATTATTGCTGAAAAGATCGGGCGTAAAAAGACTATCATGGCCGGTATTGTATTACTTAGTGGTATGTTCTTACTTGGTTATGTACTTACGACAACATTCAAGTCAATCAATGTGATTATGTATATTGCCTTTGCACTTGTTGGTCTTGCGTGGGCTGCCATCAATGTAAATTCACTTCCGATGGTTGTTGAAATGTGCAAGGGAAGTGATATCGGCAAGTTCACAGGTTACTATTATACGGCAAGTATGTCAGCCCAGATCGTTACACCAATTGTTGCCGGTACACTGATGAGAACTATATCCTATAAGATACTGTTCATCTATGCTGCAGTGTTTGTGGCCTTGGCCTTTATCACTATGACTCAGGTAAAACATGGAGACCAGAAGGTTGAACATAAAAAAGGTCTTGAAGCATTTGAAGAAATGGATTGATAAAGGAGCAATTAAATTAATGGTG
>DCHD01000005.1 GCA_002315565.1 Solobacterium sp. UBA1761 | reverse complement strand
GACATTTTCAATTTGGATTCACAACGAATAAGGTAAAATATAGATATGAATATTGCTGAGCTTAAGCTTACACCTAAAAGAAAAGAAATATGTGAAATGCTCGATCTCAAAGATTCTGATGAGATTCTTTCCTATTATCCATACAGATATGAGACTTTTGTCTATGCAAAGTATGAAGACTGGAAAGTTGGTGAGACCTATACTTTTGACTGTGAACTGATAAGTTATCCAAGCACCTTCAGATACGGCAAAAGAACCACTTCAAGATTTAAAGTATTTTTTGAAGAAAACGAACTTCTAATTACTATTTTCAATCGTCCATGGATACGTGACCTTAATGTCAACGATCATTTTGTTGTTGTCGGAAGATATGATGGCGCCAATAAAGTGACGGCCATGAACTACTATAAGAAGGAACTCAAGGATGTTCTGGGCATTCAGCCTGTTTATTCTGTTAAAGATGCATTCAAACAGAGTGAAATAAGAAAACTGATTGAATATACCTACAATAAGGTAGCTGATAGTTTGTGTGATGACATACCTTCAAAGTTTGTAAGTGACCACGGACTTATTTCACACAGAGAAGCAATCTACAACATTCATAATCCAATAGATGGACCTTCTTTAAAAAAGGCTTATGCAAGACTCAAGTATGAAGAATTTCTGCGTTTTTATGTGGCACTTGATATCCTGAATGAAGAAGATAACGGAACATCTAAAAAGATTAAAACTTTTGACAGAAACAAGATAAATGAACTGATAAATGAACTGCCATATGAAATGACACCTGATCAGGTTGACAGTGTCAATGATGTACTTAAAGATCTTGAGTCTTCTAAACCGATGAACAGACTCTTGCAGGGTGAAGTGGGTTCAGGAAAGACCACCGTTGCCCTTATCGGTCTATATGCCAACTATCTTGCAGGTTACAGGGGTGCATTAATGGCGCCTACCGAAATACTGGCCAAACAGCACTATGAAGAAATGAAGAACTACCTGGAACCGTTTGGTGTAAAAGTAGGCTGTCTTTATTCTTCTTTAACAGATATAAAAGAAGTTAAAAAAGAAATAAGTGAAGGCGTATACGACATCGTCATCGGTACACATGCTTTGTTTTCAGATGATGTATGTATTGATAATCTTGGCTTTGTGATAACTGACGAACAGCACCGGTTTGGTGTAAAACAGCGAAGAAAACTCAAAGAGAAAGGTGATGAAGTAGATTTTCTGATGATGAGTGCAACGCCTATTCCTAGAACTCTTGCTTCAAGTATATACGGCGATATGGCTGTATCGACTATTGAGACAATGCCGGTTGGCCGAAAGGGTTGTGACACAATACTTATTAAAAAGAACAGCATTGTTGATATTCTGCCTGATATAAAAAAGACTCTTGCTGAAGGAAGACAGGTTTATATTATTGCAGCGGCAATTGATGAAAACAGCAATTATTCAGCTAAAGATGTAACGCATCTTTATGAATCTTTAAAAGATGCCCTGAGTCCCTATAAACTGTCATTTCTCCACGGAAGGCTGAGTGCTCAGGAAAAGGATGAAGTAATGTCTGATTTCAAAGAAAACAGAGTACAGGTTCTTGTCAGCACAACGGTTGTTGAAGTAGGCGTCAATGTCAAGAATGCAACGATGATGATAATCTATGATGCCGACAAGTTCGGTATGTCTCAGCTTCATCAGTTAAGGGGTAGAGTACAGCGCTCAAGTTACAGGGGAACATGTTATCTTCTGACAGGAAGCGATGAAGAAAGTGTTATGCAGAGACTGAATGTTCTGGTTCAAACCAATAATGGTTTTGAAATAAGCATGGAAGATTTAAAACTGAGGGGACCTGGTGATATTCTTGGTACAAGACAGGCTGGTCTTCCGTCATTCATTCTGGGAAATCTCATAACTGATACAAAATTCATTGAAGGCGCAAAGAAAGATGCCAGGGAAATCATTGAAAACAGAAGTATTGATGAGTATGGGAAATATTATGACAGAATCCTTGCTTATCAAAGAAAAAACTATGGTGACTAGGGTATAATTTTTATATGGACGTTTTTGAATTTCTGGATAAATACGGAATTGAATATAACAATAAAGACCTCATAACTGAGGCTTTTGTTCATACTTCATATCTCAATGAACACAAGGGTGAACTTCATGACAATGAGCGTCTTGAATACATGGGAGATGCTGTTTTACAGATTTATGCTGCAGACAGACTTATGAAGATTGATCCGCCTTTAAAAGAAGGTGTTATGACTCCGATGAGAGCCAACCTGGTATGTGAAAAAACACTGGCTGTTATCTCTAAAGAATTTGGAATCAATGAGTTTATTCTTTTGGGACAGGGTGAAGAAAAGACTGGTGGCAGAAACAGAGATTCAATTGTTTCTGATTCATTCGAAGCTTTTATTGGTGCTATTTATCTGGATACCAATATCAATAATGCTTTTAAACTGCTGGATATACTTATGAAAAAACACATCGGTGAAAAGACTGATGATACATATGACTACAAGACTAAACTGCAGGAATATGTGCAGTCCGATTCAAGAAAATCCATATCTTATGAACTTGTCTGGCAGCATGGTCCAAGCAATCAGCCTGAATTCAAGATGGCTGTAAAGGTTGATGGGCTTGTCTATGGATATGGCATTGGAACCAATAAGAAAGAAGCCGAAAAGAAAGCTGCTAAGGACGCCTTAGAGAAACTGGTTGTTAAATAATGAGCGCTCTTGACATAAGTGAATTTTTAAATAAACAGAATTACGATGAAATTCAGAGCAGATACTTTGAAGGTTTTGATGTGGTTGATTCAGTATACAGGAAAGCTGAAGATGAGATTATTCTGAAAATCAACACCAGACACATCATGCCTTATGATCTGGTGAATGATTTTATTAACTATCTTAAACAGTACGATGTTGAACATATCCACTGTATCTTCAAATCAGAAGAACAGGATCTTACTTTATTACATTTCAATGAATATCTGAGGGCTTTTAATAAGGAAACAAGGCTTTTTAAGGATGCGATTGCTCATCAGTCAGATGAGGGATTTGTATTGTCCTATATTGATGAAAATGCCTTTAATAATGATTCAAGAGCAATCGATGAGCTGAAACTGTATTTCTATGATCTTGGATACCGCAAAGATATTGAAATGGTAATGCAGCAGCATAAAGAAGCGGTTCTTGAAGAAAGAGCACCACTTGAAGAAAAGCCCGCTGCACCAAAAGAAAACAGGCCGCAGACTAACGGTGCACCAAATAATAGCGGCAATAAAGGAAGTTTTAACGGAAACAATCAGTATAAGCCTCGTACAAACAATTATACTGATGTCATAATCGATGATATGTTTGAACCACTTAACAATGTCAGATTTAAAGCTGAGATTTTTAAGGTTGATGAAAGAGAAACACGTACCGGTATTCTGATTCAGAATCTGTATGTTAAAGATACGACCAATGCCTGTATCGTCAAGCTGATGGAAAACAGACGCTGGACAAGGGAAGAACTCAAAAAGAACAAAGTCGGTAAATGGGCAATATTTGCAGGTAATTACCGTTTTGACCCATACATGAATGACTATCTTTTTGAACCGGCCAATATCGAGTTTGTTGAAAACGAGAATGTCCTTACAGATGATGCAGAAGTTAAAAGAGTTGAGCTTCATACCCACAGCAAGTTCTCAGAAATGGATGGTATCTGTTCGCCTGAAGAAATAGTTGAAACTGCGTTCAATATGGGTCATAAGGCTGTAGCTCTGACTGACCATCAGGACTGTCAGGGATTCCATAAAGCACAGATGAAACTGATGGATATGTTAAAAGCCAACAAGGAAGCTGACTTTAAACTTATCTATGGCTGTGAAATGAATATGGTTGAGCCTAGACTTAACATTGTTTATAACGCCAATGATGATCTGATGGCAGAACAGGAATATGTTGTATTCGACTTAGAAACTACAGGTCTATCAAACAGACACGACTACATCATTGAATTCGGTGCTGTTTTATATTACAAAGGTCTGGTTAAAGAAAGAAAAGACTTCTTTATCAAGCCTCCGGTAAAACTGTCGGCATTCACTAAAACTTTGACTCATATTAAAGATGAAGATGTTGAAAACGCGAGAACATTTGAAGAAGCAAAAGATGAAATCCTTGACTTTGTTAAGGGCAGAGTACTGGTAGCTCATAATGCGTCATTTGACTATGGTTTCCTTAATGCCGAACTTAAGAGACTGGGTTTACCAAAACTGACTAATCCTGTTATCGATACTCTGGATTATGCCAAGTCTTTATTCAAGTCAAACAAGCGTTACAGATTGGGCAATATCGCCAAACAGTATAACGTTGAATACGATGAAGAAGTAGCGCATAGAGCTGACTATGATGCCAATGTTCTGGCTGATGTGTTTAATCTGATGCTCAAGGATACTCAGAAGCAGGGTGTAATGACACTCAATCAGCTGTCTGACTTCCAGGATAAGGATGCCTTTGTCAAGAACAGAGCATATCACGTAATTGTACTGGCCAAGAATGAAAAAGGTATTCATGACCTTTATAAACTTGTTTCTGTTTCCAATACTGAAACACTTGCTGTTATGGGCAAGAGTTCAGGTAAAAGTGAGGGTGCTGAAATTCCTGCTGAGCCAAGAATATTCAGAAGTGAGATTGAAAAATACCGTGAAAATCTTCTTATTGGTAGTGCGTGTCAGAACGGAGAAGTATTTGAACTGGCAAGTACCAGAAGTGAAGAAGATCTGGCTAAAGCCATTTCCTTCTATGACTATATTGAAGTACAGCCTGTAGGACATTATTCTCCGGTTTATGAAGACAGAGAGTCATGTACTAAAGATAGACTTAAAGAATTCTTATGGGATATCATCAACGAAGCCAATAAACAGGGCAAACCGGTTGTGGCAACAGGTGATGTTCACTATATGCGTAAAGACCAGAAGATACTGCGTGATATCTATATCCGTACTCAGGGTATCGGTGGAGCGCATCATCCGCTTTATGTCTACAACAAAGAAAAACGTGCAAAACAGGTTGCTCCTGATCAGAGGTTTTTGAATACTGAAGAAATGTTGAAAGAATTCGCATGGCTTGAGGATGAGAAACTGATTCAGGACATGGTAATAAACAACACCAATAAAGTGGCTGACATGTGTGAAAAATACATGCCGTTCAACTGGGAACTTCATTCACCTAAGATTCTTGATGCGATAAAGAAAGCAAGAGAATGCCGAATTGATGAAGAACCGTTCACTGGTTTAAATGAAGTTATCAATGCCGATGAATATCTGGAAAGACTGGTATGGCATACTGCTCATAAACTGTACGGCGAAAACCTTGATGAGACAATAGAAAAACGTGTAAAAAGAGAACTTGATGCCATTATCGGCAATGGATATGGTGTTATTTACTATACCTGCCACCTGATGGTTAAACGTTCAAACGACGATGGTTATGTCGTTGGTTCCAGAGGTTCTGTAGGTTCTTCACTTGCTGCAACCTTCTCCGGTATCACTGAAGTTAATCCACTTGCTCCTCATTACATCTGTCCTAAGTGTCATCACCTTGAATGGAGAGATGATGTGGCGAGCGGTTATGACCTTCCTGATGCTGTATGTCCTAAGTGTGGCGAGAAGATGAGAGGGGATGGTCAGAACATTCCGTTTGAAACCTTCCTTGGCTTCAACGGCGACAAGACACCAGATATCGACCTTAACTTCTCTGGCGAATACCAGGCTAAGGCCCATCTTTTCACAAGAGAAATATTTGGACCTGACAATGTATTCCGTGCCGGTACTATTTCAACGGTTGCCGATAAGACAGCGTTTGGTTATGTTGCCGGGTACTGTGAAGACCATGAAATCACCAATATGTCCCGTGCCCAGAAAGAAAGACTGGCAACAGGATGTGTGGATGTCAAACGTACAACCGGTCAGCATGCCGGAGGTATTGTTGTACTTCCTGATGATATGCAGATCGAAGATGTTACACCAATCCAGTATCCTGCCAACGATATCAATGCGGCATGGAGAAGTACCCATTTTGAATATCATGACTTCTCTGAAAACCTTTTGAAGTTCGATATTCTTGGACATGATGATCCAACCATTATGAGAATGTTTGAAAGAATCAGTGGACTTGATGTAAAGACTATTCCAATGAATGATCCTAAGGTACTGTCACTGTTTAATTCAAGTAAAGCTCTCGATGTAATAAATCCAAACTATCATGAAGAAACCGGTGCCTGTGGATTACCAGAATTTGGTACATTAAATACCCGTAATACCATTGAAGAGACCCGCCCTAAGGTGTTCTCTGAACTGGTACAGATATCAGGTCTGTCACATGGTACAGACGTATGGCGTGGTAATGCTCAGGAGCTGATCAGAAGCGGAATTGCGCTTAAAGATGTAATAGGTTGTCGAGATGATATCATGGGCACACTGATGTCTTATCATCTTGAACCTAAGGATTCATTCTCCATCATGGAACATGTCCGTAAGGGTAAAGGACTAACACCTGATGAAGAAGCGATGATGCTTGAACACGAAGTACCTAAGTGGTATATCGAATCATGTAAAAAGATCAAGTACATGTTCCCTAAGGCTCATGCGGTTGCATATTGCATTATGGCAGTGCGTGTTGCCTGGTTTAAGGTATATCATCCTGAATACTACTATGCGGCATACTTTACAATCAGATGTGAACAGTTTGACTTGAAGACAATGATGAAGGATGTCGATGCGATATTTGAGCGTAAAGAAGAACTTCTAAAGAAGATCAACTCAAGAGATCCGGCAACAAAGGCTACAAAGAAAGAGGCCGATACATTTGACTCTATTGAAGCCTGCTGGGAAATGGCTTCAAGAGGTTTGAAAATGCTCAATATCGACCTTAACAGATCACAGGCTACAGAGTTCTCGGTTAACCCTGACAACAATAAGGAACTGATTCCTCCGTTTACTGTACTTGAAGGTTTAGGTGCCAACGTTGCTATAAGTATCGTTGAAGCCAGAAAAGAAAGACCATTCATGTCAAAGGAAGACCTGTTGTCAAGAACTTCACTGTCCAGTACATTGTTAAAATCACTTGAAGACCTTGGTGTACTTGATGGAATGGACGATACAAACCAGGTTTCACTGTTTTAACTTGCATATAATCAGTAAATAAAGTATTATTTAAACGTATATAGGAGTGCGAAAGCACTCCTTAATTTATGCCTTGGAGGGTAAATGAACTTAACTAAACTTAAAGAAGATACAGTGAAGTTTCTTGAAAACGAAGGTTTAAAACTCTATGACCTTACTTATGACACAAAGGAAGAAACACTGACTGTAATGCTTGATGAATCTATGGATCTTGATAAGCTTGAAGAAGTAAGCAACAAGATATCAGACTTCATGGATGGTCACGATGAAGAACTTGGCAAGTATATCCTGGATGTAACAACAGTAGGAGCTGAAAGACCTATCCGTAATGAGGAAGAGGTCAAGGCGGCAGTAGGAAGCTATGTCTTTGTCAAAGAAAAGAAGGAATCTTATAACGGTACATTAAAGAAATATGAAGATGGAAAGATCTATCTTGAGTATCTCGACAAAACAAAAAAGAAAGAAGCCGTTATTGATTATAAAGAAGTAAAAGTAATGCGCTATGCAATCAAATTTTAAGGGAGAAGAAAAATGAGTGGCGTTAGTTTAAAGAACAACAAGAATTTTATTGAGAGTTTACGTCTTTTTGAAGAAGACCGTAAAATCGATCCAGAATTCGTCATTGAAGTTTTAAAGGAAGCAATTGTCAAAGCATATCAGAAGGACATTGATGCTCCAGAAGCAAAAGTAAGAGTTGACATTGATGCTAAAGAAATCAAGGTTTATCACATCCTTACTGTTGTTGATGATGAAGATGATGATTTCGATGATACACTGGACATCGGATTATCTGATGCAAGACTGAAGAAAGCAGATGCTCAGATCGGTGATGAAATTGCTGAAGAAATCAATTTCGCATCTATCGGCAGAACTAGTATCAACGTTGCAAAACAGATGCTGAAACAGAGAATCAAAGAATCTGAAAAACAGAAGGTTTTTGATGAATATAAGGATAAAGAATTCGATCTCATCTCAGGTATCATCAAGACTGTTGAAGATAAGTTTGTACTTATTGACATCAAGAATACTATCGGTATTATGTTGCGTTCAGAACAGATTCCTGGTGAAATCTATAAAGAGAACCAGTCAATCAGATGCATCATCAAGAAGGTTGAAAAGAGCTCTAAAGGTTCGCAGGTTCAGCTTTCAAGAGGCGATGCAATGTTTGTTAAGCGCCTTTTTGAAAAAGAAGTTCCTGAAATTGCTCAGGGCATCGTAGAAATCAAAGCTATCGCCAGAGAAGCTGGTGAAAGAACAAAGATGGCTGTTTACTCAAGAAATGATGAAGTAGATGCTATCGGTTCATGTATCGGTCCACGTGGTTCAAGAATTCAGGGTGTCATCTCTGAAATCAAGGGCGAAAAGATTGATGTCTTTGAATGGAACGATGACATTGGCGAACTTGTTAAGAATGCTTTAGCACCAGCTGAAGTACAGGCTTGTTTCTATTCAAACAAACTTATTGATGAAACTTTAACTGATGAAGAAGTTGAAAAACATATGGCAAGAAATACTATGCCTATCGTTGTTATCGTTGATGATGACAAGTTAAGCGTAGCTATCGGTAAGAAGGGCAAGAATGCCAAACTTGCTGTTAAACTGACTAACCGCAAGATTGACATCAAAACTGCAAGTGAAATTGCTGAGCTCGGTATTGATGTAGAAGAAGAAGTAAGAAAGTTCAAAGAAGATCAGATCCGTGTTGTTAAGGAAAGAGAAATGAAGAAGTTCCTTGAACAGCAGGAAGAAGCAATGAGACGTAAAGCTGAATTTGATAAGGAAATGGCTGAAAACGATACAGGTATGTTCGAAGAAGCTATGGATGAAATGGAAACTAAACCAAATCCAGAAGACGAAGTAACTATCGTTGAAATCAAAGAAGCTATTGAAAAACAGAAAGAAGAAATCAAGGAAGCTGAAGAAGTTAAAGAAGAAGTCAAGGTTGCCAAGGCACCTAAGAAACCTCTTGTACCTAAGACTGATTATGTTTCCAAGTTTGAAGATTTCGCTACAGCTGCAAAGAAAGAAGAAGCTGCTGTTGTCAAGAAGAAGAAAAAGAAATCTGATGAAGATGAGCGTCGTGTAAGAGCTGAAGACCTCGATAAGAAGGAATACGCTGAATTCAAGCCTGAATACTCAGATGAAGAACTTGAAGAAATCGAAGCAATGCAGGAAGAAGAGAATGAAAATTCTTGGATCAATGATGACGACATCGACTTCGATGAATACGACGAATACTACGAAGAGGAAAAATAATGAAGAAAATTCCGATGCGCAAGTGTCTGGCTACTGGTGAGTCCTTACCTAAAAAAGAACTTTTAAGGATTGTAAGAACTCCCGAAGGTGAAGTTAAAGTAGATACTACAGGAAAGCTCAACGGAAAAGGTGCCTATATCAAGAAGTCATTAGAGGCTTTAGAGATATTAAAGAAAAAGAATATGCTTAACAAAGCACTGGAAACAGAAATTCCTGATAGTGTTTATGAAGAAATTAAAGAGGTAATTAATGGATAGTGTCTTAACTTTGATTGGTTTGATGTATCGTGCAAACAAGCTGCTGTTTGGAGAAACAGTATTAGAAAATATGTCTAGTGTCTGTTATCTGATAATGGCCAATGATGCATCAGAAAAGACAAAGGAAAGATATCTTAAGAAGTGCCACTTCTACAATATTGACTGCCTCATGGATTACAGTTCAAGTGAACTGTCAAAATCTCTTGGAAAAAAGAATATAAAGGTTATTGGTTTAATTGACAAGGGATTTATGAAAACACTGTTAAAGAAGAAAGAGGAGGTAACTTATGGCAAAACAGACGTTTAAGAAAAGATTGAATACTAAACCTCAGGCTGAAACTTTCAAAAAAGTTGAAGATAAGGTTACAGAGATTACCTATGAATCAGGTATCACTGTTGCTGAACTCGCCAAGAAAATCAACAAGAATTCTGGTGATGTAATCAAGGTGTTATTCCTTCTTGGAAAAATGGTTACAATTAACTCTTCCTTGGAAGATGAAGATGTAGAACTGGTCTGCGTTGAATTTGAAATCACCGCAACCAAAGAGGAAGCAAAGAAAGATACAATCCTTCTGGATGATGAAGATGACCGTCCAGAAGACTTAAAAGAAAGACCTCCAATAGTTACTATCATGGGTCATGTTGACCATGGTAAGACTACACTGTTGGATGCGATCAGAAATTCAAATGTCGTTGCTGGAGAATTTGGTGGTATCACTCAGCATATCGGTGCTTACCAGGTTGAAGTTAACGGCAAGAAAGTTACATTTATCGATACACCGGGACATGAAGCATTTACTGCCATGAGAGCAAGAGGTGCAAGTGTTACTGATATCTGTATCGTTGTAGTTGCAGCTGATGATGGTGTTATGCCTCAGACTATTGAAGCAGTTGACCATTCAAAAGCAGCAGGTGTTCCAATTATTGTTGCCGTAAACAAGATGGATAAGCCAAGTGCAAATCCGGAAAAGGTTATGAATGCAATGAGTGAACTTGGACTTATGCCAGAAGAATGGGGCGGAGATACAATCTTCGTAAACTGTTCTGCTAAGACCGGCATGGGTCTACAGGATATCCTGGAAACAATCATTGTTGTATCTGAAGTAAGAGAACTTAAGGCTAACCCTAAGAAAGCTGCTACAGGTACTGTTATTGAAGCTAAACTCGATAAGGGCCGTGGTACAGTTGTTACACTGTTAGTACAGAATGGTACATTAAGACAGGGCGATTCTATTGTTGTCGGAACATGCTATGGTAAAGTCAGAAGAATGACCAACGATAAAGGCGAAGAAATCAGAGAAGCATTACCATCTATGCCAGTTGAAATTATCGGTCTGAATGATCTTCCTGAAGCTGGTGATAACTTCAAAGTATTCGCTGAAGATAAGGATGCAAGAGCAATCGCTCAGATGAGACTTACTGAAAAGATCGATAAGGAAAGAAAATCATCATCTGCTATGTCACTTGAAGATATGGCAAGACAGATTGAAGCCGGTGAAATCAAAGAGATTCCGGTTATCGTCAAGACTGACGTATCTGGTACAGCTGAAGCAGTTGCGGCTTCACTGTCAAAGATTGAAGTTGATGGTGTTAAGTGTAATGTAATCCGTGCGTCAGCTGGTGCAATCACTGAATCAGATGTAATTCTGGCTAGTGTATCTAAAGCTGTAATTTATGGCTTTAACGTAAGACCTGATGCAAATATCCGTAAAAAAGCTACAGAAGAAGGTGTAGAAATAAGACTTCATAACATCATTTATAAGGCTGTAGAAGAAATGGAAGCTGCCATGAAGGGTATGCTTGCTCCTGTTTATGAAGAAGTTATTCTTGGACAGGCTCAGATCAGAAAGACCTATAAAGTTTCAAAGATCGGTACTATCGGTGGCTGTATGGTTACTGAAGGCAAGCTTGTAAGAGACTGCAAGATCAGACTTATCAGAGATGGTATTGTTATCTATACCGGCAAACTTGGATCACTTAAGAGATTTGAAAATGATGCCAAGGAAGTTGCTCAGGGATATGAATGTGGTATCACTGTTGAAAACTACAACAATATCGAAGAAAACGATATTATCGAAGCATATGGTGAAGTAGAGGTTCCTCAGGCCTAATGGGAAGAACTGACAAGTTGGATTCCATCCTGCAGAAGGAAATTTCCTCCATCATTCAGTTTGACCTGAATGATCCGGAAGTAGGTTTTGCGACAGTACAGGAAGTAAGAATTACTCCCGATCTCTCTAAAGCCAAAGTCTATGTTTCTTTCTTTGGAAAGAACTATGGGATTGCCGCTTTGAAAAGATCAAAAGGATTCATCAGATCTGAACTGGCACACCGACTGAAGATGCGTAAGATACCTGAACTTGAATTTGTAGTAGATGATACTCTTGACAAGGTTGAACGTATTGAAGAAATCGTAAAGAATACTGTAGGAAACAAATAAGATACAAGACAGTGAAAATCACTGTCTTTTATTTTTGAAAAACATAAAAAGATAAGACAAATTTGGTAAAATTATTAGGTAAGTTAGGAGCTATTTATGCGTAAATTATTAACATTATTATTGGCTGTACTGCTGTTATTATGTACAGGATGTGCAAAAGAAGAAGTTGATGAAGGCCCACAGCCTGTTGCCTATTCTGATTCTTTTTCCATCATGGTTAAAAACGACAGTGGAATTGAAACAATTGAAGATCTGAAAGATAAGAAAATCGGAATTCAGAAATATCTGGATCAGGAATATATGGAGTATGTTAAAGAACAGCTTTCCAGTCTTGAACTGAGTGAAGATTCTTATGTTGAACTCGGTTCTTATCAGCAGATTGTCGATGCTGTCGCAAATGGTGAAATTGATGCCTTTGTACTTCCAGAAAAACATGATGAAGTAATTCACGACTTCAGAAGTGACTATGTTATTGAAGACTACAAGGCTGTTGTTGAATATCAGATTCCTTATTATGAGGAACAGGTTATTGACTCAGCAATCACTTCCAGCGATCTTTGGAACAAACCTTTCCTGGTTATGATCAACGGTATTGATGGTGCCGGTGATAACGATCAGACTAATTTAAGAAATGACGTAAATCATCTGATGGTGGTTGACCCAGTAAAGAAACATGTTCTTATTATCTCTTTCCCAAGAGATTCATATATGTACAATGTTACTTATCAGTACTCAGACAAGATGACTCATATGCATGTTTACGGCGGTGAAGAAACAATCATCGCATCAGTTGGTGAACTGTTGGATGTTGAAATTCCATATTATTGTGTTACTTCATTCTCTAACTTCGTCAACATGATTAATGAGTTTGGTGGAGTATGGATTGATGTGCCTATGCATGTCTATATGGATATGGACTCTAACCGTAATGTGGCTCAGCCATATGAAATGGAAAAAGGCTACAAGAAATGTTATGGTGAATGGGCATTGGCTCTGGCACGTAACAGAAAATACAATGGTATCGTTAATAACGATTTCTCAAGAATCAGAAATCAGGCTTTAATTATTAACTCTATCATTGCCAGGGTTGCCAAGTATCCGTTCATTCTGGATATGATGGGAATGTCATGGTTATGCAATTACCTGACTGACAACAATTTCACAGAAGAAGAGATTACAGTACTGCTCGAACTGGCAAAGACTTTTGAAGATGGCTATACAATAGACAACTACTTCATTGATGGTGAGGGCGGACATGTTGGAGAAGCCTATGTATCATTCATGAAGGATGAATCTATTGAAATTGTCAAGGGCAAGATTCAGCTGGTTCTTACTGGTGAAGCTGATAAAGAATCACCATATTATGAAGACATTATGACCGGTTATATTACTGGTGGTGCCGGTACAGTTAATGACGGCGATGAGAACGGTTATATCGGAACAGAATTCGATCTTAACGAGGTATATCCACAATAAACTATAAGTATGACTGCTTTTTGTAGTCATACTTTTTTAAGGAGAAATTATATGCTGACAGTTGCTTATATAGGATTTGGAGTTAGTGTAAGGGAATATCATATTCCTTACGTAGAAAAAAGAGATGATATTAAAGTTAAATACGTCTTTAGACGTGAAGAAGACATTGCTCAGTTTAAAGATTACGAGCCTTTTTATCCGGAAATAACTTTTACTACTGATATAAACGATATTCTGAATGATGAAGAAATTAATCTTGTTGTAATTTCAACGCCAGACAGATTTCATGTGCCATATTCAATACAGCTCCTTAATGCCGGAAAAAATGTCCTATGTGAAAAACCTTTTGCACCTACAAGTAAAGAGGCGAAAGAAGTATTCAAACTGGCTAAGGAAAAAGGACTTGTGATTATGCCTAACCAGAACAGAAGATACGATGCTGATTATCTCTGCGTTAAGGAAGTAATTGAATCTGGCAAACTTGGTAAACTTGTACGTATTGAATCTCATTATGATTACTTCAAAACAGATGGTTGGAATCAGCTTCCTGCTTTATATAATCTTGGTGTACATACAACAGATCAGATTATCGGTTTACTTGGAATACCTGAAAAATGCACATACGATGTAAGAAGCATTCATCACCCAGGTGAAGCGGATGACTATTATGACCTTGAATTCTGTTACGGAAATATGAAGGCCAGTGTACATACATCAATGTGCGTAATGATTGATTATCCTAGTTTTACTGTTCATGGCACAAACGGTTCTCTGACACTTCCTCCTGTACTTCATGGATCAGGAAAGAAGAAGGTTGTTGGAAGACATGTTGTATCATTTGCTGATGTACCTGAAGAAAGATGGGGCACACTTGTTTATCTGAATGAAACCGGTGAAAAAGTAAGTGAACAGGTAAAAGTTGGAAGTAACCACTACGAAAAGATATATGACAATCTGATTGATGTGATTGAAAATGGAAAAGAAAAAGTTATCAAAGATGATGAAGTTGTAAAAGTATTAGAAATACTTGAAGAAGCTACTGAGGTGGCTAAATCACATAAAAGAAATGATGTTTAAGAATTTTCTAAACACAGTTGTAAAATAAATAGTTGGAGGTACGTATATGACTATAACAGATGTTCTTGCGCTTCTTTCAGGTGTGGCATTGTTCCTATTTGGAATGACACTGATGGGAGAAGGCTTAAAAAAGGTTGCAGGTAGTTCACTGGAACTTATTCTGTATAAACTGGCTGGTTCACCACTTAAAGGAATCCTTTTAGGTGCAGGTGTTACAGCGGTTATACAGTCATCAAGCGCTACTTCAGTAATGGTTGTCGGTTTTGTAAACTCAGGAATGATGAAAATAAAACAGGCGATCGGTGTAATAATGGGTGCCATTATCGGTACTTCAATTACCGGATGGATTATTTCGCTTTCTAGTGTAGAGGCAAGTTCAGGAATTCTGGAACTGGTATCTACAGACTCAATTACAGCTATTATTGCAGTTGTTGGTATTTATCTGAGAATGTTTACAAAACATTCTAAAAACCATAACTTAGGTGATATTCTGTTAGGATTTGCTGTACTGATGTTTGGTATGAAGACTATGTCAAACAGTGTGTCAGGACTTAGAGAATCCGAAATGTTCATCAATCTCTTAACAACATTTACAAATCCTTTAGTTGGTATACTTGTTGGCGCATTATTTACTGCTGTTATTCAGTCAGCAAGTGCTGCAGTAGGTATTCTGCAGGCATTATCAGTTACTGGTGCAATTACTTTTGCGAACGCCTTCCCAATGCTGATGGGTATTGCGATTGGTGCTTCAGTACCGGTTATTGTATCCTCGCTTGGTGCAAATGCTGATGCCAAGAAATCTGCGTGGTCATATTTGATTATTGATGTTGCCGGTTGTGTAGTGTTAAGCGTTCTGTTCTATGGAATAAATCTGTTTGTGAATTTCTGGTTTGTTGAATCAGTACTTAACACATTCAATATCGCGCTGTTGAATACAATAATGAGAGTTATTATGATTGTACTTCTTGCTCCATTTATCAATTTTATTGAAAAGATTGCTTCATTACTAGTTCATGATGAAGTTGATGATGAAAGATATGATGAAGATAAACTGGAAGAAAGATTCCTTCAGCATCCGGCTATCGCAATTGAACAGATCAGAATTGTCATCAATCAGATGGCTGAAATTACCAGAAACAATATCTCAAGAGCATGCCAGTTGCTTGTGAACTATGATGAAAAACAGTATCAGAAAGTATATACAAAAGAAGATATTGTTGACCAGTATGCCGATAAACTTGGTACCTATATTGTAAAAGTTACAAGACAGGAGCTGGACAAGAAACAAAACAGAGCAGTATCCAAATATCTTCAGGCTCTGGCTGATTTTGAAAGAATATCTGACCATGCAATCAATATTGCAGACACTGCCAAAGAAAGAGTTGAAAACAAGGTTCAGTTCTCTAGTGAAGGCAAAAAAGAAATTGAAACCATTATTGTTGCCATTCAGGATATGATGACAGTAACGGCTCAGGCGTTCATTGATGAAGACAATGACCTGGCATATACTGTCGGTCCATTTGAAGAACTGATTGACGATATCGTTGCTAAAATGAAGCAGAATCATATCGACAGAATCAGAGAAGGCAAGTGCACTCTTGAACACGGTATCCTGTTCAATGATCTCTTGACTGACCTTGAAAGAGTTGCTGACCACTGTGATAACATAGCAATTGAAATGATTGAAACTGAAGAAGATTCATTAGAAGCTCACAGATATGAAATAGAAATGAAGTCAAATCGTAAAGAAGACTTCGACAGGCTCTTAAAACAATATCAGGAAACATATAAAATCTAAAAGAAGACATCCTTTACAGGATGTCTTTTCTTGTGCCGTCTTTATTGAATACTTTTCTCAGATCGATTTCAGTAATTACTATCAGTACAATCATTATGACTATCTGGCATATATCAATATACATTGCAGGCATTTCACTGATGTCGCCACTGATAAGATAAATCAATAAAATGATTAGGATTGAAATTGGAAGCATAACGATTCCTGCCTTATACATCTTTTTACCACATTCACTGTTGGCATAAGCCCAGGTTTCATCGTTCTTCGTTGACATATTGCTACGGTAACCTACAAACCAGTTTCTTTTAGGATAATGATAGGTTTCTAGATAACCTGCAATAATCAGCGTTAATGGTATAACCGAAACAACTATAAGCATTACAAACAATAATTTCATATTTAGTAAGACAGTTTACTTTCTTTGCTGTCTATATTCATTATATTTATTGTTATTCATATATATCTAACACTTGTGTAAGAAAAGACGCTATTAAGCGTCTTATTTGATTAATGCACAATAGAGGTCACAGACATTGGTTCCTGTAGGACCGGTTTTAATTAGTCCACCATATTTTTCAAGATAATGGTAGGCATCGTTGTTTTCCAGATATGCATTCAAATCATCTTTATATGTATCTTTATCGGCATAAGCACCGGCTGCATCAGTTGGTCCATCTGTACCATCTGACCCGATACAGAAGACACATGTTTTTTTATCTTTCAGATATTCAGAACATCTTAATGCAAGTTCCTGGTTTCTTCCACCTAATCCTGTGCCCTTGACTTTAACGACAATTTCACCGCCTGCTATGATGGCAACATTGTGTTCATCTTTATGTTTTCCAATTTCATCAATCATCTGTCGTGCTGCATCTTTTACTTCAGATGTCATTGGTACATTGATGTAGTATGTTTTGTAACCTAATTGTTCAGCTTTAGCTTTAGCGGCCTGTTTCAGTTCTTCGTTGTTTCCAGTGATATAAGTTTCTACATTATCCAGCTTCTTAACGGTATCGTGGTGGAGAAGTTCCATTATTTTCTCATTAAAACTCAGATGATACTTTTCAACTATATTAAGTGCATCTTCACATGTAGAAGCATCTGGATATGCAGGACCGGAAGCAATCATGTCAAGGGGATCGTTGATTATATCCGAAAGAATAATATTGATTACTCTGGCAGGGGAACATATTTCAGCAAATCTTCCACCTTTGACTTTGGAGAGTCTTTTTCTTATAGTGTTTATTTCATTTATGTCAGCACCACATTTTAATAGTTGTGTATTTATATCCTGCAGTTCTTCCAGTGTAACAAGAGGAGACT
Organism: Solobacterium sp. UBA1761; assembly: GCA_002315565.1. GTDB lineage: Bacteria > Bacillota_I > Bacilli_A > Erysipelotrichales > Erysipelotrichaceae > Colivicinus. The sequence continues at coordinate 745 of DCHD01000005.1, read as the reverse complement.
CAAAAAGGGCAGAACCACCTCCTGATACAAGCAATATGACCGTATCCTCTGATGTGAGATTAGAACACATTTTTATGGCTGTTTCAGCACCTTTGATGGAATTGTTATCGAGAACAGGGTGACCTGCTTCTATGATTGTAGTGTTTGGTAATGGGCCTTTTGCATGATTGTATTTTGTTACAACAAGTCCTTCGTCAATATCGATCATTTCCACTGTTTCTTTAGCCATGGTATATGCTGCCTTACCTAAAGCAACCATCAGTGTTCTTCCTTTTGGCTTTGTATAATTTTTTAATGCTTTTCTTACGGCTTTATTTGGAAGTACTTCGTTTATTGCGTATTCAATTATCTGATTTGCATCTTTATACAGTAATTCATTCATACATTAATTCTATCATTCAGGCATACAAAAACCTCACTTTCGTGAGGTTTAAGTTTTTTTATTTATTCTTGATTGCAGCTTGAGCAGCAGCTAATCTTGCGATTGGAACTCTATATGGTGAGCAAGAAACATATGTAAGTCCAACTCTATGACAGAAGTCGATAGAAGCAGGGTCGCCACCGTGTTCGCCACAGATACCAAGCTTGATGTTAGGACGAGTCTGTCTGCCTAAGTCAGCAGCCATCTTAACCAGTTTACCAACACCGTGCTGGTCTAACTTCTGGAATGGATCCTGTTCGTAGATCTTAGCATCGTAGTAAGAACCTAAGAACTTGCCGGCATCATCTCTTGAGAAACCGAATG
>DCHD01000026.1 GCA_002315565.1 Solobacterium sp. UBA1761 | reverse complement strand
AAAGCCATCGAAAGATGGCTTTTTTATTTGAAATTATGAGTAATGAATTAAGTAAAGATAAAACATATTTGTTTGAAGAAATGCCTGTTAAAAAGGCGGTTTTAAGGCTTTCTGTGCCAACTGTTTTAAGTATGCTTGTAGCTGTGTTTTATAATCTTGCCGATACTTATTTTGTCTCTTTACTTGATGACCCTGTTGAAACTGCTGCTGTAACTTTAATTGGAACAATCATCCTTTTATTTAATGCAATAGTAAACATTTTTGGAATTGGTGGATCTTCAGCTTTTTCTAGAGCGCTTGGCGCAAAAGATTCAGAGAAAGCAAAGCAATCTGCACTCTTTTCTATATATGGTTGTATTTTCTGTGCCGTTTTACTTTCGCTTTTCACAACGACTTTTAAGCCTTTCGTTCTTAATGTTTTGGGTGCAGATGAATTTAACAGTTTTGCATGTTCCGAGTATATGTTCTGGACCGTTACACTAGGTGCTGTACCAGCGATACTTAATACAGTTGTTGGCCAGATTATAAAAGGGGAAGGAAATGCGGCACATGCGTCAATAGGTATGATGTCTGGATGCATACTGAATGTAATACTTGATCCGTTTTTTATACTTCCTCAGTTTTTGAATATGGGTGCTGAAGGAGCAGGACTTGCGACGTTCATTTCAAATTGTTTCGCCTGTCTGTACTATATTGTTCTTGTACTTATTATTAATAAAGGGAAAACACTTGTTTCTTTCAATGTGACCAAATTAAGAGTTACAAAAGATCTTGTCGTAGATATCTGCTCTGTTGGTGTTCCTGCTGCTATCCAGAATATTCTGAATGTAACCGGAGCTACAATTCTGAACAACTATGCCGCTGCCTATGGATCTACATGTGTGTCGGCCGTTGGAATTGCGCATAAAATGTGCAATCTGTCTTTATATATAGCAATGGGGATTTCATCAGGTGTAACACCGCTTATTTCTTATAACTATGCCAGTGGAGCTTCAAAACGAATGAAAGAAGTGATAATGTGTGTCATAAGAACCGTAATACCATTGATGCTTGTGATGATGGTTGGAATGATTGTTTTATCAGATAGAATAATAAACCTGTTTATGGATAACGAAGAAGTTGTGCGATATGGTAGCGTGTATATAAGAGAAATGGCCATTGCCCAGCCGTTTTTGGCGTTTGATTTTACGGCTGTTGGCCTCTTTAATGCGATAGGAAGAGGCAAATATGCGTTTATGTTTGCGGTATTAAGAAAAATAATTCTTGAAATACCTGCGTTATATATTCTAAATAAGATATATCCGATTTATGGCATTGGATATGCACAGGCAATTGCTGAAATTGTGCTTGCATTTATAGCATTTGTGATGATTAAAAGAATATTCAAAGAATTGAATATATAATAATATAGATATGAAAATTATAACTAGGTCATACCAGGAGACAATAAATCTGGGAAAGCAGATCGGACTGCTGTTAAATAAGGGAAGTTTGATTACCTTGAAAGGCGACCTTGCCGGGGGCAAGACAACTTTTACAAAGGGAATTGGAGAAGCGCTGAATATTAAGCAGGTAATAAATTCTCCAACTTTTACTATTTTGAAAATCTATAACGGTAGTTTGCCGTTATATCACATAGATGCTTACAGGCTTGCGGAAAATCCTTACGATTTGGGATTTGATGAGTATTACGATGATGGAATAATGGTAGTTGAGTGGCCAGAATACTATGAGGCGCTCCCAGAAGAACATCTGGACATTGAGTTTAACTACATTGATGATACATCAAGAGAAATAAACATAACTGCTACAAAGGAATATGAAGATATTCTTAAGGAGATTGAAAAGATATGCTGACATTGTGTATTGATACATCATATAAATATTTATCTTGTGCACTTATTGAAGATAGAAGACTTATAGCAGGATATGACAGCGAATGTTTCAAGAGACAGTCAGAAGAAGTTTTTTTGGCAATTGACTCTTTGTTTAAGAAAACAGGTAAAAGGCCGTTAGATATTGATTCAGTAGCTTTGGCAATTGGGCCTGGAAGCTATACTGGTGTAAGAATAGGGTTAACTATTGCCAAGGTAATTACAACGGCTCAGGATATAGACCTTTATACCATTTCCACTTTAAGGCTATATGCCAATAACCAGAAGAATACTATGGTTATGCTGAATGCAAGAGGTGGAAGAGCCTATCTTGGTGTATATGATGGAGAAAAAACTATAGTTTCCGATTGCATTGAAGAAGTTGAAAAGATTGATGTAAAAGAATACGAAGTAATTGGAGATGGAAGTCTCGTTGGAAAGGAAGATAGGATGCCACCGGTTTCTGAGTGTTTCCTGAATACGTTTGACAGCCTTCAGAAGGTAGACGACAAGGATCATCTGACTCCTGTATATCTCAAGGAAAGTGAAGCGTACATGAAATGATCAGACCTATAAAGGATTCTGATATCGAAAAAATAATGGATATTGAAAACGAATGTTTCTTTCATCCGTGGAAAAAAGAAGAATTCGTTTTTGAAATGAGCGACCCAACCTGTTTCTTTTATGTTGTTGAAGAAGACGATATCGTTGGGTATATCGATTATCATCTGATTGGAGATTTTGTTGAACTCTTCAATATCGCAGTTACAAAAGAAAAACAGGGAAAAGGTTATGGGCAGATGATGCTTGATTATATGTTCGAAAACTGTAAGGGAAAGGCAGACAAAATTTTCCTGGAAGTAAGAATCAATAATCCGGCAAAGAATCTGTATATGAAAAATGGATTTGTTGAAAATCGCATCCGTAAAAATTATTATCCTGATGGTGATGCGATTGAAATGTATAAGGAGTTAAAATGACAAGAATTTTAGCGATTGAATCGAGCTGTGATGAAACAGCATGCGCAATAGTTGATTCTGACATGAATGTCATCTCATCTGTAGTGACTTCACAGATAGATGTTCATGCCCGTTTTGGTGGTGTAATTCCTGAAGTTGCTTCAAGAATGCATGTTGAACAGATTTCAGTTATTGTCAATGAAGCAATTAAACAGTCTGGTTTAACAATGGACGATATTGATGCGATTGCCTATACAATTGGTCCTGGACTTATCGGATCTTTACATATTGGCGGCATTGCAGCAAAGACCTTAGCATATTTCTACAATAAGCCTTTAATCGGTGTTCACCATTTGAAGGGCCACATATTTATCAATGAGCTGGTAAGGCCTTTTGTTTATCCTGTTCTTGCTCTTGTTGTATCAGGCGGACATTCTGAACTGGTAATCATGAATAATGACCATGACTTCAAGATTATTGGAACAACAATGGACGATGCGGTTGGCGAATCATACGACAAGGTCGCAAGGGTAATCGGTCTTGAGTATCCAGGTGGACCAAAAATTGATAAGCTGTCAAAAGAAGGAAACAGAAGCTATAAACTTCCAATTCCAAAAGTTGATGGCTATAATTTCTCTTTCTCCGGACTAAAGAATGCAACAATTACTCTTGTGAATAAAATGAAGGAACGCGGTGAAGAAATAAATACTGCAGATTTGGCATGTTCTTTCCAGGAAGCTGCTTTAGAAGAGCTTATGAAGAAAACTTTGGCCGCCATCAAAGAGTACGATGTTAAAACCGTACTGGCAGCCGGAGGGGTAGCCTGCAATTCAAGGTTAAGAGAACTGCTTGCTGAAAACGTGGATGAAACTAAACTCATTCTTCCTCCGCTCAAACTATGTACGGATAACGCAGTAATGATAGCCTGTGCAGCACATCATTATTATCAGAATAATCAGTTCGTGGGATTTGATGCTTCAAGCTCGCCTTCCATGTCAATTGAAGAATAGGGTATAATTAAAAAGTTAAATTAAAGGGGTAATTTATTATGTTTGATTTTTACACAATTAGAGAACTGTATGAACTGGCAAACACCAAAAACCAGATGGAACTTGATCAGATTGAATATGTTCAGGTTGAAGGTTGGGTCAGAACAAATCGTGATAACGGCGAAATCTGTTTTATGGAAGTAAACGATGGAACTTATTTCAAGAACGCACAGATTGTTTATCATCCAGATCTCGCTAATGCAGAAGAAGTATCAAAACTTCTGACAGGTGCATCAGTATGTGTTACTGGTAAGTTTTTATATACCCCTGATAATAAGCAGCCATTTGAAATTGCTGCTACAGAAATTGAAATCGAAGGAAAGGCCGACGAGTCTTATCCTTTGCAGAAGAAAAGACACACTTTTGAATATTTGAGAGAAATCCCTCATATCAGACCAAGAGCAAACACTTTTATGGCTGTATTCAGAATAAGATCTGTTCTTTCTATGGCAATTCACGAATTCTTCCAGAATCAGGGATTTGTTTATGTACATACACCAATCATTACTGGTAATGATGCAGAAGGTGCTGGCGAATGCTTTACTGTTACTACAAGAGATGATGCAAATTACGAGGAAGATTTCTTCGGCAAACATTCATCTTTGACTGTATCTGGCCAGCTTCACGTTGAAGCTTTCGCAATGGCATTCAGAGATGTATATACATTCGGTCCAACATTCAGAGCAGAAAATTCAAACACTAAGACTCACGCAAATGAATTCTGGATGATTGAACCTGAAATTGCCTTTGCTGATCTTAATGATGATATGGAACTTATTGAAGATATGGTTAAATACTGTATTCAGTACGTTCTTGACAACGCACCTGAAGAAATGAACTTCTTCAATACAATGATTGACAAGACACTTCTTGAAAGACTGAACCATGTGCTGAAGTCAGATTTTAGAAGAATGCCATATACAGAAGCTATTGATATTCTTCTTAAGGCTCCTGTTAAATTTGAAAACAAAGTTTCATGGGGTATGGATTTAAATACAGAACATGAAAGATATATTTGTGAGCAGGTTGTTAAAGGACCAGTATTCCTGACTGATTATCCAAAAGATATCAAAGCATTCTATATGAGACAGAATGAAGACGGAAAGACTGTTGCGGCATGTGACCTGCTGGTTCCACATGTCGGCGAACTAGTTGGTGGTTCACAAAGAGAAGAAAGACTTGACGTTCTTGAAAAGAGAATGGATGAACTGAAGATGGATAAAGAAGGATACCAGTGGTATCTGGATCTAAGAAGATATGGTGGATGCAAACATGCCGGATTCGGTGTAGGATTCGAAAGATTTGTAATGTATCTGACCGGTATGGAAAACATCAGAGATGTTCTTCCTTATCCAAGAACTCCAAAGAATTTAATTTATTAATTTATGATTTATCAGATTTCAGATGGCACCGTGTTTTTCGGTGCCAATGATGTTTTTAGTGGCATCGACTTCCAGGTTAATGAAAACGAAAGGATTGCTTTAATCGGACGTAATGGTTCGGGTAAAACAACCCTTTTAAACGTTATGACTGGTGAGGTAGAGCTTACAGGCGGCCAGGTAATCAAAAACAGTAGAATAGAAATTGCCTACCTGAAACAGAACGAACTGGCGCTTTCAACAAAAACTGTAAGGGAAGAACTCTATTCGGTTTTTGAAAAACTGATCGAAAAAGAAAAAAGACTGGCCGAACTTTCTGATCAACTCAATAAAGAACACACTGACAAACTGATAAATGAATATTCAAGACTTGAGGAAGAATTCAAGTATGAAGGTGGATATACCTACGAATCAGAGATAAAGACAATAATTGCCGGTTTTGGCTTTGGTGAAGAAGTTCTCGAAAGAAATCTGCAGAGTTTCTCGGGTGGTGAAAAGACAAAGATTGCTTTTGCTAAACTGCTTCTTAGAAAACCTGATCTATTGCTTCTTGATGAGCCTACAAACCATCTTGATTTGTCTACTATTGAATGGCTTGAGTCATATCTGGCAAAGTATAAAAAAGCCATGGTTCTTGTTTCGCATGACAGAGTATTCCTAGACCGTTGCGTAAATGTTGTATATGAATTGGAATATGGTGGCATCAAGCGATATCCCGGCAACTATTCTTCCTATGTTGAACAGAAGAAGAACGACTTTGAAAAACAGCAGTCAGCATACAACAGACAGCAGAAAGACATCAAACGTCTTGAAGAACTGATTGAAAAGTTCAGATACAAGAAAAATAAAGCAGCTTTTGCCCAGTCAAAGATAAAATATCTTGAAAGACTTGAGAAAATAGACGATCCGAAAAAAGCGGATACCAAGGCCTTCAAGGCGCATTTTGTTTCTGGAGTAAGAGGCGGCAAACAGGTTTTATCACTGGATAACTATACGGTCGGTTACAATAATAAACCTTTGTGTACCGTAAACCTTGAAATAAAAAGAGGTGACCGTATCTGTATCATGGGAGATAATGGTACCGGCAAATCTACATTATTAAAAAGCATTATTGATGAAATTGAACCGCTAAGCGGTTATAAGATGCTTGGCCATCAGATTGAAATTGGTTACTTTGATCAGAACCTGGCAAACTTCAACAACGGGAATACTGTACTTGAAGAGATATGGAACGAGCATCCTGAGCTGACACAGACAGAAATAAGGTCGGTACTAGGAACATTCCTTTTTACAAGTGATGAAGTATTTAAAGAGGTTAGAGTTCTTTCCGGTGGAGAGAAAGTCAGATTGTCACTTGCCAAACTGATGCTGGACAGAGGAAACTTCCTGATTCTTGATGAACCTACCAACCACCTTGACATCATTTCTAAAGAGGCCCTTGAGAACTCTCTGAAGGAATTTGATGGCACAATTCTCTTTGTTTCTCATGACCGTTACTTTATCAAAGAAATTGCCACTTCCTGTCTGGTAATTGAAAACGGGCAGACAAAACTGTATACGGATGGTTATAAAGATTATATTGATTCTCATACAAAAGAAGAAGTAAAGAAAGTAACCGAGGATAAAGTAGAACAACCTCCTGTGAAACAGAAACAGAAAACAAAGTACAATCTGAAAAAGATCGAAGAAGAGATTTCCAATCTTGAGGAACTTCTTGAAGAACATAGAGCTCTTAGATACGAACCCGAGTATTACCAGGATTCAGCAAGAATGCAGGAACTCGATGAAGAGATCGATGAAATACACAACAAGATTCATGCCCAGGAAGAACTATGGGAACTGGCCATGATCGAAGAAGAAGAAAAGGGTAAATAGTCTGAAAAAAGATATTTACCCTTTTATTTCATTAAAATGAAAATATTTTCATAAATCATGTAAATTTTCATCAAAAGTGTAATTTATGTGAAAATATTGTGAAAAACGTTGGTAAAATAGAAACATGTAGTTTTCTACATATATAGGAGGAATAAAAAGACTATGAAAAAATTATTAACAGTTCTTGTCGCTTTATTGATCCTTGTTGGTTGTGGCGGCGGCGCTAAAGAAGAACAGCCTGCTGCTGAATACAAAGATACATTCAACTATGTTTACACAGCTGATTTATCTACATTCGACTATATCTACAACAACAAGTCAACTAACGGTGACATCTACAACAATGGTGTTGAAGGCTTATTAACTCAGGATTCATACGGTGTATTAGCACCTGGTATGGCTGAAACTTGGGAAGCTAACGAAGACGCTACTGAATGGACATTCACAATTCGTGAAGGTGCTAAGTGGGTTACTAACAACAACGAAGAATACGATGATGTTAAACCTGAAGATTTCGTTACAGGCTTAAGACATGCTGCTGAATTCGACTCAACTACATTATGGTTAGTTGGCGACGTTATCGTTGGATTAAACGAATACGTTAACAATGCTGACTGGTCTGATGAAGCTTGGGCTAAAGTTGGTATCGAAGTAGATGGAAACAAAGTTATCTATAAGATGACTGGTTCAACTCCTTACTTCCCATCAATGACAACTTACTCTATCTTATTCCCAGTTAACCAGGAATTCTTAGAGTCAAAAGGTGCTGGCTGTAAGTTAGGTGCTCCAAATGCTGAAGATTGTACTTTCGGTGCTCTTGAAGCTGATGGTATCCTTTACAACTCTGCATTCGTTATCTCTAACTACACATCTAAGTCAGTTATCGAATATACAAAGAACGCTTCTTACTGGGATGCTGAACATGTATATCTGAATAACATCAAGTTAACTTACACTGCTGAAAACGACGACCCTGACTATCTGTACAAGATGTTCAAGAACGGCGAAGTTGATGCTACAGGCGCTAGATTCGCTAACCCTGAAATCAAAGCTGATGTTGAAGCTAACTATGGCGACAACTACTATATCTCAGATACAGGTACTACTTGTTACTGGGTTGCATTAAACGTTAACAGATCAATCTACAACTGTCCAACAGACCCATCAAAGGCTGTTTCTCAGAAGACAGACGCTCAGAAAGCTGACGCTAAGACTGCTTTACTGAACATCAACTTCCGTAGAGCTGTTATGTCTGCTTTCTCTGATCATGCTTATGAAGCAGTTTCACTTGGTGAAGATCTTGCTGATGGTCCATCTAGAAACACTCTAGTTGCTCCTACATTCTGTCGTATCGATGGTGCTCCATATGTTGATGTATTAACTGAAAAGTTACAGGCATATGAAGGCTACGAAGACATCAACCTTGCTGATGGCCAGGATGCTTACTACAGCGTAGAAAAAGCTCAGGCTTGGTTAGCAAAGGCTAAAGAAGAATTAGGCGATTCAGTTTCTTGGCCAATCGTATTAGATACTCTTTGTGTAGAAACATCAGAAACTAACACAAACAGAGCTCTTGCTGAAAAGGCTGCTATTGAAGGCGCTTTAGGTGCAGAAAATATCCAGGTTAACATCATCTCTTGCGATGTTGATACTTACTACAACTGCTGGTACTATGTAGAACAGGGTACTGATACAAACGCTGACTTACTATTCTTCGGCGGTTGGGGCCCAGACTACGAAGACCCTAGAACTTACCTGAACATCTTCTTACCAGACAATGGTGATATGTTACAGAACTTAGGTCTAAATGTACTTTCAGTTACAACTCCTGAAATCGAACAGTTAAAAGAAGACTTAGGTTTCGCTAAGTATGGTGAAATGTGTGCTGAAGCTGATGCTATCGTTGATGACAATGATGCTCGTTTCACTAAGTATGCTGAAGCAGAAGCTTACTTCTTACAGTTAGCTCTTGTTAGACCAATGGCTACTTCTGGTGCATCTGTTCAGATCTCTAGAATCGTTCCTTACACTGCTTGCTACGGTAACTACGGTTGGGCTTCTTACAACAACGTTCCTATCTTCAAGGGTATGAAAGTTTATGCTGATAAGATCCAGACTGCTGCAGAACATGCTGAAGCAAAAGCTAAGTGGATTGCTGGTGAATAATTAATTAACTTAATTAATTAACACAAATTATTAATCTTAGGAGAGTTGGGGGTTCTCAACTCTCCTTCTTGCGTATTTTATGGAAGGAGGTTTCAAATGGAAAAAGGTTATTATTTAAAACGAATTATTCGTTCAATATTCTCTGTTCTCATGGTAATAACAATCGTGTTTGTTCTTGTTTACACATTAGTTCCTAGAGACAGAATCTTTTTCAACGACGATACAGTAGTCAAGCTGGGTGGAAAGCCTGATGAACGTATGGCCTACAAATATAAACAGTGGCAAAGGTTAGGGTATTTAACATACACAAACATGAACCAATACTGTACAGAAGTTTATACAACAGGTTCAAGCGCTCATGAAGCATGCGTATTAGCAGGCTCAAAAGATGAAAAAGCGTTTGTTGAAAAATATGAAGCAGATGGCTGGTATATTGATTATCTGCCAGCATCAGGAAGCCCTATTGCTTACAAAGAGAGGCCGATAGTATCAAGAATTACTGAATGGTTCAAGAACTTAGTAGTTATTGATAGTGTTAACGCCGTTCAGGATGAAAACAATCCTGATTTGGAACGTAAAGTTTATTTCGGCAAAACACCTACAGGTGGTCTTGCTTTAAAATGCAGTGGATGTACACATAAATATCAGTTATATACTGATTTAAGTTTCCCATTCATTCATCAGAACTGGATTACTTTAGACTTAGGTACATCTTATCCTACATTCAACTCATTAAAAGTTTTAGATGTAATTTCTGCATCTCAGGGTCAGGAAGATCGTGTTGATACAGTATTTGAAAACGGTCACACTGAAACGAGTGCATGCAAAATGACATCACTTACTTACAAATATTCACTTGATAAATTAGATAAGAACAAGTTTGATGATAATTATGCTGATTGTGAAATCAACAAGAAAGATCCATCAATGATAGGCATTTCATTCATTATGGGTGTTATCGCACTGTTCTTGGCATATGGAATCGGTTTACCTGCTGGTCTTTCTATGGCAAGACACAAAGGAAAACTCGCTGACAAGATTGGTATGGTTTATATCATCTTTATCATTTCGGTTCCATCTCTTGCTTATATCTATTTCTTCAAGTATCTTGGTTCAACTATATTTGGATTACCAAACGCATTCCCAACATATGGTGCAGCAGATATCAGATCTTGGATTCTTCCATGTATCTCACTGTCACTTCCATCAATCGCTGGTCTGATGCTTTGGACAAGACGTTATATGGTTGACCAGATGAATGCTGACTACGTAAAATTCGCCAAGGCTAAAGGACTTAACCAGAGTGAAATTTACCGTAAACATATTTTTAGAAATGCGATTATCCCAATTGCACAGGGTATTCCATCAAGTTTAGCTGGATGTATCACTGGTGCAATTATCACTGAACAGGTTTACTCTGTAGGTGGTATGGGTAAGATGCTGCCAGATTCAATCAATGCATACAACAATGCTATGATTATCGCTTTGGCATTCTTATTCACTGGTATTTCTGTAATTGGTGTATTCCTTGGTGACGTTATCATCACTTGGATTGACCCACGTATTTCTCTAGAAAGTAAGGAGGACGGACGATAATGACAAATAAAGACAATTTATTTACATTTGCTGATTTCGATGAAAAAGAATCAGAACGTATCGCTGCTCCACGTTATTCTTACTGGAAATCTGTTTGGAGAACATTCATTCATAATAAAGTTACAGTTACAGTTTGCATCATTATGCTTACTGTTGTAATCTTCTCAATGATTCAGCCAATTTTCTCTAAATATGATCCAATGTATGCACCTAATATCAACGATGCTTCAATGAAATTTTTAAAACCATCATTGCAGTATCCGTTTGGTACAGACAACATCGGCAGAAACCTGTTTGATGGTGTGTGGGCAGGTGCAAAAAACTCATTGATTATTGGCTTTGTATGTACTTTCATCAATATGATTATTGGTATTGCTGTAGGTGCATTATGGGGCTTCTCAAAATCAATGGATAAATGGATGATTGAAGTTTATAACGTTGTTTCAAACGTTCCATTCCTGCTTATTGCAATGATTCTGTCATATGTATTGGGCTCAGGATTCAAATCACTAATATTCATTATGTGTGTAAGTAACTGGATTTATGTTGCTTATTTCATCAGAACTCAGGTTATGATTATCCGTGACCGTGAATACAACCTTGCTTCAAGATGTTTAGGTACTTCAACATGGACAATGATTACTAAGAATATCCTTCCATTCTTAATCTCAGTAATCATGACTTATGTTGCAAGAGAAATTCCTGCAACTATCTCATATGAAGTATTCCTGTCTTACCTTGGACTTGGTTTAGGTCAGGACAATGCATCTTTAGGTAGAATGATTTCTCAGTACACTACATACATGAACGCTTATCCACACCTGTTCTGGATCCCCGTATCTGTATTGGCAATCATCTCAGTATCACTGTATATCGTTGGTCAGGCATTAGCTGATGCTTCCGATCCACGTACACATATGTAAGGAGGTAAAACGAAATGAGCGAAAGAAAAATCGTATTATCTGCAAAAGATATCGAAGTAAAGTTCAGAGTAAGAGACAACTACCTTACTGCTATCAGAAATGTTTCAATTGATCTGTATGATGGTGAAACATTTGCAATCGTTGGTGAATCTGGTTCAGGTAAATCAGTATTCACAAAAACTTTTACCGGCATGCTTGAAACAAATGGACAGATTTCAAATGGTTCAATCATGTTTGACGGTAAAGATTTAACTCAGTTAAAGACTGATAAAGACTGGGAAGGCATCAGAGGTAAGAAGATATCCACAATCTTCCAGGACCCTATGACTTCATTAAACCCAATCAGAACTATCGGTTCACAGATTACTGAAGTTATCACAAAACACCAGGGTGTATCTGCTTCAGAAGCTAAAGCTCAGGCAATTGAGATAATGACAAGAGTTGGTATTCAGAATGCAGAACATCGTTTCGATGAATATCCATTCCAGTATTCTGGCGGTATGAGACAGAGAATCGTTATTGCGATTGCACTGTCATGCCATCCTGAAATCCTGATCTGTGATGAACCTACAACTGCATTGGATGTAACTATTCAGGCTCAGATTCTTGAACTGATTAAAGACCTTCAGAAAGAACTGAAGTTCACAGCCGTATATATTACTCATGACCTGGGTGTTGTTGCTTCAGTTGCGGATAGAGTTGGTGTTATGTATGGTGGCCAGATTGTTGAATATGGTACAGTAGAAGATATCTTCTATGACCCAAAACATCCTTATACATGGGCACTGTTATCATCACTTCCACAGCTTGGTGAAAAGGGTAAGGACCTGTATTATATTACTGGTACTCCTCCTTCACTTTACAACAAGATTATCGGTGATGCATTTGCCCCAAGAAATGAACATGCACTGAAGATTGACTTCGTTGAAGAACCTCCGTTCTTCAAAGTAAGTGATACTCATTACGCAAAGACATGGCTGCTTGATCCTAGAGCTCCAAAACTAGAAAAACCAGAAGTAATCAATAATCTGCATGAAAAGATTAAGAAGATGACATCAAAAGGAGGTGCGTTCTATGTCGAATAAGGATAAAGAAGTATTATTATCTGTCAAGAACCTAGAAGTCACTTTCCACAACGAAGGCAGAAGATTCAGAGCCGTAAAGAATGCCAACTTCGACATCTACAAGGGAGAAACATTCTCGCTGGTAGGTGAATCCGGTTCAGGTAAGACTACTATTGGTAGAGCAATCATGAGAATCAATACTCTTTCTGCTGGTGAAGTAATCTTTAAGGGAAAGAGAATCTCTGGAAAGATTTCTAAGGAAGATGATAGAGATGTTATCAGATCAATTCAGATGATTTTCCAGGATCCTGCTGCTTCTTTAAACGAAAGAGCAACTATTGAATACTGCGTATCAGAAGGTTTATACAACTTCCATCTGTATAAAGACGAAGAAGAAAGAATTGCTAAAGTTGATAAGGCGCTTGAAGATGTAGGTCTTCTTCCTGAACATAAGTCAAGATATCCGCATGAATTCTCAGGTGGACAAAGACAGCGTGTAGGTATTGCCAGAGCAATGATTATGGAACCAGAACTGATCGTTGCCGATGAACCTATTTCTGCACTTGATGTTTCAATCCGTGCTCAGGTATTAAACCTGATGAATAAACTGAAAGAAGAAAAAGGTCTTACTTATCTGTTCATTGCTCATGACCTTTCAGTAGTAAGATTTATTTCTGATAGAATTGCTGTTATTCATTTAGGAAGAATCGTTGAAATTGCTGAAACAGAAGAACTGTTCAAGCATCCGCTTCATCCTTACACTATTTCATTATTATCAGCTGTACCAATGCCAGATCCTCAGATTGAAAAGGCAAAGAAACTGGTAGTTTATGACGAATCAAAGAGAGACCATTCTGGTCCTAAACCTGTTCTTCAGGAAATTAGACCTGGTCACTTTGTATTCGCAAATGACCGTGAAATGGCTGAATATGAAGCTAAACTTCAGGAAATGGAAAAAGCTGAAGCATCAGCAAAATAAAAAGGTAACAACAGCGGTTATTATCAATAATATTCCAAGATATAAAGGGTAGTTAAAACTGCCCTTTTTCTTTTCTTTTATATCTTCAAGATATACATCATATGTCTTATTGTAGTTCTGAAAATTCTTCTTTATAAGAAAGATGGATGCATCAAATGCACCGAGTCTGCCAAGACCATTAATAAGTCCAAATGCGGTAACAATCATGCCCATGATGATACATGCATCACTGACTTTAACAAGAGATTTTGAGCTGATCCATTTATATAGCGGATACAGCATAGCTATAAAATAAGTAATGACAAGACGTATAAGTTTTTCTTTAGTTGTTTTCATACAATTAGTATAAATAATATAATCCAAAAATGCACATTGCATATATGATATTTATCTGAATTATGAGGCCAATTTTTAAAGATTTAAGATAAAAGGATACTTTTTTCGAAAAAGTATAGAGGATATTGACAAAACGTCTTAAACAGCAAATAAACGCCTTTATTTTAAAGGGTTAATTTGATATTTGGTAAGTGATTTATGATAGAATATTTAAGTAGTAAATAAGGAGGATATTTATGAGTTTAAAAGATAAAATCAAAAACTTAATGGCTCCTGAAGATGAAGATGAACTTGAAATGACCCAGGAAGAAGCTGCTTCATTAAGCGACTATGAAAAACCTGGAAACGCAGGTATCTCTTCTGAAACAAACATCGTTCTTTTTGAACCTAGACATTTTGATGAGGCAGAAGAAATTGCCCGTCATATCAAATCTAAAAGAGCTTGCTGCATCAACTTCCACAGAATGCCATCTGACTACAGAAACAGAGCAGTTGACTTCCTTTCTGGTGTTGTGTTTGGTGTAGATGGATCTATCAAAAAGATTGGTGACGATGTAATTCTGTGTTCACCTAAAAACCTTCAGGTTGGTGGCACAATCGATTTAAACGACAACAGCAACGATTAAGACAGGTTTCTGATAAGGAAAATGTAGAGAGTTCCCGGCTGGTGAAAGGGGACATGGATTTATCAGAAATATCACTTATGAGCAGTCTATTCGATATGTAGATTAGACCGTATACTTCGCGTTAAGAAGAAAAGTTACAAATTAAGGTGGTACCGCGCATCTTGCGCCCTTGGTGCTGCCTTTTATTATTTTAAGGAGAAAAATATGGACTACAAAGAAAGTTTACACATGCCAAATACGCAGTTTGAAATGCGTGGAAACCTTCCGGTAAAAGAACCTGGAATCTTAGAAGAATGGGAAAAAGATGACCATTACCATAAGATTCTTGCAAAGAACGAAGGAAACAAGCAGTTTGTGATTCATGACGGTCCTCCATATGCCAATGGAAACCTTCATGCTGGAACTGCAATGAACAGAACAATCAAAGACATCATCGTCAGATCAAAAGGAATGATGGGTTACTACACACCATTCTTCCCTGGATGGGATACACACGGTCTGCCAATTGAGAATGCTGTTCAGAAACTGGGCGTTAACCGTAAAGAAGTAACTCCTGCTGAATTCAGAAAGAAATGCGAAGAATATGCTCATTCTCAGATCGCTTCCCAGATGGCTACTGAAAAACGTCTGGGTCAGGTTGCTGATTATGAACATCCATATATCACATTAAAGAAAGAGTTTGAAGGCAGACAGATCAGAGCATTTGCCAAGATGGCATTAGACGGAATGATCTATCAGGGAATGAAACCTATCTACTGGTCTCCATATCAGGAAACAGCTATTGCTGATTCTGAAATCGTCTACTTTGACAAGAAAGACCCAACTATTTACGTTGCGTTTGATGTAGCTGATGGTAAAGGTGTTCTTGAAGGCGATGAAAAGTTTGTCATCTGGACAACTACTCCTTGGACTATGCCTGCCAACCTGGCTATTTCGCTTCATCCTGACTTTACATACTGCGTAGTAAAGACTGAAAAGGGTAAACTGATTTTCTTAGAGTCATTAAAAGATAAACTGCTTGAAAAGTTTGAACTTACAGGTGAAGTAATCAAAGAATTCAAGGGCAAAGAACTTGAAGGCATTACTGTAACACATGTACTTGATTCTTCAAGAACATCTGTAATCATCTGCGGTACTCACGTAACTGATGAAGATGGTACAGGCTGTGTACATACTGCTCCAGGACATGGTCTTGACGACTTCTATGTCGGAATGAAGTATGGTCTTCCTGCTTTCTGCCCGGTTGATGAAAAGGGATGTCTGACTAAAGAAGCAGGACCAGCACTTGAAGGCAAGTTTGTCTTCGATGCCAACAAAGATGTAGTTGAAATGCTGGATGCAAGCGGAAAACTGTTGAAGATGGAATGGATTACTCACTCTTATCCACATGACGACAGATTAAAGAAACCGGTAATCTTCCGTGCTACTGTACAGTGGTTTGCGTCAATTGAAAAGATTAAACCTCAGCTATTGGATGCAATTAAGGAAGTTAAATGGCTCAATACATTTGGTGAAACAAGAATCACCAACATGATTAAAGACCGTAAAGACTGGTGTATCTCAAGACAGAGACTTTGGGGCGTACCAATCCCAATCATCTATAACGAAGATGGTTCACCAATTATTGAATCAGAAGTATTTGAACATATTGCCAAGATGTTTGACGAGAACGGTTCAACAATCTGGTTTGAAGCATCACCTAAAGAACTTCTTCCAGAAGGATATACAAATCCTAAATCACCTAACGGCAATTTCACAAAAGAAAAAGACATCATGGACGTATGGTTTGACTCTGGTTCATCTTGGAATGAACTGATTGCCAGAGGATACAGCTATCCATGTGATCTGTACTTTGAAGGTTCAGACCAGTATCGTGGCTGGTTCAACTCTTCACTGATCGTATCTGTTGCCAACCACGGAACAGCTCCATACAAATCAGTTCTGTCACATGGTTGGGTATGCGACTCCAAGGGTGAAGCAATGCACAAGTCTGTTGGTAACGTAGTTAACCCGCTTGATGTGATTGCTAAATATGGTGCTGATATCTTAAGACTTTGGGCTGCATCTGAAGACTTTAAAGCTGACATGAGAATCGGTGATTCTAACTTAAAACAGGTATCAGAACAGTACCGTAAAGTAAGAAATACCTTCAGATTCCTGTTAGGTAACATCAATCCAGAAGACTTCAAGGAAACTGACAGAGTTGCCTATAAAGATTTAAGACCACTGGATAAATATATTCTTGTCGGACTTGATGAACTTGTTGGTAAAGTAATCAAAGCATATGATGAATATGACTTTGTACAGGTATCTTCATTACTGACAAATTATATGACTAATGATCTGTCAAGTTACTATTGTGACTATGCAAAAGACATTCTGTACTGTGATAAGGCTGATTCATTAAGAAGAAGACAGATTCAGACAGTGCTGTATGATGCGTGTGATGGTCTGATCAAGTTATGGTCACCAATCCTGCCATTCACAACTCACGAAGCATGGAAGTTCTTAGGAAGTGATGAAGCAAGTTCAGTTCACTATACTCATTTCCCAGAAAGAAAGAACTATGAAGATGCTGAAACAATCAGAAATGATTTTGCAAGGTTGAACGCAATCAGATTAGATATCTTCAAAGCAAGAGAAGAAGCTATTCAGAATGGTGTTATTGAAAAGCCTATGCAGGCACATGTATCAATTCATGTATCTGAAGATGATAAAGCAGTTCTTGCAAGAAATATTGACAAACTCAATCAGTGGCTGATCGTTGCAAAAGTAGACTTTGTTGAAGAAGAACTTACAAAGTACGAAACAATTGAAGTCAAGATTGAAAAAGCAACTGGCCATCCATGTCCACGCTGCTGGAATATCATCGAAGGTGATGATCCAGAAGAACTGTGTGACAGATGTAAAGAAGCCGTTAAATAATTGAACAAGGAGTAAGTCATCTTACTCCTTTTCTTATGCCTTTTTTCTTTTGAATAAAACTGCTCTTATCGTTGAATAAACAAATACATCAATAAAAAGAACAAAAGCACAGTGCATAAAAAAAGCACCGCTTTCGCGATGCTTGATTTTTAGGTTTATTAAGTTAATTACTTAATGATAGCGTTAACGTTACCTGAACCTACTGTTCTACCACCTTCACGAATTGAGAACTTAGTTCCGTTTTCAATAGCGATTGGGCAAATCAGTTCAACGTTCATTTCAACGTGGTCACCAGGCATAACCATTTCTGTTCCAGCAGGAAGAGTGATTACACCAGTAACGTCAGTTGTACGGA
>DCHD01000001.1 GCA_002315565.1 Solobacterium sp. UBA1761 | reverse complement strand
TCTACTTTTACATTAGCACTTCAATTGAAGTTGTTTTTTAGTCCACGCGCATTCTTGTACACTCAACGTATTTCGTTATCAAATCGAATTTTTACGACTTACTGGTGTTATAGTGAACTGGTCTTTGAAGACTTCGGCTGTATCTCTTTTTACATACCAGCTATAGTTTATAGCGGCAATTATCACGATTGGCATAAGCGTTTCCCTTACTAACTGAGTGCTTGTAAAATGTACATGTCAATTATGATTGGCGTAGAACCCAACTAATGTTTAAAGCATATCCCACTATAATCTTTAATTCATTTTTCAATATAGTTGCTCAAACTCCTTTGAAAATATATTATTTCAAAAGTGTCGCGCCAACATCGCATTACTAAATTAATAATGACTTCGACTTATTTTGTTATAAACTCATCATTACAAGTAATATCTATCAGAAAAAAGAAGATCGAATTAAAACGATTGCGTATATTGAAAGGTGATCTTTGAACGTAGACAAATATAGATTAAAATAATATTGGGTAATATCATGAGAATTTTAATAGATCAATATAAAAAAGAGTGTTTGAAGGAATATGGTAAAACATCTTTTGAAACTGCACTGGTTGACAAAAAAATACAATCAGATCAAAAATATAGACCTCAATTTTTAACAAACAATAAAGCAACCAATACAAAAGTGTTAAGTTACTTAGAACAAGAGTTGTCTAGCTGTGACGAGTTTTTAATTAGCGTTGCTTTTATTACAATGAGCGGAATTGCCCCTTTGTTAGGCACGCTGAAAGAGCTCGAAGAAGACGGAAAACGAGGAAGAATCTTAACAACTGATTACTTGAATTTCAGTGAACCAAAAGCTTTAAAAAAATTACACGATTTCAAAAATATAGAAATAAGAATGTTTAAAACTAATGGCCACGATGGCTTTCATACAAAGGGTTATATTTTTAAAAAAGGCGAAATTTATACAATTATTGTTGGAAGCTCAAATTTTACACTTAATGCTTTAACAAAAAATAAAGAATGGAACACAAAATTGGTTTCCTCTGAAGACGGTGAATATACAGAAAATATATTGAATGATTTTGAGGATATGTGGAATTCAACTTATACAAAAAATTATGATGAATTCTATGAGGAATATAATGAAAAATATAAACTTATTCAACAACGTAACAAAGAAACCGAAAAGTTGATAAATAACAAATTTATATCCATAGAGCAACTAGTTCCAAATAACATGCAAGTAGAGTTTGTCAAAAACTGTAATAAAATGCTTGATGAAAAAAAGAAAAGAGCTTTATTAATTTCTGCAACAGGAACAGGAAAAACTTATGCTTCAGCTTTTCTGATGAAAGAAAATAATCCAGGGAGAGTATTGTTTCTGGCTCACAGAGAAACCATTTTACGTCAAGCAAAACAGAGTTTTAAAAAAGTGATAGGAAACAGCAAAAAATTCGCAATTCTTTCTGGTAATCCAGATCAAGATTATGAAAAGGCTGATTATTTGTTTTCAACAATGAATATGATGTCTAAAGATGAAGTGCTAGAAAAATATGCTTCAAATTATTTTGACATGATAGTTGTAGATGAAGTTCATAGGGCAGGATCCGAAAGTTATAAGAAAATAATGGCACATTTTAATCCAGATTTTTATTTAGGAATGACTGCAAGCCCTGAAACTCTAAACGGATTTAATGTCTACGATTTGTTTGATAACAATATTGCTTATGAGATTCGTTTACAAAAAGCAATGGAAGAAGATATGTTGTGCCCGTTTCATTATTATGGTATTTCCGATTTTGAAGTTGACGGTGAGATTTTTGACGATGAAAATGTTAAAAGTTTTTCTAGATTGGTTGATGACAATAGAGTCGAGCATATAATAAGCCAAATTAAATTCTATGGTTTTTCTGGTAACAAGCCAAAAGGATTAGTTTTTTGCAGTTCTGTAGACGAAGCGAAAGCGTTATCTGATAAATTTAATGAACGTGGATACAGAACGATTGCGTTAAGTGGAGAAGATAGCAGCGACGCAAGACAAGATGCGATAGATAGGCTTGTATTAGATGAATGTGCTGACTGTATTGATTACATTTTCACGAGAGATATTTTTAATGAAGGTGTAGACATACCAGAGATTAACCAAGTGATAATGCTAAGGCCAACAGCTAGTCCTGTTGTTTTCGTTCAGCAATTAGGACGTGGATTGAGAAAATCAGATAATAAAGAATATGTTGTAATAATAGATTTCATAGGCAACTATATGAATAACTATATGATTCCAATGGCGCTATCTGGAGACAGGACATATAACAAAGACAAAATGAGAAAATACCTAATAGATAAAAAGCTATTAGTAGGTAGTTCAACCGTTCATTTCGATAGGATTACAAAATCGCGAATATATTCTTCAATAGATAGAATGAATGCCAAAAAGAAAACTTTAGTAGATAATTATACTAATTTAAAAAATAAAATAGGACGCATTCCGCTTCTTTTTGATTTCTATGA
This sequence comes from Solobacterium sp. UBA1761, assembly GCA_002315565.1. Classification (GTDB taxonomy): domain Bacteria; phylum Bacillota_I; class Bacilli_A; order Erysipelotrichales; family Erysipelotrichaceae; genus Colivicinus. The sequence goes on along the minus strand of DCHD01000001.1, from coordinate 11,601 downwards.
GCATGGTGAAATTGACCCTTTACTTATCATTGATTACAGCAAGTCATATCACGATTTTATGTGTTCAATTAGCAAAGTTGAGAAAGATTATATAAACAAGTTTGACAAATATGAAGAAGACGTTTTGAGGTTCTTGTCATTAAATGTTGCAAACGGAAAAAGAGTATTTGAATTAATTTTATTGGAAGAGATAATTACAAATGGAGTCTGTTTAAATAAAACCCTTTACGATAAGTCGGTTGTATATGGAAGAATCCCATCAAAAAAAGATATCGTATCTACATATCGTTATTTAAATGGAGACTTTTGTAATGGAAACGACGATATTCTTTATTCAAATTTAAAAATTATTGAAAAAGAAGACGATGCTTATTTAATAAGTCAGAAACTTAAAGACTGTTTAAAAAATGAAAGTTTTAAAAATCAACTATTAGATATTGTCAAACTTGGATTAAGCATATATCAAGATAAGTATAAAGAAGGTATTGATGAACTTGGAATGTGCCTATATGAAAAATATTCTCGCAAAGACGTTTGTAGAATTTTGAATTGGGACAAAGATGAAAGTTCTGTTTTATATGGCTATAGAATCAAACATAACACTTGTCCTTTGTTTGTTACCTATAATAAAGACGAAAGCATTGAGCCTTCAATTCATTACGGAGATGAGTTTGATAAAAATAATACAAAAATTTTCTACTGGTTCACAAGAAATAATGTTGCGCTAGACAGCAAGGAAGTAAGGGATATTGTTGAAAGTAAAAAAACAGGATTATGTTTACCTTTGTTTATTAAGAAAGACGATGATGAAGGAGCTGATTTCTATTATATGGGTAGAGTGTTTCCTATTAATCAAATAGAAACAACTATCTTGATAAATAAGAAAGATAAAAAAACAAATACAATAACTCAAAGATACGTTCCAATAGTTAAATTTACCTTTGAAATGGAACACGAGGTAAGAGAAGATATGTATGAATATATAACTACAAAGGAGAACGAATGAAGATTATAAAAGTAGTAGCAGCAATAATTAGAAAAAATAACCAGATATTTACTACCCAAAGAGGATATGGCGATTTTAAAGATGGATGGGAATTCCCTGGCGGCAAGATTGAAGACGGCGAAACAAAAGAAGAAGCAATAAAGCGAGAAATTAAAGAAGAACTAGATTTAGAAATAAATGTCGAGTCATATTTTGACACAATAGAATATGATTATCCAAATTTCCATCTATCTATGGATTGTTTTGTTTGTACAATCGCAGAAGGCAGCCCGGTTCTTAAAGAGCATGAAGCTGCAAAATGGATAACAATTGAGGAAATCGATGATGTTGATTGGCTTCCCGCAGATAGAACAATTATTGAAAAGCTCAAGAGTTATTTCTCTAAATAGAGAAGGCTTTCACGCGGTAACAGGACAGAAAACCGTCTTTTCTTTTTTATATGAATAATAGAGTAAAATAGAAGTAACAGATATATACATATATAATAGGAGGCAACATATGGCATTAGATGTTAAGAAAGAAGCTAAGAAGGTAATTGATGCAATCAAGAAAGACCCAACAAAGATTGCAGAACTTACAAAAGATCCAGTTAAGTTTGTAGAAAAGACAACAGGTTTAGATCTTCCTGATGATGAAATCAATAAAGTAATTGCGCTTGTTAAAGAGCAGGCTAAGAACATTGATATGGATGATGTTACAAATCTTATTGGTGCTCTGTCTGGCAAGTCAACAAAGAAAACAACAACTTCTGCAAAGAAGACAACTTCAACAAAGAAATCATCTTCAAAGTCTGAAGGCATTGATGCTGAAGACATCATGAAGGGCGTTGAAATGATTTCCAAGCTGATGAAGAAATAATGCTGTTTAAAAGAAATATTATTGATATCAATGCCGGTATTGAAGAATATAAGAATACTGAAAACGCAATACTCGTTGATGTCAGAGAAGAAGATGAATATAAAGAGAGTTATATTGTTGAAAGCATCAATCTTCCACTCAGTATACTCGACAGTGCAGAAAACGTACTGAAAGATAAGAGTCAGCCGGTTTTTGTCTACTGCCGCAGTGGCAACAGATCAGGAAAGGCTGAAATAAGACTCAAAGAAATGGGATATGCCAATGTGAAGAACATTGGTGGGATCATGTACTGTGATTCAAAATATATAAAAGAGGAAAAATAATATGTCAAAAGTATACTTTACAGATTTTACCTGCAGAGATGATGGCAGCAGACTGGTAAAACTAAGAAAACTGCTTCTTGCTGCAGGAATTGGCGATATTGATTTTGATGGCAAGTTTGTTGCAATCAAAATGCATTTCGGTGAACTTGGAAACCTGGCTTTCTTAAGACCTAACTATGCAAAAGTAGTAGCTGATATCGTTAAGGAAAAAGGTGGTAAACCATTCCTTACTGACTGTTCTACATTATATCCAGGTTCAAGAAAGAATGCGATTGATCATCTGGACAACGCTGAAATCAATGGTTTCAATACAATCACTACTGGCTGTCATGTAATTGTTGCTGATGGTTTAAGAGGAACAGATGAAACAATTGTTCCTATTAACGGCGAATACGTTAAGGAAGCAAAGATTGGTAAGGCAGTTATGGATGCTGATGTATTCATTTCTCTGTCTCACTTCAAAGGCCATGAATCTACAGGTTTTGGTGGAGCAATCAAGAATATCGGTATGGGCTGTGGCTCTAGAGCCGGCAAGATGGAGCAGCACAATCACGGCAAACCTAATGTAGATGCAGATAAGTGCAGAGGCTGCAGACACTGTGCAAAAGAATGCGGTTCTGATGCCATCACATATGAAGGTAACAAGGCCCATATCAACTATGACTTATGTAAGGGTTGTGGCAGATGTATCGGTGCATGTGGCTATGATGCGATTGAAAATCCAAACTATTCAACAAATGAAATATTGGACAGAAAGATGGCCGAATATGCCTGGGCAGTATGTAAAGACAGACCATGTTTCCATGTATCGCTGGTAATGGATATTTCGCCTAAGTGCGATTGCCATGGCGGCAATGACGTAGCAATCCTTCCGGATATTGGTATGTTTGCAAGCTTTGACCCGGTAGCACTGGATCAGGCCTGTGTAGATGCCTGTCTGAAATCAGAACCTCTGCCTAACGGTGTTGTTGCTCATTCGTGCGATCATGACCATAATCACGACCATTTCCATAAAGCAAATCCAGAAAGTGAATGGAAGGCTACTCTTGATCAGTCTGAAAAGATCGGCCTTGGTTCAAGAAGTTACGAAATCGTAGAAATCAAATAGTCATTAAGAAGCCTTCGGGCTTCTTTCTTTATGCTCTTTTACAAATGATATAAAATAAAAGATATGAAACAAACCACAAAACTTACTTTAACTGCTTTAATGGCAGCACTATGCTATGTAGCATTCTCATTTCTGCAGATTCCAATAATGACACCGGTCGGTAAGACATCAATCCATCTTGGAAATGTCTTCTGTGTACTGGCTGCTTTACTAGTGGATGGAGTATCAGGAGGTGTTGCCGGAGCTATCGGTATGGCAATCGGTGATTTACTTGATCCGCTGTATGTTGTTACTGCTCCTAAGACTATCTTCCTTAAATTTTTTATCGGCTTTATAACCGGTACTGTTGCCCATAAGGTATTTAAGATTAATGAAAAAGAAGGTAAGTCTTTAACCAGAGCTGTATTTATTTCAGTTATTGCCGGTATCGGATTCAACTGGGTATTTGAGCCTATCATCTCTTATCTTTACTATGGCCTGATTCTTCAGAACTCTGAAAAAGCTTTAAGCTATCTCAATGTCGCAAAATGGATTACTACTTCAGTAAATACAGTTTTGACTATCATAATTGCCCCAACTCTTTATCTTGGTATAAGAAAAAGACTTAATTTAAATGAAAAATCCCGATAACAGAATAACTGTTCTTTGTTATGGCGATTCCAATACCTATGGTTATGTACCAGGAATGGAACATGGACGTTATTCAAGAAATGAACGATGGACAGGAATACTTGCCGATAGACTCGGTAGCACTTTTGAAGTTATTGAAGAAGGGCTGAACGGACGCACTACAGCTTATGACCGTTATGGTTCATCGTTTCAGAATGGACTTGTTCCATTTGAGGCAATACTCTGTACCCATAAACCACTTGATCTCGTGATAATCATGCTGGGTACAAACGACTGCAACAAAGAGATGAATCTTGAACCAGGTGATATAAAAAAGGGAATGGAGAAACTTATCAGGCTTGTTAAAGATACAATGATTGACCATCAGGACTATATTCCAGAGATTCTGATTATTGCACCGGCTGTAATCAAAGACAGACTTAAAGGAAGCACATTTGAAGATCAGCTTGATGAAACTTCATTAAGTGATTCCAGAGCCCTGGCTAAACTGTATAAAGAGCTTGCTGATGAATATGACTGCATGTATCTTGATGCAGGTGATATTGAAGTATCAGACATTGATTGTGAACATCTGACCATTAAGGGTCACAAGGATCTGTCTGAAGCAGTCTATAAGAAAATTAAGGAGAAATTCTAATGGGTGATATGTTTGGAAACTGGTTCAGTTTTACCTCAAAAGAACAAAGAGAAAGAAAAGAAAAAGCCGCAAGAAGAAAAGCTTATCCTTTAGGTGAAGAACAGGAAAAATGGGAAGACGAAACCATTAAGGAACTGTTTAAAGATGATAAGAAAGCAGATCTTAAAATGATTAAGTATGCTGCCATATCATTAAGAGAGATGGAAGCCAATTCAAAACTTGATGAAAGCGATGACAGCTTCTGTGAACTTGAAAAAGCACTGACCAGATTTAAAGATACTCTTGACAGCCTGGGCATTACCGAGGAACAGATGGTTAAGATCAAAGCTCTTAATGAAGTAATGACAAAAGCCGGAAAGATAGAAGACCTTAAATTATAGGGAGAACATATGTACAAAAACATTGAAAAGAAAGTAAAACTGGAACTAAAGAACGAAGTAGAATATCAGAAGGGGCAGGTTGTCTCAAAGACTCTTGTTCAGAATGAAGCAGTATCTGTAACTGTATTCTCGTTTGATAAGGGCGAAGAAATCTCAACTCATGCTGCAGCTGGTGATGCTATGGTTACGGTTCTTGAAGGAACAGGAAAGTATACGGTAGGTGGTGAGGAGTTTATCCTTAAAACAGGTGAAACACTGATTATGCCAAAAGACATTCCGCACTCAGTATATGCAGTTGAACCATTCAAAATGGTTTTGGTTGTATCTTATTAGTCATATAGGCTCTTACATAAATGTAAGGGCCTTTTATATTAATCGTGCGATAATGAGTATACTACCGGTTGGTAGTGAGGTAGATTATGAAAACAAGTAACACAAGAGAAAAAATACTTCAGGTATCATTGGATTTGTTCTCAACAAACGGATTTGATGCTACAAGCATGTTTGAGATTGCTGAAAATGTCGGTATCAAGAAGGCATCTCTTTACAATCACTTCGATACCAAGCAGGATATTGTTGATACACTACTTGAAATGATTACAGAGAATTATGATCAGAACTCTCTTTTTAAAAGAGTAAACTGGAATGTTTTTGATGCAACACAGTTCAGATCGGCTGATGAGGCTGAAGAGTTTGCCATCAGCAATACGCTCAGACAGATTAATCTTCTTATTGAAAATGAGGATCTTATCAAAATTAGAAGGTTATTGACAATTGAACAGTACAGAAATGGCGATATGAAAAGAATGCAGAATAAAAGAGTATATGATGATGTTGTAAACTATCATCGTGAATTCCTGACTCATCTTATTGGACAGGGAATACTTAAAAGCGGAGATATTGATGCTATGACTCTGGAATACTGTGCACCTGTATCTATGGTGTTATACAACATTGACAGAAACCCTGCATTTAAGGATGAAGGTATAGAGCTGATTCAGAAACATCTCCATCAGTTCTGGAGAGTATACCGAAAGGATATATAGAGTATGAAACTGGTAAAACTTGAAAAGAAATATGAAAAACAGCTTGGTGAAATGCTTGAAGAATGGACTGCTTACAATAAAGAACACCCCGAAACAAATATTTCACCATGGGCAATATTCAAAAACGACTGGCACGACTTTGATTATTACCTGAATAATCTTGATATAACAGATCCGCCAAAAGGATTCGTTCCAGATTCAACGTTCTTTCTTTATGATGAAGAAAGAGATGTCTTTGTCGGTGCCTGCAATATCCGTCATTATCTCAATGACTATCTTCTTAAATGTGGTGGCCATATCGGTGACGGTATCAGACCAAGCGAAAGAAGAAAAGGTTATGCTTCATTAATGATTAAACTTGCAAAAGAAGAATGCAGGAAACTTGGTATCAGAAGAATTCTGATGTGCTGCTACAAAGATAATGAAGGTTCAAGAAGATCCATCATAAATGCCGGCGGCATCAAAGAAAACGAAATACCTGATGACGGCAAGATAACCGAACGTTATTGGATTGACAATATCTGATGAAAACAATAACTGATGAACTCTTTAAACTTAAAGATGAGAAGTATGCTGACTTCTCTTTTAAGCTTGCTCCGACTCTCAAAAGAGAAGACTTTATCGGTGTAAGAGCTCCAGCTTTAAAAGGATATTACAAGAAGATTAAGAATGAACCATATGTAAAAGAGTTTCTTGATGAACTTCCTCATCATTACTACGATGAAAACATGCTTCATTCAATCTGTTTAAGTGACATCAAAGATTATGATGAAGCACTTACGAGAGTCAACCAGTTTCTCCCTTATGTTGATAACTGGGCAGCATGCGATACACTTAAGCCTAAGGCTTTTGCGAAGAATAAAGAGAAACTAATAAAAGAAATAAAGAAATGGGTGAAGTCAAAAAAGACCTACACCATCAGGTTCGGTATAGAGATGCTGATGAACTTCTATCTTGATGAAGATTTTAAAGAGGAATATCTCGATATAGTATCACCAATCAGAAGTGAAGAATACTATGTCAACATGATGATAGCCTGGTATTATGCAACGGCTTTGGCTAAACAGTACGATATGGTTATAAAGGATATCGAAAATCACAAACTTGATAAGTGGACCCACAACAAGGCCATCCAGAAAGCTATTGAATCCTACCGTATAACTGATGAACAGAAAGTCTATCTCAGATCATTAAAAATCGTGTAACAGTCCTGTCATACACAATGTGTCACAATAATGGTGGATAAAGGAGAGATATTATGACAGATAAAAAAATATTAAAAGAAGAAGAACTTGAAAAAGTAAGTGGTGGTGTGCTTATAGGAGATGAAAGAATCTTCCAGTGCGACAGCTGCGGAGAGAACTTCAATCCTGATACAGCAGTCAAAGGAAGAGTTGTTGAAAACACAGACGGTAAGTCTTCAGGCGAGCTTGTACAATTGTACTACTGCCCTCGCTGCGGCAAGGAAACAACATACAAAGTTATCCAGGTTCTAAAAGAAGATTTAGAAATTAAATTTGATGGAGCAAGAATTTAAAAGACAGATTGTAATAATCTGTCTTTCTTTTCATATTGTTGATTTTCTGTAACCGGTAGAGAAGTCTACAATGTTTTTAAGCGGTTTATTACTGATGTAATTTGTAAGGTTCTCTATGGCAAGATCTGCCAGTCTTTCTCTTGTGTACTTCAGGTTTTCTTTACCTGTCACATGAGGAAGAATCAGTACATTATCAAGATCCCATAATTCATTTGTTTCTGGTAAAGGTTCTATCTCGTGGACATCGAGGCCAGCTGATATCTTCTTTTCTTTTAACAACGGAATCAGTGCTTCGGTATCGATGGCAGAACCTCTTCCAACATTGAGCAGGACTGCATCTTTCTTTAAAAGATTGAGTCTGTCTTTGTCCATCATTTTTCTTGTTGAATCATTCTGTGGCAGACACATTGCAACTACATCTGCTCTAGGCAATACTTCATCAAGTCTTTCGTTTGTGTATAGCTCATCGAAGTAATCAGGTTTCTCAGACGGAGTGCGCTTGATGCCGATGGTATAACCGCCAAGGGCTTTTATCTTTTTCGCAAATTCGCTTCCGATAGAACCGGCACCGATAATCACAAACCTGGAATTCAGGATTGTCCTTGATTCACCCATCTCCTTATAAAGATGGTTTGGCATATTTCTATCATAGAGATTGATGTTTTTAAAGAAGTGAAGGGTCATGGCAACCAAGTATTCAGATATTCCATGGGAATAGCAGCCACTGGAATTGGTAAGTATTACTTTATTCTGAATATAAGGATTAAACGCATAGTTGTCACTTCCCGCAAACATCAGATGCAGGTATTTGAGGTTCTTCGCATATGGAAGTAAATCGAGTGGAAGCTGACCAAGTATTACATCGGCCCATTCAACCTCTTCTTTGGTTACATCTTTTCTGCTTGACCAGATAAAAGAACAGGGAAGTTTTTCAACTTCCTCTTTTCTTTCTTTTAACAGTTCAATAGTTATCAGTACGTTCATCAGATAAGTTCAATAGTTTTGATTTTCTGTTCAGTTAATGGTTTATCTCTGTAGTCGGTTGGAGTTGAAGCAATCTTATCTACAACTTCAATACCTTCAGTGATCTTTCCGAATGCTGCATAACCGCCATCAAGATGTGGAGCATCCTGGTGCATAATAAAGAACTGTGAAGATGCAGAGTTAGGATCCATGGCTCTGGCCATTGAAAGAACACCGCGGGTATGTTTAAGATTATTCACAAAACCATTCTGCAGGAATTCACCTTTGATGTTTTCTTTTGAGCCACCCATACCTGTACCTGTTGGGTCTCCGCCCTGAATCATAAAGCCTCTGATTACTCTGTGGAAAATAAGTCCATCGAAGAATTTTTCTTCAATGAGCTTTTTGAAATTTGCTACTGTTATTGGAGCGATTTCAGGATACATTTCACCTGTCATCTCGTCTCCGTTTGTCATGATAATTCTGAAATTGATTGTTTCCATAAATATATCTCCTTCCTGTTAATTATAATTCATTGTTGGGTGTAAACTGAATATATGGCTATATTCAGAAAAAAGAAACAGGACATTCTTAACGGTCCTCTATATACGCAGTTACTTATTCTGTTTTTCCCTATACTGTTCGGTACGTTCTTTCAGCAGCTTTATAACACTGTCGATGCGATTATCGTAGGAAACTATGTCGGCAAACAGGCTCTGGCAGCAGTTGGCGGAACAACAGGCACTTTAATTAACCTGCTGGTAGGTTTTATTACCGGAGTAGGTGGCGGTGCTACGGTTGTTGTGGCACAGCTTTATGGCAAAGGTGACAGAGACGGTGTCAGAAAAGCTGTAAGATCTTCAATGTTTCTGGCAGTGGCTATGGGTTTTGTTGTCATGGTGCTGGGAATTGTTACCGCTCCACTTCTATTGACATGGACAAATGTACCTGCTGATATCTATGACTATTCAGTTCAGTATATGCGTATCTATTTTACTGGTTGCATTCCGTTAATGATCTACAACATGGGTGCCGGTGTCTTAAGAGCAATCGGCGATTCAAAAAGACCGCTTTACTTCCTGATTGCATCTACTATCACCAATATTATTCTTGACACTGTATTTGTAAAATACTGGCACATGGAAGTTGTCGGTGCAGCGCTTGCTACTGTTATCTCTATTCTGGTTGCTGCAGTTCTTACTTTATTTGTGCTTGGAAGAAGTGAAGACTGCTACCATTTCGTACTTAAGGACATAAGCTACGAAAAGAATATGCTGTTCAATATTATAAAAATCGGCATTCCTACCGGTTTACAGTCAGTTATGTATACAGTAACCAATATTCTGATTCAGAAATCAGTAAATGGTTTCGGAACGGATTCAGTTGCTGGCTTTGCTGCATTAGGTAAGATTGATGCTCTGTTCTGGATGTTCTCAGGAGCCCTCGGTACGGCAACAATGACTGTTGTCGGACAGAATTTCGGTGCCGGCAATATAAAACGAGTAAAAGAAACAGTATGGAAATCAGTAGCACTGTTCATGGCGTTCTCATCAATAATATCTGCATTATGTTACTTCTTCGGTGACTGGATGACGGCACTGTTTACAGATGATGCTGAAGTCATCAGAATCGGTTATGAACTGACCAAATTCCTGGCACCATGCTGGCTGACGTTTGTCTTTGTTGAAGTATTCTCTTCAACAATCAGAGCCTGTGGAGACTCACTGCTTCCAATGCTGATGACGGCGTGTGGAATCTGTGTTGTCAGAGTGGTCTACATTCTTTCAAAAGACTTCACAAATATTATTGAAATTATGTACTGCTATCCTATCTCATGGCTTATCACTGACTGTTTGTTTTTGATCTATTACTTCTCAGGATTATGGCTAAAGAGATGTATGAAGAAAAGAGAAGCGCTTATTTCGAAATAGTATAAGCTATGATTACCTGGCTTGGCAGATAGAAAACCCACTGCAGTATGGCGATCATACCATTATGAATAAAGATATTGTGTAATCCGACACAGATATCACAACACACGAATAAACTCAGACCTAAAGAAAACAGTCTGAGTTTTTTGTTGTTAAAAGAAGATATGCAGGATATAAGAAGCTGAGCGAAATAGCTAACAGTCAAAGCGTTAAGCATATCCAGCATTCCCATATTATATAAAACCGCAATAAGAGCAACAGGAAGAACAATTCTAAAGACAATATAAGGTTTAATGTTTTCTTTTGAAAGACAGATACAGTAGATTATCTGTACGATAAAGAATACTGATACACCGACAACATAATATCTATCTATTATTAAAAGAAATAAATCGGCCACACATGTAAGAAGCATTGCCAGTGTACCAAGTCTTTTTCTTTCAGTAAGCGTATAAAGAAGGCAGAGTAGCATTCCTGCGTATTTTAAACATGAACTGTATACTGACTTCAGATCACACACAATAAAAGTCACATACAGAAGTGTTTCAATGATGACAAAGAGAATATCTTTCTTTTTCATATCTTAATTGTATGGCAGTTGGGAAATATCTTTAAAGAAATTAGCACTCTCTACTTGACAGTGCTAACAGAAGTGATATCATATAAGTGTGGTTGAAATATAACCCAGGTAATATATAGGAGGGAAGAAATATGAAATATATGCCTAAAAGATTCGATGTGTTTGAAGATATTGACGATTTCTTCACAAGACCAATGAATACATTAACAAGTTTTATGAAGACTGATGTCCATGAGAAAGATGGCTACTACAATCTGGAAGTTGAACTCCCAGGTTATAAGAAGGAAGATGTAGATCTTCAGATCTCAAACGGCTATCTGACCATTAAAGCTGAACACAATATGACCAATGAAGAAAAGGATGCCAAAGGCAACCTTGTAAGACAGGAAAGACAGTTCGGTTCATGCTCAAGAACATTCTATGTCGGTGATTCCATCAAGGGCGAAGATGTCAAAGCAAAGTTCAACAATGGTATTCTTGAAATCACCGTTCCTTCACAGGAAACCAAGCAGATTGAATCAAGTCAGAAAGTAGAAATTCTCTAATTCTGTGGGGAGGTAAAAACCTCCCCATATTTATGTGAATCCAAATTGAAAATGTCC
>DCHD01000033.1:197-29613 GCA_002315565.1 Solobacterium sp. UBA1761 | reverse complement strand
CGTTCTCACGGGTGGTAGTTATGCTCATATAAAGAAAACATTGTCTGAGATTTTAAAGATTATCAGTTTAAAGTCGTTTTTTAGTATATAATACATATGAACAAAATTTCGCAAAAGTGAAATATTGTGATTCAAGACAACTTGAGTTGTTAATGGTTGGGAAACCAGTAAACCCTAACTGTTAATAAAAAATGGTGCAAACATTTGTTCAGCAATTTTTATCAAAAAAAAGAAGCTATAAGCTTCTTTGATAATTTGACCTGATTTCCAGCAATTTATTTGCTAAGGCTTCATCGATTACCAGTACGTCGATGCAGTGGCTATTAAGAACAGCATATGTTGCCTCAGCTCTATCGGCTGTAGCAGATACTGCAATAGTAACCGGAATCTTGCGCAACTTATCTAGTGGAACCGAAATACTGTAGAGATTATCTACATTCACCTCGTTACCATTAATATCGATAAACCTCCCTGCTGCCAATGCTACTGCACCTTTATTTTTAAAGCGATCCAGGGAAAATATGTCATAGTAACCCGACTGGTACATGAAGTTCTTCTTGTCTCCAATAGGACCAACACTTATTAGTGAAACATCTACATTAGACGCTTTATCAATGGCGTCTTTTATTAACGGTTCATTTACAAGGTATTCATAAATTTCTTTTCCCTGAACAAAAAGAGGGGCAGTGATATTGGTACATGAACCATTGAATTTCTGAGCGAATCTATGAGGAACAATAAAACTGCTGAGATTTGGATTTTTAATAGGAAGGCATCCTGACAATTGACAGACATTTATATTGGATATTGAAGTGTTGTGTAAAGCTGAAGCTACTGCATTAACAGATCTTCCCCAGGTTACTCCAAGACTCATTCCGTCATCAAGAAAAACATCAAGCATTTCAACTGCTGCTTTTGCAGACATGTCTATGGCTTTATCAAAATCATACGATCCACATACAACTATACAGTCACGTAACTTAAAATAGTGTCTGATTTTTTCTGATAGGTTCTGGTTTTTCTTAATTGGGTTGTTGATTTTGATTTCTACGATACCCTGCGTTTTACTATTATCAATCAAACGTGAAACTGTTGGTCTTGAAACGTTGAGTATTGCGCTTATTTCTTTCTGTGAGAGGCCTCTTTCATAATAGAGTTCAGCCACATACCCAAGTAAATTATCTTTTTTATCCATGTTGATTCCTCATAAAGATTATAGAATATAATGCACATATATAAAAGAAGACCTCTTAATTAAGAGGTCTAGAAAAGAGGAAATTTATTGGATATTACCAGGCTTTTCCTGCACAGCCAAATACTTCCATCTGGTGTTTAACACACTCTTTGTATCCGTCATGCATCAGGAAGAAACCCCTTGTTCTCTGTTTAGCTCTGTCAGTGCAGTTGATTACTGCATCAGCAGCTTCTTTTCTTAAATCTGAACCAACGTTAATCTTACATACACCCATTGTTCCAGCTTTATGAAGGTTTTCATCACCAGTTCCTGAACCACCATGCATTACCAGTGGAATGCCACATGCCTTATTAAGGGCTTCAAGAACTTCAAAGTTGATATGAGGGATGATGTCATCAGCATAAATGCCATGTTTGTTACCAATTGATACAGCAAGACAGTCAACACCAGTTCTCTTGACAAATTCTGCTGCTTCTTTTGGATCAGTATAAATACAGTCAGAAACTGCGAAGATACCTTTATCAGTACCCTCAAGTGGTGTATCTACACCAAGATGGCCAAGTTCAGCTTCTACTGAAACCCCAGCTCTATGAACCTTTTCACAAAGTTCAGCAACACCAGCAACGTTTTCTTCAAATGGTTTAAGTGAATAATCAAGCATTACAGAAGATACTCCAGCATAGAAACCTTCAAATGCAATATCCATTGTTGGTGAATGATCCCAGTTGATTGAAACTGGTACACTTGCCTGTTCAGCAAGGGTTTGAGCGAAATTAACGAATGTTCTAAGTTCTTCTTTAGCAAACACGCCATGTCTCATACCAAGAATTACAGGTGATTTCATTTCTTCAGCTGCTCTTATTGACATCCAGAGACATTCAGGTCCGTCAATACTTGGAGATACTACAGCATAATGATCTCTGTAGGCTCTATCCATAATTTCTTTTGTTGTTACTAACATGATAAACCTCCCCGTTTATTTGTTATAAATAAATTTTAGCAAAATAATTTTTACAAAATTGTGATATTTTGTTGGCATTTATGAAATTATGTTCAATATTAATAAAAACCTGAAACGTTAATGTTTCAGGTTTTTGGTATTATTTCTTTTTTCCTAAGCCATATCCGTAGTATAAGCCATATTTTTCAACTTCTACCTGAACGCCAGGAGCAATTTCAACCATACAGGTACTTTCCTTTACCGATTTGATTGTTCCATGGATACCACTGTCAAGTATTACGCTTGTACCGGGTTCCATTTTCTTAGATGACATATCGCTTTCAATTTGTTCAGCTTCTTTCTGAAGGCTTGCTGCAGTTCTTCTTATGTAGGTAACTGCAGCTATTGAAATAGCAATAATCAGGAATATCCACCAGTATTTAAGCAAGACTTCCATTACTGTTTACCATCCTTTGTAAGTTCTTTGTTGATGTAGGCATATGCAACATAATTGATTGCAATATAACCAATAAAATATACAGCAGCACCAAGGATATAGTTGAAGATAAGACAGATGGCAGCAACTGCAGCTACACCAATATGGAAGTAACCGATAGTTCTGTTTATATACTGAATATCCAGACCTTTTCTTTCGTTGAATCTGTATCGTGTATTCAGGACATGAATCTTCATCTGTTCAACGTTCTTTGGATCGTACAGCTGATTTTTCTTTATAAGTGCAAGCTCTGAAAGGGACATAAGAATTCCAAATACAGCAGCAATTACATATCTGTTTTCAAATAGAGTGTTAAAATTCATAATTAAATACCAAATTTCTTGTTGACGTTAATAACGCTGTTCTGTGCTGATTCGATAAGACTATCGAAATCCACAGTTCCAGCCATTCTCATTCCTAATAGTTCAATGAACATTGGAAGCGACATACCTGCAATTACCTGATACTTTTTGTATTGGAAATTGAAGATACATCTGTTGCAAGGAGTTCCGCCCATAAGGTCAGCCAGAACAACAACTCCATCGCCAGTATCGACGGAATCGATGGCTGCCAGCAACTCTTTGTCAAAGTCTTCAGGACCTTCACCAGGTACAAGCGAAACTGTTTTTACCTGTTCAAGATCTCCGAATAACATGGATGCAGAATCACAGATGCCTTCTGCCATTTTTCCATGTGAGACCAGTACTATGCCTATCATATTTAAACCTCCCGTTTTTCTATATGTGTATTTTAGATTAAAGATTTTCATTGTTCAAGTTTTAACAAAAGGGGTATATAATCAAAACAATCCCTGTAGTTTATTTGTTGGTATTGAAAGGAAACGCAAATGATATTAAACTCAATCAATGCCGTTTTGCCACTTTTCATGATGTGTCTAATCGGCGTACTGGCAAAAAAACTTAATATAATCGATGAAAAAACAGGTAAAAAAATGGGCTGGCTGGCCTATAACATACTGTTTCCCTGCTCTTTCTTTCTTAGTACATATAATGGTAAAGGAAAGATAGATCTTCAACCAAAAACAATCATCCTGGTCATTGCTATTGAAATAATTACATTCTTACTGGCAATGCTTGTCGCAAAGCTTACTTTTAAGGAACCTGATGAAAGGGGACCTGTGCAGCAGACAATTTTCAGGTCAAACATGATTCTTTTTGGAACATCTTTAGCAAATTATATGCTGTCGGCTGAACAGGCAGCAGTCTATACAATTTCTTTACTGATCATTCTGCCGATGCAGAATCTTGGAAGTGTTCTTGGCAAGGAGATATATGGTAATTCCAAGGACGGAAAAATTGATTACGTTAAGACAATAAAGAATGTTCTGCTTTCTCCATATACGGTGGCAATCATTGTTGCACTGATAGTTGTTAAACTGAATATTGAACTTCCTCAGTTTATTAAAACAACCTGTTCAAATCTTGGTTCAGCAGCTTCACCACTGCAACTTATCATCCTTGGATCATCGTTGAAGATGGGTGGACTTAAATCAAACATTTCTAAGCTCATAATTGGCGTATTCATAAAACTGGTACTTGTTCCTGCAATATTTGTACCGGTAATTATTCTATTTAATCTAAGTTATGTTGAGTCTTTTATCGTGCTGCTCCTTTGCGCTGCTCCTTCAGCAATTACAGCATTTACCGTATCGCAACAGGCGGGGTGGAAGATGGATTACGTCAATCAGATGATTGTATTCACAACTATTTTGTCACTATTATCTTTGACTTTCTGGATGTATATACTCCAGGTACTTGTTTAATTTGGAAGCGTTAACATAAAAAATCTTTACATTTCACAAATTTATGTATAATAAAAATAACTACTAAGCTTGCTTTTGTTTTGCGTTTGATAGTACTGGGAAATGCATCACAACAAAAACAACAAAGACATTCGCTTGTTTTAGTTAGTAAAGAAAGGAGGGAATGTTATGGCGGATACTAAAATCGCCAGAATTGATAATAGGTATATTCATGGACAGGTTGCTGCAAGAATGACCAGAGAATACAATATCAGCAATATCGTTTTAATTGATGATATGTATGCTTCAAACGATATGATGAAGCAGATATTCTTGCTCGCAGTAGTTCCAGGTGTATCTATTGATGTTGTCAGTGTAAATGATGCTATTGCTAATCTGAATGCTGGAAAGTATGAAGGAGAACGCAATATGTTGATTTGGGGTAATGTTGACACTGCTTACAGAACTTACCAGGCTGGATGGAAATTCGATGAACTGAACATCGGCAATTTAGCTGGTGGAATTGGTAGAAAACAGGTTGACAAATCATGCTATATCGATGAAAAAGATGCAAATCAATTAAAAGAATTAGCTGATCTTGGTGTTGAAACTGTTTTCCAGGCAATGTCAGATTTACCAAAGACAACTTTGAAAGAAGCTCTTAGTATAACTGGTTTTTAAAATTCAAGGGAGGGAAAAACCATGACTGTTTTACAAGCTGCTCTTATTGCGTTGTATTACGGATTCTATTCAGCAAAGCCTCTTATCCTGTTCATTGGTCCAAATGTATTTGGTTCAATCGTAGGTTTATTCTTGGGTATCATAATGGGTAACCCATCAATGGGCGTTGCTGTCGGTGCTGCAATCCATACAATGTACTTAGGTGTAGTAATGTATGGTGGTACTTTACCATCAGACCAATTATTAGCATGCTGTATCGCTGTTCCTCTAGCAATTTCTGCTGGACTTGATACAGAAACTGCTGTCGCACTTGCTGCTCCATTTGGCGCTGTCGGTGTTGGCTTCCAGACAATTTGGATGACAATCAACACATCTGTTTGGTCTCCATATATTGACAAGTGCTGCGAAAAGAACAACTACTTAGGCATTAGATTAGGTGCATTCGTTTACCCAGTTCTAACAAGTATCGTTCTTAGATCTCCAATTATCTTCTTAATCCTGTTCAAAGGAACTGATGCTGTTGTTTGGTTAGTAAATAATCTTCCACAGACTATCCTTCATGGATTCGAAATCATGGGTAAGATCTTGCCTGCAATGGGATTTGGTATCTTCCTGTATATTATGGGAAGCCCAATTCAGATTCCATTCTTCATCGCTGGTTTCTTTGCGATGAAGTGTTTCAATCTTCCAATTATTGCTCAGGCAGTATTTGGATTCATTCTGGCTTATCTATCACTTGTATGGGGAGACCCTGACTTCTTGAAGAAAGGAGACAGATAATGGCTGAATATAGAAAAATTCCTACTGGCATGCGCTGGATGGCTTGGTTAAGATTCCAGGTTTACCACATGACATGTCAGTCATATGACAGACAGTATTTCAACGCTTTCACTGCTGCTATGATGCCAATTTATCGTTATTTATACGAAGGCAGAGAAAACGCAGAAGAAATCATCAGAGAGCGTTTAACTAGTTTACGTACTTATTACCTGTGTGAACAGTCTTTCTCAGGTATCATCTTCGGTATCATTATGGGTATGGAAGAGCAGAAAGCAAACGGTGCTGAAATCTCTTCAGAACTTATTTCTGCAACAAGATCAAGCTTAATGGGACCTCTATCAGGTATGGGTGATGCAATCCATGGTTCTACAACAAGACAGATTGCTATCGCATTAACTCTGCCATACTGTTTAGAAGGTTCAGTAGCTGGTTCATTACTGATGCTGTTAGGCATTAATATCACTCCACCAATTCTTGGCGTTTTAGGTTTCCCTAAAGGTTACGAACTTGGTTCAGACTTCGTTGTATCACTATTAAAGTCAGGTTTAGTAAGCAAAATTGCTAAAGCTGCTGGCGTAATGGCTATGTTCATTATGGGTGGTATGACTGCTAAATACGTTAATATCACAACAACATTACAGTTCGTTTCAGATATCAACACTGTATCAATTCAGTCAATGCTAGATAATATTTGCCCAGGATTATTACCTTTAGCAACAACTTTCTTAATGTATTTCTTATGCAAGAAGAAAGTACATACAAACTGGATTATCGTCGGTTCATTAGTAGTAGGTATCCTATTCTCTGTACTGAAAGTAATGTAATTTGTATTAACTAATGGAAGCAGCAGGGAATCTTCCCTGCTGCTTTTTAAAACGGAGGGAAAAATGGATTATAAAAGTTTCAGTGAATTCATCAATAATCCAACAGTGGTTTCAGCAATAGTGACCATTGGTTTCAGTGGATTTGCGATTTTCAAATATTTAAGGAAAGTTTACTATAGTTTTAATGGTATTGACGCTTCAAACCATATACTTAATAAGCGTTTTGCATTAAACAGAATGACTGATATAGTTGATGAAAACAAGATAAACAGGCAGATGTTCTATCTGGATCTGGCATCTATATTTATTGGTTCATTGATTATGTTTTTTGTCGATGCTATCTGGGGAATGCTGATTCTAATTGTTCTCAGCAAGATATCATCAATTGCTTGGTCGGCTTATATAGGTCCTAAATATCTGAAAATCAGAAATGAAACTCCAAAAATCCATACACTTGACCGAAAAGAGAGAAGAAAACTCGAAAAAGAAAACAGAAAAAAATAAGCACAAAAAAACCATATTGTGGTTTATCCAGAATATGGTTTTTTAATTTATCTCATTACCAGTCCGCCGTTTGTATCAAGGTAGGCACCAGTGATAAAGTTTGACTGCTGAGAAGCAAGGAACAGGATAGCATAGGCACAATCTTCAGGTTTGGCTTTTCTGTTCATTGGGAATGAAGTATCTTCAATAACAGGTTTATTGAAGTCTTTCAGTTTATAAAGCATAGGTGTTTCCGTAGGCCCAGGAATAATTGCGTTGGAATAGATACCATGTTCAGCACCAATTCTGGCAATATATCTGCTTAAGACAAGCACAGCGCCTTTTGAACACGCATAATCTACTGAAGAACCAGCTCCAGATGCCAGTCCAGCAATTGATGATACATGAACCATTTTTCCATACTTGTTTCTCTTCATGACCTCATAAACGGCCTGAGAGATAAAGAATGTGCCCTTCGCATTGATGTTCATGGTTCTGTCCCACTGAGCTTCAGTCAATTCTTCAAAATTAATAGCATTGGTAACTCCAGCACAGCATACCAGAATGTCAATTTTTCCGAATTTCTTATCGATTTTCTCGATAACTTCCTTAACTTTTGTCTGATCAGCGATGTTGCAGTTATACATGTTGTTAGCCTCATCATCTTCAACAAGGTCAAGTCCACAGACAATTGCACCATGCTTTTCAAACAGCTTTTTGGTTGCAGCACCCATACCGCTGTTCGCACCAGTAACAACAGCGATTTGTCCAGATAAATCTACATCAGCAGACTCTGGAGCAATAATAAAATCTTTTTCCATTTTGATAAACCTCCTAACTCGTATTTTAGCATGATGGTTAAAAATAGACTATAATGTAAACATGTAATTCAGGGAGGGATTATATGGATTTAAAGTTGAAAGACCGAGTTGTACTGGTAACCGGTGGATCGACAGGAATTGGCGCAGCTATAAGCGAGGAATTCGCCAAGGAAGGCTCAAAACTGGTAGTAGCTTTCCACTCTGCACACAGGTTAGAAGAAACTCAGAAGATGCTTTCACGCTTTAAAGAACTTTATGGCACTGAAGGTATTGCTGTACAAGGCGATGCTGGTATGGAAGAAGATGCCATAAGAATGTTTGATGAAGCCGAAAAAGCATTTGGTGGTGTGGATGTTTTAGTAAATAATGCTGGTTATTTAAATAAGACTCCATTTCTGAACATTACCTATGATGAATGGTGCGGTTCTCTGCACAACAACGCCACTGGAATGTTGCTGATGACAAGAGAGTTCGCCAAAAGAAGAATTGCTCAGAACAAGCCTGGGAAAATAGTTAACACTTTATCAAAAGTTGCTATTACCTCAAAGTCAAAGAACAGGGTATGTTATACAACAACCAAGGACGTTGAGCTTGGCCTGACAAGACAGACTGTAGTTGATCTTGCTGAACACAATATTGTTGCCAATGGCATCTGTGTTGGATTGGTAAAAACAAACTTGAACGCTGATGACCCTCTGATGGCAGAAAAAGAAGCAAGAACCCCTTATAAGACATCTATTAGACCTGAAGAAATTGCAAAGATTGCAGTCTTTTTGGCATCAAGCGAATCTTCAGCAATTGCCGGAGCAGCTATTGATGCATCTCAGGGCATGCTTCTAGGCTTTTAGGAGGAAATTATGATTACAGTTCAAAATGAAGGAAAAGTTGTTTTTGTAACTGGTGGAACAAGCGGAATCGGTGCAGCTATTTGTAAAGAGTTCGCCAAGACCGGTGCAAAAGTTTGTGTAAATTTCAGGTCTCATGAAGAAGATGCAATCAGATTCGTTGAGAGTTTGAAAGAAGAATATAAAGCCGAAGTTGTTGCCTGCAAAGGTGATATGTCAAAGCCAGAAGATGTAAAAAAAGCTTTTGATATTGCATATAAAGCGTTTGGTCAGGTAGATATCCTGATAAACAACGCAGGCAAAAACATCAACAGAAAACTACAGGACGTTACCCTTGAAGAATGGGGCACTGCCTGTGATGCAAATGTAAATGCTATGTTCCTTACAACACAGGAATATGCAAAAAGAAATATTGCTATAGCTAAAGGTGGAAGAGTCGTTAACGTGCTGTCAAAGGCTGCTTTCCTTCCTACAAGTAAAGAACATGGCTACTATGTAATGAACAAAACAGGTGAATGGGGACTGACAAAATCAACAGCATGTGAACTTGTTGAATATGGTATTTATGTCAATGCTGTAATTCCTGGTTTCACAAAGACACCTGCAACTGATGCTATGGGAGAGGCTTTCCAGAAAAAACTGAAGAGAGCACCACTACATCGTTTTACTGAGCCAGAAGAACTGGCAGAAGCAATAAATATAATTGCCAACGAATCCGGCAAACTTCTTGTAGGAAGTATTATCGATCTTTCTGGTGGTTTATTATTGGGATTCTAAATTAAGGAGAAAATTAAAATGTTAAATATGTTATGGACAGGCGAATACAGCGCCGAATGGGAAGAAAATTTCAGCAAAGTTGTAAATGTTAAAAGAGCTGGTTTCAACATCACAAACAACCATGCTGATCATATGAATGAAGATCAGGTTATTGAAGCATTACAGGGATGTGAAATCTATTTCTGTGGTTATGATGCAGTTACAAAGAAAGTACTGGATAATTGCCCAGATTTAAAACTTATCCTTTCTGTAAGAGATGGACCAGAAGAAAACATTGATTTACAGGCCTGCAAAGAAGCTGGTGTACCTGTATTAAACAGTGCAGGAAGATGTACAGTTTCAGTTGCTGAACTGACTTTCAACCTGATTATGAATATGGCACGTCCAGTAATTGATGTTACTACAAGAATTAGAAATGAAAAATGGACTGCTGACAATCGTGCAAGTTTAAGATCACAGATGGAAAAAGGTTCATTTGAACTTTGCAGAAAAACCCTTGGTATCATTGGTTTGGGAAGAAACGGCCAGTATCTTGCTAAACTTGGTCAGGCATTCAATATGAAAGTTGTTGCCTATGACCCATTCTTACCGGAAGATGTTGCAACAAAGATGAATGTTGAACTGATGAGTTTAAATGATGTATGCAGAGTTTCTGATTATATTTCAGTACTTGCCAGAGTTACTGCTGAAAACAAGGGACTTGTAGGTAAGGAACAGTTTGACCTTATGAAACCTGAATGTGGTTTCGTTAATACAGGCAGAGCTGCACTTGTTGACACCACTGCTTTAAAAGAAGCGCTCGTAAACGGAAAAATCAGAAAGGCTGCCATTGACGTTCATGATAAAGAACCTCTAGGAACAGAAGACTCAATTTATGACATCCCTGCAGAGAAACTCATTATTACAAAC
Source organism: Solobacterium sp. UBA1761 (assembly GCA_002315565.1). Classification (GTDB taxonomy): domain Bacteria; phylum Bacillota_I; class Bacilli_A; order Erysipelotrichales; family Erysipelotrichaceae; genus Colivicinus. The sequence continues at coordinate 19,100 of DCHD01000033.1, read as the reverse complement.
CATATGGCTGGTTTCGTTAATGAAAGAGCTTGGCACCAGTATGACATCGGTTTCGACAATATGCAGAAATTCCTGAAAGGTGAAATGCTACAGAACAACTGCACAAGAGGCGTTGAAGGTACAGAAGCCTATAAGAACCGTGGTGCTAAATTATTCGGTAGTGCAAAATAATGAAAATAGTAAAGACACTTAAAAAGTTCCCAGGCGGAATGATGCTGATTCCTTTGCTTCTTGCCTGTCTTATTAATACCTGCTGTCCTAAGATTCTTGAGATAGGTGGTATTACGACATCGCTGTTTAAAAATGGACAGCCGGTTGTTATGGGACTTTATCTTATCTGTACTGGTTCCACCATCTCATTTAAAAAAGCTGGTGAACCTATCGTCAAAGGAGCAATACTTACCATTGTCAAATTTCTGATTGGTACAGGTATAGGTATTGCTATCAGCAAATTCTTCAATGACAGTTTCCTAGGTATTTCATCACTTGCAGCAATCGCAGCAATTACCAATTCAAATGGAACAATGTATTCTGCTCTGGCAAATGAATATGGCGATGAAACTGATGCCGGTGCTATTGCAGTACTGTCTTTGAATGATGGACCATTCCTGACAATGATCGCCTTAGGTGCATCCGGAATTTCATCTATTCCATTTATTTCTCTCGTATCAGTTGTTGTTCCGATTATTATAGGTATGATACTTGGAAATCTTGATCCAGAATTTAAGAAAATACTGAGCAATGGTATGGAAATGCTTATTCCATTCTGTGGTTTTACCCTCGGTGCAAATATGTCATTTGTTACGATATTCAAGGCTGGCTTATCTGGTGTTCTTCTTGGTTTGATCACAGTTGTTACCACTGGTTTACTATCATTTGTTATCTATAGTCTTATTAGAAGAAAATGGGATCCAATTGGAATGGCTGTAGGCACTACTGGTGGTAATGCTACAGCAACTCCTGCAAATGTTGCTTTATCTGATCCATCACTAAATACAATTGTACCGGTTGCTACAGCGCAGATAGCAGCATCATGTGTTGTTTCGTCTATTCTTACACCAATCATTACTGGTATCATTCATAAAAAAGTAAACAAAAAATAATGTTCACAAAAAGAATTAATCTTCTAGAAGGAAATATAACTACTTCAATAATTCTTTTGGCCCTGCCTATTTTCCTTGGCAGGGTTTTTCAGAATCTTTACAACAGCGTCGATTCTATTATTGTCGGCAGATATGTAGGACTTACAGCATTAGCTGCTGTTGGTGCATCAGCAATGATTGCAGACCTCGTTGTTGGGTTCTTTACCGGACTATCAACAGGGGTAGGTGTTCTTGCTGCAAGATATTATGGTGCAAAGGACAAAATTAAAGTTCAGGATTCAATACATACAGCAATAACATCGACAATATTAATAGGCCTTTTATTGAGTATATCGGGAATCATCTTTTCTGGAAATCTTCTTGAATTTATTAACTGTCCTGACGACGTCTTCTATGAGGCTTGCCTTTATCTGAAGATATATTTTTCAGGAATGGTTTTTACAGCCTTGTATAATGTGGGATCGGGTATCTTAAGGGCTTTCGGTGATTCCAAAAATCCTTTCTTGTATCTAGTAATAAGCAGCGGAATAAACATTGTTCTCGATTTGATATTTGTAAAGTTTTTTTATATGGGAATTGCCGGTGTAGCAATCGCAACCGTTTTATCGCAGTTTGTATCTGCGGTATTTGTCTTATTGAAAATGGCGACAATAGAAGAAGATTATCGGCTTGAATTACGAAAACTTAAAATCAAGTTTGATATGTTTAAAGAAATGATGATATATGGAATTCCTTCAGGAATTCAGACCAGTCTGACAACTCTTTCAATATTGATTGTAAATTCATATACAAATACCTTTGGTGCAGCTGCAATTGCCGGAGTATCAATAGCAAATAAAATTGACAAGTTTATGATGGTAGTAACCTCATCGCTTGGATTGGCATTATCGACCTATGTTGGTCAGAATATCGGTGCAAAAAAACACGAAAGAATATTTGTTGGAATAAGAAAGACCATTCAATGTGGACTTGTTATGTGGCTGTTAGTTGGAGGTTTATCCTTTGTGTTTGCCGAAGAACTCAGTTCCTTGTTCACTGATTCAAATGAAGCAATTATGGTTGCAGTAAAAATGTCACGTTATCTGATGGCATCGTATTTTATGTATCTGATTGCTTCGTTGCTGAACTATTCAATCAGGGGATTTGGTAAGTCGTTGACATCAATGAATCTGCAGCTTATTGTTATGGTAGGCTCAAGAATTGCCTACTGCATTGTCATGATGAAAATAAGTTATAAACTTGTTCATGTGTTTGAGTGCTTCGTATTCAGTTGGATAATGTACGTACTGGTAATGGTTCCATATTTCTATTTTGCGATTTACAGAAGGTATCAGAAAGAAAACGTTATTGGATAAACAATTTAAAGAAATATATCAAAACGATGACCTGCTTAATGGGTCATCGTTGTTTTTTATAGCTGTAAAAGAAGTGGATTATCTTTTAATATCCTTTTTTGAAAACAGCATTAGGTATCCTGTAAGCAGAACTATAACAATCAGAGCCGCCATGAAGATATTGGCATTTGGCAGGAAAGATGTTGTGCCATCGGAGTTCAGGATAACATCGGCATTCTTTAAAACAGCTGAACCGATATATGGTCCTATAAGCCCAGGAACGAAAACCTGACCGATGATTCTGACGCCCTGGAACTGTCCGGCTTTGTTTTCGGGAATCAGATCTCTTATCTTTGCGCCAAATACCGACATTCCACAAAGGTATCCAGACATCATCAGCATTGAACCGATGAATACCAGTACGATGTTGGTGAAACAGTAAAGCAATATATAACCACCAATCAGCATAACCAGCGGCCATACGATTGAATATGCAAATCCTTTTGAGTCATATACTCTTCCATAGAACGCTGTTACAACTGCTGCAATAATAATAGCTGGAGCCATAACCAGAACATAGTTACTAAGTTCAAGAGTTTTTTCATAATAGATAATCAGATAGGGCATAAATACCTGAATGGAAATACCGAAGATGGCAAAACCTAAAAGTACTTTATAAAGTTCTTTATTTTCTCTGTATGTAGAAACACGGAAAGAATAAATCAATGTGTCAATGAAAGATGAATCTGATTTCTTTAAACCTGGTACATCTTCAATAATGAATAGACCAAGTATACCAATCAACGTTGTAAGGATACCAATGATATAGAAGATTGTTTTCCATGAAGCCATGGAATCCAAATTAAATGACATGAATGAACCAAATACCACCAGAATGGAAATAAGCGGCATCATCGCGTTGATACCTTCGATCTTTCCTCTATTTGTTGCGTTACCGCTGTCAGTCAGCCAGGCATTGTAGGCTGCATCGTTGGCGGTCGATCCAAAGAAAGTCATAACACAGTCCATTACAATAACACCGATGACATTTTTAAGGTAGGCAAAGACAACTATTGTAATACCCCAGATAATATAACCGAAGGACATGAAGGCTTTTCTTTTGCCCAGTTTATCAGATAATGTTCCCATGACTATGGTTGTGAGTGCTGCCATAACAGCAGATGCCATAACCATAGCTGATATATCGCTTGCTGAAGCGTTGAACATCTTATAGATGAAGACATTGAAATACATATTTTCTACTACCCAGGCAATTTGACCCATCAGGCCAAAGACCAGCATTGCAATCCAGAATTTCTTTTTCATAACCAAGTACCTCATCTTAATTATAGTTAATGTTAAAAATCATTGCTTGTGCAACAATCTTGCATTAACCATAATGAAGTCGTTTAATGAAGGAGGAAACCATGTTAAACGAAAATCTTAAATATATCCGAAATGAAAAAGGCCTGTCTCAGGAAGAACTGGCCAATAAACTGCATGTCGTAAGGCAGACTGTTTCCAAGTGGGAACAGGGCCTGTCTGTACCTGATGCTGATATGCTGGTTACAATCTCAAAGGCACTGGGAACTCCAGTAAGTGTATTGCTAGGTGATAACATCAAAGAAACAAAAGACAATGATATTGACGATATTGCCAGAAAACTTGAAGCACTTAATGCTCATCTTGCCGAAAGAAACAATCAGAAAAGAAAGAGGAGACAGCTGTCCTATATTGTTCTTGGTACTCTGACTATTCTGGCGTTTGTACTGATTGGAGTTATCGGCAGTCCATACATTGACTGGAATTTCAACGATCCTGAAACAGCAGTTGTTGGGACAAATTGGCATATTGCGGAATGGCTATTTGTCAGAATATCACCAATCCTTATGATTGTTTCAATTGTTGGTACTGTAAGAAACAGAAAGAAGTAGAGTTGAGCTTGTCTCAACTCTTTTTTGACTATTAATCAACAGGACCTACGTGGTAAATATTACTAGGTCTTGTTCCGAAATCATAGGTTTTGCCATTACATTCAAAATATATTGTTCCGCTTGGGTAACCCGAACTATCTATAATCATCTTATTGCTTGTTAATGTTCCGATGCCTATTCTTTCTAGTGATGAAGAATAAACCACAACCTGAAAGCCCGGCATGGCAAACAGTAAATCAACACATCGATAAAGGACAATACCTCTTGATACATATGTACCACCACTGACGTTTTTAAGTTCCTCCACCTTTAAATCAATCTCTTCCATAGATGTTCTCCTTGCTCTTAAATTGTTAGGCTTTATTGATTTTTTAAATCTGAAATTACTATTTAAGAATATTATAAAACCATTTAGCTTCCTTGTTTAAAAGAGCAAACAGGAGTGGTTAACCACTCCTGTCATGACTACTTGCTGAATATCCATTTAAGCAATTTGATAAGCAGTTTTACTGGAATAACGACATATCCCAATATGTGAAGTGCTATTGCGATCATATTCTGTCCTCCTTATATATTTCAAAAATCTTGTTACAGTTTCTTGGATTACCATCACACGATGCCAGTGAACAAGTTATGTTCAACAGGTATTGAAGGTTGGATAGCTGTTCCTTAATTATGTCAGCCTGATTTGACAATGCTATTTTCAGTTCATCATCAGGCAGATCGATTAATGAAACGATATCTTTTAACTCAAAGCCCATTTTCTGACATATCCTGATAAAACCAATTCTGCATACGGTCTCTCTGTCATACAGCAATCCCCCTCTTTCATCGTGTTTTGAAGGTTTAACTAACCCGATTTCTTCATAACCTTCAATCACTCTTCTGGAGATGCAGAATTTCTCCATGATGTCTCTGCGACAGTAAAAATCATTCATATTTCATTTCCTCCTTATTATGGAATTGCACGTAACGTGCATACAAGATTTCCATTTAAGGTCATGAAATTTTAATGATATTGATGTGAACATTTTCCATTTTCGATTAAAAGTCTGATAAATATAAAAAGAAAATTGCCCTTGATTAAGGGCAATTTAGATAAACAACTATTATAAAAGCTCAGATAGTCAGCGGTATTATTGTTTTTCTTTGTATGTATGAAGAATGTGTCTGATGCCTGTAGCTTTTTTGTTGATACCGGGTTCGGTATCTGTAAAGAAGGATTTAAAGAAACTGAGGTGTCTAAAGGCCACAAACAGTGATGCGATAAGCAAGGTAATAACCATTGCCATACTACACCCTTTAAAGTAAAGAGCAACAGGCATAGCTATAATAGTTATCATTGTAAGACAAGCTAAAGAGTTGGTTGTGAGTGCAATAACTGGGGCAAAAGCCAGCCCAATCAGAAAGGCAAGTGGATTATAGGCAAGGACCATTCCGCAGTAACTTGAAAATCCTTTGCCACCCTTAAATCCCATGACAGCCGGATAACAGTGTCCAACAATTGCCATCAGTGCAGCAATACAGGACAGATATTCAGGTTCAGGATAGATGTATCTTACGATATGAAAAGCGATGAAAGCCTTGAAGGTATCAAAGAGCCATACCACAGCAAAACCCCACCAGCCAAAGGTCAGTTTGGCATTTGCAGCACCGGGATTGTGGGAATTGACAGTTCTGATGTCGATACCTTTGATTCTTCCAAGGATATAGGCAGCATTGATGTTACCAAGAAGATAACCGATTAATATTACAATAACTGTTTTCATAATCAAATTTTACTATCTGAACGGTTATTCTTGCACGTTAAATGATGTTAAAATATATTCAAATGCGAAAGGTAATAATTATATGAAACTGACTAAAGAGCAAGAAGCGATTTTAAACGGCTCTAAAGGCGAAACTATGGCTAAGGTCATGAAGACTTTAGTTATGTATGGTGAAGCTTTTGATGCAGAAAAGATGGTACCTGTTACAAGTAAGTATAACCATCTTGTTACTTCATTCGGTCTGGGTGTACTTGATCCAGTATATGACCTGATGAACAAGCTTATTGAAGCAGATGCGCTTTCTGGACAGAAGTTCTCTGCCGACCCACGTCCAATGGACAAGAATGTTCCAACATCATTTATCGAGAAGCTCGTATTTGACCTGTTTATGTACAATAAGCAGGAATTCTATGAGAAACAGTTACAGAAACTGGGACTGATGGAAAAGGATGCTTTCACATGTACATGCTACATGGATGAAGTTGGTAATAAGCCAAATAAAGGTGATGTGCTTTCATGGTCTGAATCAAGTGCCGTTGTATATGCAAACTCTGTACTTGGCGCAAGATGCAATCGTAACTCAGGTATCATGGATATCATGGGTTCGATTGTCGGTTATGTTCCTTACTTCGGTTTACTTACTGACGAAGGAAGAAAAGCTACATGGATCGTCAAGATTGAAACTACAAAGAAGCCAGAAGCTCAGTTATTAGGTTCAGCAATCGGTATGAAAGTTATGGAAGATGTTCCATATGTTGTAGGACTTGACAAGTGGCTTGGAAGTGAAATGAACGATGCTGCAGCAACTTATCTTAAAGACTTTGGTGCTGCTACTGCTTCAAATGGCGCTGTCGGTTTATATCATATTGATAATCTGACTCCGGAAGCTAAAGAACTTGGCAAGAAGTTAATCGCAAAAGATGCTAAAGAATATATCATCGATGATGCTGAACTTGAAAGAGTCAAGAACAACTATCCGGTAATTTGGAAAGACAAAGACGCAACTCCAAAACTTTGTTTCATGGGTTGCCCTCATATGTCTTTACAGCAGTTAAAAGACTGGACAAACAGAGTAACTGAAGCTCTTGCACAGTATGGTAACAGCAAGGTTGTTATCCCTACAGTATTCACTGCTGCTCCTGCAGTTATCGCAAAATTCAAAGAAACAGAAGAATACAAGAAGTTTGAAAAGACAGGTATTATCCTTTCTTACATCTGTCCTTTGATGTACATGAATAACCCAATGTGTGCAAAGAAGCCAGTTATCACTTCAAGTAATAAACTTAGAACTTACACAACTTCAAGATATTACACTGATGATGAAATACTTGTGCAGATCACAAAAGGAGGTAAGTAAAGATGAAACAATTTAAAGGTAGAGTTGTTACTCCTGGTACTATTACTGCTGAGGCAGTAGTTACTCATGCCGGATTCAATACCCTGGCTTCATTACAGAAATCACTGCAGTTTGGTGACAAGACAGCTAAAGTAAATGACCAGAACAATCCTGAACTGTTCGGTAAACCAATTGCCGGCAAAGCATTATGTCTTCCTCAGACAATCGGTTCTACTACAGGAGGTCTTGTACTGTATTGCGCATGTAATATGAAGAGAAGTCCTTCATGCATGCTGTTCGCAAACCGTATTGACTCACTTGCCTGTGCAGGCGCTGTACTTGCCAATGTCTGGATTGATGACTGTAACATGCCTGTTGTTGATGAACTTGGTGATGAATTCCTTAACTATGTTAAAGACGGTATGAAGATTACCATCAAAGAAGATGGTATCGTGGAGGTTGATTAATGAATAAGAAGTATGATCCATTATTTACGCCTTGGAAAATAGGAAACTGTGAAATCAAGAACAGAATCGTTCTTACTTCAATGGGTGGAACAGATTTGTTCGGATGGATGGAAGTCAACCGCTTTGATAAAGCGGGTGCTGATTTCATTCTCGATGTAGCTAAAAACAACTGTGGTCTGGTATTACCTGGCTGTCAGCCAGTATACAACCCAATGTTTGGTCAGTGGTTACATAAAAAAGATTCAATGTTCAAAGAATTGGCTAAATGGATGCCTGAATTCCATAAGACAGGTGCAAAGCTCTTTGTACAGCTGACTGCCGGATTTGGCCGTTCATTCACTGTATCTTCAATGATGGAAATGCTGTATTCAAATCCAGCGCTCAGAGTTGTATCTAAGCCATTCATGGATCTTGATAAGATTACTGCTTCTGCATCACCATCTCCAAACAGATGGTCAGACAAGGTTCCTTCAAGAGAAATGACTAAAGAAGAAATTCAGGAATTCATCGATTCATTTGCAATTTCTTCAAGAAAACTTAAAGAAGCAGGTGTTGATGGTGTTGAAGTACATGCTGTTCACGAAGGTTATCTATTAGACCAGTTTACTCTTCACTATGTAAATAAACGTACAGATGAATACGGTGGAAGTTTCGAAAACCGTTACAGATTTGCTGCTGAAATTGTTAAAGCCATCAAGAAAGAATGTGGCGATGACTTCCCTGTATCATTAAGATATTCAGTAGTTTCAAAAACTAAAGGTTTCAGGCAGGGTGCTGTTCCTGGTGAAGATTTCGTTGAAGCAGGAAGAGATATGGCAGAATCTGAAAAGGCTGCAAAATACTTACAGGATGCAGGCTACGATATGCTGAACTGTGACAACGGTACATATGATGCATGGTACTGGGCTCATCCACCTATCTACATGCCTGAAAACTGTAACCTTGAAGATGTTGAACACATCAAAAACTTCGTTGATATTCCAGTAGTATGTGCCGGAAGAATGAATCCGGAAGTAGCTGCCAAGGAAATCAAAGCAGGTAGACTTGATGGTGCCGGTTTTGCAAGACAGTTCCTAGCTGATGTTGAATGGGTAACAAAACTTATTGACGAAAAAGAAGATGACATCAGACCATGTATCTTATGTCATAACGGCTGTTTCAATATGTGTCATTATGAAGGTGTTCCAAATGATCAGGCATTATCTGATTCACTTCACCTTGCAAGATGTGCAATCAATGCTGAAACAATGCAGAAAGAAAAGCACTATATCAGAAAGACTTCTAATCCTAAGGATGTCATCATCATCGGTGGTGGTATCGGTGGTATGGAAGCCGCAAGAGTTCTTAAACTGCGTGGCCATAATCCAATCATCTATGAAGCAAGCGATAAGCTAGGCGGTACATTTATCCCTGCATCCGCTGAAAGCTACAAGGGTAAATTAAGAGACCTGTTAAAGTGGTATGAAAAGAAGATGAAGGACCTTGAAGTTGAAATTCATTTCAATACCAGAATCGAAGATCTTGCCCAGTTTGAAGGAAAAGAAATTATTATCGCAACAGGTTCAAAAGCACGTAAACTTCCAGTTCCAGGATTTGACAAGACTATTGAAGCCTGCGAATTCCTGAACGGTGAAAAGAAGGTCGGCAAGAACGTTGTTGTAGTAGGTGGTGGTCTGACCGGTTCAGAAATTGCCTACGAACTGGCATTACAGGGTAAGAACGTTTCAATCGTTGAAATGAAGAATGACCTTGTTGCTCAGACTGGTGTATGTCTGGCAAACTCTTCATACTTAAGAGAATGGTTCGCATACAAAAAGGTTCCAGTATATCTGAACACAATGCTTAAGGAAGTTAAAGATGGTGAAATCATCTGTTCAAAAGATGGTGAAGACATCACTATCAAGTGTGATTCAGTAATTTCTTCTGCAGGTTATATTCCTGCACCACTGGCAAACACCAAGTCAGATGTAAGACTTGTCGGTGACTGTCTGAAGGTAGGTAATCTGAGAAGTGTTATCTGGAGAGCATACGAAGTAGCAATGAAGATTTAAAAGAACAGGCAGGCTAAAACCTGCCTTTCATATGCCAAAATTCTACAAAATATGACAAGATAGTTATGACTGATAAATGTTATTATTTTTATAAGTAACTATGAAGGATGAAATATGATTAGTTTAATTAATGTAACTAAAACTTACAACAGAAAAAAACGTAATGCTGTTAGAGCTTTAAATAATGTAAGCGTTAGATTCCCTGATAAAGGTATGGTTTTCCTGATGGGTAAATCAGGAAGCGGCAAATCAACTTTATTGAACATTATCGGTGGTTTAGACTCATATGATAGTGGTGATATTATTGTCAATAATGTTTCAAGCAAGAAGTTTAAACAATCACATTTTGATTCATATCGTAATACCTATGTGGGTTTTGTTTTCCAGGAATATAATCTTTTAAGTGATTTTTCTGTTAAAGATAATATTGGTCTGGCTTTACAGCTTCAGGGAAAGAAACCTGATGAAGGTAAAATAAACCAGATACTTGATCAGTTAGATATTGGTGGATATGCCAATAGAAAGATATCAGAATTATCTGGTGGTGAAAAACAAAGGGTTACTATTGCAAGAGCCCTTATTAAAAACCCTGAAATTATTTTAGCGGATGAACCTACTGGTGCCCTGGATTCTAAAACCGGTAAGCAGATTTTAGATATATTAAAACAATTAAGCAAAGATAAACTGGTGGTCGTTGTATCACATGATGAAAAATTCGCTAGAGAATATGGTGACCGTATCATAGAACTAAAAGATGGTGAAGTAATATCAGACACAACTTTAGATACTACTGCTACAAATAAAAAGAGCGAGATCGATGAACTGAGAGAAAAATATCACATATCTTTAGAAGATGCTGAAAAATTAAAATCACAATTAAAAGTAAGTGATAATGGAAAAAATTTTAAAGAAACAAGTGCTGATGATATTGAAGTAGATGATAATAGAAAATTTAAACTGATAAAATCGGCATTACCTTTTTCAAGCAGTTTAAAAATAGCGATAAGCAGTTTGGGCCACAAAAAATTTAAGTTGGTCATTACCATTTTATTATCGATGATAGCTTTTACTATGTTTGGTTTCATAGATTCGGCAATCAATTATAACCACAGCAGAGTGTCATATCAGTCTTTCGTGGATAGTGATATTAATTTTATCTCGCTTGGTAAAATCTGGAGAGGGAATGGTGGTTCATTGGGCGGCATATCATTTAATGATGATGATATTAATTATCTGAAAAATGAATATTCAATTGAATTTGTGCCAGTTGTTGAGTCATACGGTTTCAATCTGTTTACTTCTGAAGGAGCATACATTAATGGCGCAGTTTCTTTAAATAAAAATGACTTAAACAGATTCGGCTTTTCAATGCTTGCTGGAAGACTTCCAGAAAACAGTAATGAGATAGCCTTATCTGACTATTATTACTATCTGATAGAAAAGTATGGTATAAACTACTATGATAATGAAACTGGTACGGGTAAGACCGTTTTTGACCCTAAAGAAATAATTGGAGCTTGTATAGATCAGGGAAGTAATATTTGTATCAGCGGTTTTGTGAATACAGGTTTCTATGAACGTGATTATGACGTTGTAAAGAATGAAAGCAGCAGATCTTTTGAATTAAATGAATTTTCAACTAATTCAATATACAACTTTTATGAAAAAGTTTTTGTATGCGAAGAAACTTTTAATAAAATGACAAATAATTACGCGTTAAAAGATTATTATGAAATCCTATATCAGGGAAGTGTTTATGATACCGTTAATAAGGTTAAGATTGCTGATGAAGTAAAAGATGAAATAACATGGTTTGATGAAAGCCATCAATATATTGGCCAGAATGAAGTTGTCTTAGATGCTTCAATATATCAATACCTGCCGATGTCAGAATATGGCGACAAAACTATTACCATTCATGAAACTAATCATTTTGAAGTAACGGGTGATGATATTGTACTAAAGGTTGTCGGCGTAACTAATGATGCATCGTCCAGCTGTTTAGTCTTTAACAGAGATTTCTTGAACGACAAAATCTATGGTAAATATTTTATGTTAATTGCACCTGTGCCAGCTGATCAAGACACATTAAAATATTTCTTTAATCACATTTACGATACTTTAGACAATGGTATAGGCATGAGTGTATGCAATGCCGCCAATAATCAAGCGGAAGCATTCAAGACAAGCATTGAATATATAAGAAAGTATTTATTATACGTAGGTTTCGTTCTTGCGGGCTTTGCTATGATTCTGTTTGGCAACTATTTAAGCACAAGTATTTCATACAAGAAAAAAGAGATTGGTATCTTAAGGGCTATAGGTTCACGTGGTAAAGATGTCTTTAAAATCTTCTTCCTTGAGAGCTTGCTGATTGCCTTAATTAATTTTGTTTTATCCAGTCTATCAACTTTCGGAGTAATAACTTTCATGAATGTTACTACCAGAAATAATAGCGGTATTCTTGTAACCTTCTTAAGTTTTGGTATAAAACAAGTTGTATTACTGCTGTTACTTTGTGTCGTTACAGCCTTTGTTTCCAGCTATATTCCAATAAAAGTATTCTCAAATAAAAAGCCGGTTGAATCAATAAGAGAAAACAACTAATAGAGCTCAATTAAAAATGCCATTGGTTCAATGGCATTTATCTTTTATGCGTTTTCTTCTTCTGTATATTTCAATATATCTCCAGATTGGCATTTGATGGTTTAATCAGATTCAATCTGAAGTTCTTCACCATATTCAAAGATAATGCTGATATAAGATTAAGCACAAATGAATAATCCAGCGAACAACGAGAATATAATACTCTTCTATAAGCTGTCGCATCAATTGCATTGGCGGGTAATTTATGATTAAACAATAAATAAACATTCCAGATAAAATATGTAGAATATAAGTATGATTAAAAATGTTATTTTTGATATGGGATGTGTGCTCATTCACTTCTCCAGAAATGAATTTATGTCCAAACTGAATCTGGATAATCCCGAAGATGAAAAACTGCTGATGAGAGAAACTTATCTTTCAGTTGGCTGGCCAATGATGGATAGAGGATATCTTGATGAACAGGGATTATATGAAAGAGCATGTGCAAATCTTCCTGAAAGACTGCACAAATATGCCCATGAACTGATATTCGAATGGAATAAATGGTCATATGAAATTCCGGGCATGGAGGAACTTCTTTCAAAACTCAAGAAGAATGGCTATCAGATAATCCTTCTTTCAAATACATCACTTAGACAGAAAGAATACTGGCCAAATCTAAAAGTGAGCAGATACTTTGACAAGACCTATATTTCAGCAAAAATAAAAATGATGAAGCCAGAAAAAGAGATATATCAGTATGTTTTAAATGATGCAGATATTGTGGCAGAAGAATCAGTATTTATTGATGATGTACCATTCAACGTTGAAGCAGCAATGCTGTGTGGAATTCATGGTGTTGTCTATTACAGAGACCAGAAGAAATTAATTGAAGATCTAAAAGAACTCGGAATTAAAATATAAATCTCATTGTCATATTAGAATTTATATGTTTTAATTAAACCAATAAAAATCGAATATAGAGGTAGCGGTGCAGAAGAGTAGTTAAGTGAGCAGGCATGCAATGAACTTAATGAAAGGCAATCATCGCCGAATGTCAGTAACAGGCATGGAACTGATGTGGGATTACAGGGAATACCTGTAGTACTCCTTCGCAAGAAGAGGCGCTATTGCATAAGTACTGACTTTGATCGTATGTGTAATAGCATACGATTTTTATTAGAAAGAAGGTCTTATGAAAAAGATTGTTGTTTTATTAATTATGTTGTTTTTGTTGGCTGGCTGTGGTGGCAGTGCAGAAGATAGTGCCAATACTTTTGTCGTGGGGATGGAATGCGATTATGCACCGTTCAACTGGTCAACAAACGATTCATCAAAGGGTGTTGCCATCAATGAAGTTGACTATGCTGACGGCTATGATGTCAGAATTGCCCAAAGGATTGCCGATGCTTTAGGAAAAGAGCTGGTAATCAAGAAATATGACTGGGACTCACTGATTGTCGGGCTTAATGCCGGAGATATCGATGCAATAATTGCCGGTATGACTGATACACCAGACAGGAGAGAATCGGTTGACTTTACTACCCCATACTATGAATCAGACATGGTAGTTATCGTTAATAAGAATTCAGACCTGGTAAACATCACTGATATTCAGGAACTGAGCGGTTATAAAGTATTGGGTCAGCTTAATACTATCTACGATGACTGTATTGATCAGATAAACGGTGTAGAACACATGACACCGCTTGATTCTTACCCTCGTATGGTTATCTCATTACAGAACGGGGAAGTGGATGCTTTGACAGCAGAACTTCCGGTTGCCAATGCCATCACTGAAGCCAACTCTGATCTTACTTATGTAACATTTGAAAAGGGCAAAGGATTTGAAGCTGACACCTCTGTTTCAATCGCCATCTCAAAAGAAAATGGTGAGTTGCTTCAGGCTGTACAGAGCGCGCTTGATGCAATCTCACAGGATGAAAGAAATGCCATCATGCAATCGGCAATTGCTGATCAGCCGGCAGGTGAATAAAGATGGAGTTTATTAAACTTTGTATCTCCATTGTTAAAAAGAACTATCTGTCTATCCTTTTAGGCATCAGAACTACACTTGTATTATCAATACTTGGTACACTGTTCGGTTTTGTGATTGGACTATTTGTAGGCGGCATAAGAGCTATTAAACTGGATTTCAATGAACCTTTATACAAGAAAAGACTAAAAAGGTTAATAGATTATATCGGTAAGCTATACATCGATATCTTCCGTGGCACACCAATGATGATTCAGGCACTGTTCTTTTACTACTCACTAAGAAGTCTGTTCAATTGGACTCCGCTTGTAGCGGCCTTAACGGTGCTGTCTGTAAATACCGGTGCCTATATGTCAGAAATAATCAGATCAGGTATCAATTCAATTGACAAGGGTCAGATAGAAGCAGCAAGGTCGTGCGGATTATCCAACATTCAGACAATGTTCAATATTGTCTTTCCTCAGGCTGTATTGAATGCTTTTCCATCAATAGGCAATGAACTGATAGTAAATATAAAAGACAGTTCAGTACTGATGGTTCTGAGTATTACTGAGCTGATGTTTGAGACAAAATCAATTGCCGGAAGTAACTACCGACTTGTAGAAACCTACTTCATTACTGCACTAATATATCTGTTTCTTACAGGTGTTGCATCTTATGTGTTGAATATCATTGAAAAGAGAATGACGCATTCCAAGACATCTCTGCCACAGTCGGCAACCAATTTTGAAAATCTTGTTCTGGCAAAAGGAGGCAGCGATGAATAAAGTAATTGAATTCAAAAATGTCTATAAATCATTTGGAAGTCTCAAAGTTTTACAGGGTGTAGACTTTGAGATCAATAAAGGTGAAATCGTCTGTCTTCTTGGTTCTTCAGGATGTGGCAAATCTACGAGTTTAAGGATGATTAATCTGCTTGAACAGAAAGATTCCGGAGATATTATCGTAGAAGGAAAATCAGTTGATGAGATTAAGGACATCAATCAGTACCGTGCAAAAGTTGCCATGGTATTCCAGCAGTTCAATCTGTTCAAGAATCTCGATGTGCTTTCTAACTGTACAATCGCGTTAAGAAAAGCGCTCAAGATAAATAAGAAAGAAGCTGAAGAGATTGCCATAAACAACTTAAAGAAAGTTGGTATGGAGAATTTCATTCATGCAAAAAGCGATACATTATCCGGCGGTCAGAAACAGCGTGTAGCGATTGCCAGGATGTTGTCGCTTAATCCGGATATTCTCTTGTTTGATGAACCGACAAGTGCGCTTGACCCCGAAATGGTCAACGAAGTGCTGAATGTCATAAAGTCACTGACTCATGAAAATAGGACCATGGTCATCGTTACTCACGAGATGAACTTCGCAAAAGAAGTTGCAAATCGGATTATATTTATGGATCAGGGTAAAGTGATTGAAAACTGTTCACCTGAAGAGTTCTTCACGAATCCTAAAACCGAGAGAGCAAAAGCTTTCCTTGCTAATTCCAATATTCATTAAATATCCAAACAGGTGATAATTAGAGCATTTCTAAATAGAAGTGCTCTTTTATTAATATTTACAATAAAGTATTGACAGTCATATGACTGTCTGATACAATCAAAGTATCAGGAGGTAAAAGGTATGGACAAACTTATACCAGGAACTAACAAAACTTTTACAGGCATTGACGCTTATCTTGAGTTTCGTAAGATGATCGAAATTACTGATGGCTTATCCCTGGGACAGGTAATGTCGATAACCGGACTTGAGATGGCGGTGATTCAGAACTGGGTCAAACGAGGCTATGTAGCAAGACCAGTAAACAAGAAGTACTATGAAAAACACTTCGCAAGAATCCTGATGATCAATTCACTTAAAGATGCTATGAAAATTGAAGACATCGGTGAACTGATGAAACTTGTAAATGGTGATGTTGAAGATGAAACAGATGACCTTATGCATGAAGGTGAACTGTACAACTTATTTACCAGAGTTATCTATAGAATTGATGATATGGATATCAATAAAGCTATTGATTCATGTATGAAGGAAATGGGTAACAGCAATGAAAAGCTGAAAACAGCACTTGAGATTATGGTCAATGCCCATATCGCAAGCAATTATAAAAAAATGGCTCAGCAGTATCTGAGCAGATTGGAAGAAATGTAAATGAATAAAGTTGCAAAAAGAATTACGATAATTGCAGTTGCTGTGCTTGCTGTAATTATTACAATGGTTTCAAGTGCAGTAGTTATTAAGCCAGGTCATACTGGTGTTGTAGTAACAATGGGTAAGGTTGAAGATAACGTTCTTCAGGAAGGTTTCCACTTAAAAGTTCCATTTGTTCAGGAGATCGTCGTAATTGACAACAGAATCGTTAAACTTGAAGTTGAAACTGAAGCATTCTCTAAAGACCTTCAGACTGTAGATACAACGCTTGCTATTAACTATCGAATTGATCAGACAAAGTCATATTCAATCTACAAGAACGTCGGATCAAACTATGAAAACATTCTGGTTATACCTGCTGTCAATGAAGTATTAAAAGCTATCACTTCTAAATACACAGCAGAAGAATCAGTAACAAACCGTATGCTGATCTCTGATGGTCTGGTTGATGGACTTAATGAAAAGCTTAACAGCTATGGCTTATATGTGAACGATGTCAACATCATCAACTATGAATTCACAGAAGCCTACATCAATGCGATTGAAGAAAAACAGGTTGCCCAACAGAAACTGTTGACTGCTGAAACTGAAAAGCAGACAGCAATCACTAAAGCAGAAGCAGAAGCTGAAACAGTCAAAATCAAGGCTGAAGCTGAAGCCGCTGCCAACAGAACAATTGCTGAATCTTTATCACAGTCAATCATTGAATATAAGAAGATTGAAAAATGGGATGGTAAACTCCCAGAAGTTACAGGCAATGGTGGAACAATCATTGACCTGAGCAAATAAATGTTTACACTCATTATTATCCTGATATTATTCAGGTGGCTGATGCGCCCACATTTCTATCACATACGTTATGTGGATCCGTGTCTGCATCATAGAAGAAGATTTATAAGGAGGTATAGATAATGATCACATTACTGTTACTTGCTATATATGGTTCATTGATATATGTAGTATTCTGTATCGCCGGAAGCCTGTTATGGGCAGTGCTTAAAGTTACAATACTGTTTGCATGTGTAGCCATCATATGGAAAGCTATCACAGGGAAAAGGCTGGTATAAAATATGCAGAAAGATTTAGAAAAGTTTGAAAACAGGTCTGATGACTGGCTGGCAAAACAGCGTGCTCATGAAGCCCGCGTGTCAGCCTGGGACCTGGATGATGCCAGAAAGCTCAAAATAGAGCACGAAACAAGGCATCAGGAATATAACAGAATACAGAACATCAGATATGAAGAACCAGAAACAAGAAGTGTACCGAATGCTGTACAAAGAAAGAAAGCAGCTACCGGTATCGCTCTGGTTGCTGTTGCTATCTATCTGATCGCCATGTTCTTAGTCATATTCTTAACAAGTATGTAAATAATAAAGGAGAAAATAAAAATGTTAGGTTTAATTATTGCCGCAGTAGTAATTGTTATTCTGATTTCATGTATCAGAGTAGTACCACAGGCCAATGCCTGGGTTATTGAAAGATTCGGTAAGTATCAGGATACCTGGAATGCCGGTATTCATCTGGAACTGCCAATCATTGAAAGAATCGCAAAGAAAGTTTCATTGAAGGAACAGGTTGCTGACTTCGAACCTCAGCCAGTTATCACAAAGGATAACGTAACAATGATGGTTGACTCTATCGTCTTCTTCTATGTTATGGATCCAAAACTTCTGGCATATGGTGTAGAAAGACCAATCGCCGCTATTGAAAATCTGTCAGCTACAACTTTACGTAACATCATCGGTTCTATGACACTGGATGAAACACTTACTTCAAGAGATGCCATCAACACTCAGATTACATCTATCCTTGATGAAGCAACTGACAAATGGGGTATCAAAGTAACCCGTGTTGAAGTTAAGAACATCACTCCACCTAAGTCAATCCAGGAAGCTATGGAAAAACAGATGAAGGCTGAACGTGAAAAGCGTGAAGCTATCCTTAAGGCAGAAGGTGAAAAGCAGTCAGCTATCACCCGCGCTGAAGGTGAAAAAGAATCCGCAATCTTAAGAGCTGATGCTGTAAAAGAACAGCGCATCAGAGAAGCTCAGGGTGAAGCTGAAGCTATCAGAAAGATGGCCGAAGCTAAAGCTGATGCGATCAAGCTGGTAAATGAATCTAAACCATCTAAAGAATACCTCGCAATCAGATCAATGGAAGCAAGCGAAAAGATGGCTGA
>DCHD01000033.1:0-136 GCA_002315565.1 Solobacterium sp. UBA1761 | reverse complement strand
TCTGCAGCTTCAGTTATTAAAGAAACAATCAAGTAACTATTGAAATAATAAGGTACTTTCAGTAAAATGATAAGTGCCTTATTTTTAAATTTGAAGCCCCGGAAACTTCGAAAGGAAAAAATATGAGACAAACAAC
>DCHD01000016.1 GCA_002315565.1 Solobacterium sp. UBA1761 | reverse complement strand
TGGCAGACGCGCTAGACTTAGGATCTAGTGGGCGACCGTGGGGGTTCGAGTCCCTTCACCCGGACCATTTTAAAGAATCAGGCTGATGCCTGTTTTTTTATGTATTGAATAAATATATTTATTTGGATGTTTTATAATAAGGTGTATGTTATTTGAAGGATTCAGACTTAGACTGAAGAATCATAAACCGAGCACTGTATTACTTGCATCCTTTTTTATTGTGATTGTTACAGGAACACTTCTGTTGTGTCTTCCTTTTTCACATAAGAGTGGAGTAGGGTTTATTGATTGTCTGTTTGCTGCTGTATCTGCGAGTTGCGTTACAGGTTTACTGACAATTACTCCGCTTACCGACCTGACTGTATTCGGTAAGATTGTTCTTCTGCTGATGATTCAGATTGGCGGACTTTCACTGGTAAGCTTTATTGCGGTGGCTCTGAAATTTCGAAAAGAGAAACTGAGTTTCTATGAAAAGAAGTTATTAAAGGATTCACTTAACAAATATGATGATCGTGATGTATCGGGATATCTGAATTCAATTCTTATCTATACTTTTGTTACTGAGGGTATCGGATTCATAATTCTTCTCACGCAGTTTTATGATGGAAGTCTGTACAGTGTATTTGAAAGTATGTTTTTGAGCATTTCAGCATTCTGCAATGCGGGTATTGATATTTCAAGTACCACATCTTTATTGGCCTATAATTCAAATGCTGTAGTCAATATAACTGTTACTGTTCTGATTATTCTTGGTGGTATCGGTTTTATTGTCTGGTTCGATGTGATTGAAAACATAAAGAACGCCATAAAAGATAAATCCGGTATCAGAATCTTCTATAGAAGACTTAAACTTCATACCAAGATTGTAATCATGATGACAATTGCTTTACTTGCCAGTGCCTTTGCTTTGATTCTTGTTTTTGAATATAACGGAGCACTTGCGGGAATGGGTATAAAAGATAGAATGCTTGCTGCATGGTTCAACTCGGCAACATTAAGAACAGCCGGTTTCTATTCAATTGATTACTCAAAACTTTCTGAAGTTACCCGTATTATTATGTGTGTATATATGCTTATTGGTGGTTCTCCTGGCGGTACTGCCGGTGGTTTCAAGACTACAACATTGTTCCTTATGCTTATAACAGCAAAGTCTATTCTTAAGACAAAGAAGAATATTCACTTCAGAAACAGACATATCAAAGAAGATAACTTCGTTAAGGCGGCTGTCATTATATTCCTTTATGCTGCATTTATCTTCGGTGGAATGATTATTCTGGCATTAAGTGAAAAACTTGATACACTTGATCTTCTTTTTGAAGCCTGCAGCGCTTTAGGCACGGTTGGTCTGACTGTCGGAATAACAACAGAATTATCTCTTATAGGTAAGATTGTTATAATGATTATGATGTTTATTGGAAGAGTTGGTCCTACAACACTGCTTCTTTCAATGAATGTTGAAAATAAAGATAACGGGATTACATATCCTGATACGGAAATAATAGTGGGGTAATTATGAAAAGAAAGACGATTACTATTCTGGGCATGGGCATATTCGGTTCAACTCTTGCGAAGAAGCTGAGCAGATACAATATGGATGTTATTGCTGTAGACCGCAATATGAAAAACATTGAAGCTGTTTCTGACTATGTTTCAAATGCTTTATGTCTGGACTTTACTGATATTGATGATTTGAAGGCTGCAGGTATTGCTGACAGTGATATCGGTATTGTCTGCACAAGTGAAAGACTTGAGGATGCAGTTTTAGGTGTAGTCAATCTGAAACAGATTGGTGTACCTCTTGTTTATGCAAAAGCCAACACAAATACGATTACTGATGTTTTATATAAGGTTGGTGCAGACAGGGTGATTACTCCTGAAAAGGAAGTTGCTGATAACCTGGCAAAGAAAATTGTATCTGAGAATGTACTGGAACTTCTCGATATTGATGACAAGAATACTATCTATGACATAAGAATGCCTGAGTCATGGGTGGGAAAATCGCTGGTTGAACTGAGTCTTAGAAACAAATATGGTGTAAATGTTATAGGCATCAGAAGAAACGGTGAAATTGAAATAAGAATCGATCCGAATGAAAAACTGAACGAGGAAGATGATATTCTGATTATCGGTAAGAGTGATCTTTTTAAGAATGATCATTTCTTTGACTAAAGGTACTTCATATGAAAATACTGATTGTGGGCTGCGGCAAGGTCGGAAGAAATATTGCCAGTGAACTTATTGAAGAAGGACATGACATTGTCCTGATTGACAAAAACTCTAAAGTTGTAGAGGATGTTTCCAATGCTCTGGATGTACTTGGGGTTATTGGTGATGGTGCTTCATATAATACGCTTATTGATGCCGGCATCAAAGATGCTGATGTTTTGCTTGCGGTTACCAATTCAGATGAGCTGAATCTTCTTTGCTGTCTTTTTGCCAAGAAAGCCGGCAACGTTAAGACAATTGCCCGTGTAAGAAATCCGATTTATAACGATGAAATCGGATATATCGCTGATGAACTTGGTCTGGCCATGATCATCAATCCGGAAATAAGTGCAGCAAGAGAAATTGCCAAACTGTTAAGATTCCCATCCGCCATCAAGATTGACTCTTTCGAAAAAGATAAACTTGATATTCTGAGCTTTGTAGTAAATGAAAAATCTGACCTTGTAGGCAAAAAGATTATGGATTCTCCGGTTATTTCCAATGAACAGGTTCTGGTGGTTGGTATTGAAAGAGGGGATGAAGCCATTATTCCAAATGGCCACACGGTAATTGAAAAGGGTGACAAACTTTCAGTATGTACAACTGATTACAGAGTAAATGAACTCTTCCATAATATCGGTGTTCCAACTAGCCGTATCAAAAGTGTAAT
Organism: Solobacterium sp. UBA1761; assembly: GCA_002315565.1. Taxonomy (GTDB): domain Bacteria; phylum Bacillota_I; class Bacilli_A; order Erysipelotrichales; family Erysipelotrichaceae; genus Colivicinus. Next base: position 40,149 of record DCHD01000016.1, on the reverse strand, counting down.
GATAGTGGGCGCTTCTGGTGTTGCCTATTATCTTTCAAAAATGCTTATTTCATCAGGTATTGAAGTAACACTACTGGAAGCCGATGCGAAAAGGTGCAAAGAAATCGCCGAACTTCTGCCGGAAGTTACTATCATAAATGGCGATGCAACAGACCAGAAGGTATTGGAAGAAGAAAATATCGAAGACTATGATGCCTTTATTTCAACAACCGGAATGGATGAAGAAAACATTATTCTTTCAATGTATGCATCCAAATTTGAAGATATTAAAGTAATTACCAAGATCAACCGTCTTAACTATAATCAGCTGATCAACGGTATGAATCTGGGAAGTATTATTGTGCCAAAACAGATTACTGCTGAATCCATCATCAGATTTGTCAGAGCAATGGATAATTCTCAAGATAATGAAATTGAAACTTTATATCAGATACTTAATGGTAAAGCAGAAGCTATTTCTTTTAAAATCAAGGAAGAATCTGCTGTTACAGAAAAGAATCTTCTTGAGTCAAAGTTTATTGACAACACACTGATTGCTGCCATTATCAGAGGAAGAAAGATTATTACTCCAAGTGGCAAGGATAAATTCAAGGTAGGGGACTCTGTAGTTATTGTCACTACTCATTTGGGATTAAACGACATTACAGATATTCTCGCTTAATATGAACAGGAAATTTATTGCGTATGTACTGAGCCTGGTAACACTGCTTGAAGGTTTCATGTTTCTTGTTGTGTCACTGATTGCTGCCGGATATAAAGAAAAGGCATTTTATGCCTATTTCGTCATGGGAATTATTTCGGTAGTTATCGGATACATCGGCTATAAAAGAAAACCTGCAAATATGAATTTCTATGCCAAGGAAGGATTCCTGGCTGTTTCATTAAGCTGGATTGTTATTTCGCTTATTGGTGCTTTACCGCTTGTTTTAACTGGTGAAGTATTGAACTATACGGATGCGATGTTTGAAATTGTATCCGGTTTTACAACGACCGGTTCATCAATACTTACAAATGTTGAAGCGTTGTCTCATGCGTCATTGTTCTGGAGAAGCTTTACTCATTTCTTTGGCGGCATGGGCGTACTGGTTATTGTACTGGCGTTTATTCCGAGTATTTCTCAAAGTGGCATGTACATCATGAAAGCTGAATCACCCGGTCCAACTGTCGGGAAGTTTGTTTCCAAGGTTTCTACTACTGCCAGAATTCTTTATCTTATCTATACCGGAATGACTGTTTTACAGTTTGTTGTTCTGATGTGTCTTGAATGTAACTGGTTTGAGGCGATTAATATAGCTATGGCAACTGCCGGAACAGGCGGGTTTGCAATCTATAACACTTCGCTCACTAATATGACTCCATCGGTTCAGGTAGTAACCGCGGTATTTATGCTGTTATTCGGAATTAACTTCAATGTCTACTATTTCATCCTGATCAAAAAGGCAAAAGAAGCATTCAAGTGTGAAGAGATGCGTATTTATCTCGGTATTGTTCTTATTGCAACTGCTGTTATCACTTTAAATATAATGAGCATGTACGAAAGCACCTCTTATTCATTAAGAATGGCATTCTTCAATGTTGCATCTATTATTACAACAACCGGTTTTGGTACTGTTGATTTCAATAACTGGCCGGCTCTTTCTAAAACAATATTGCTTGTTTTGATGTTTATTGGAGCCTGTGCCGGAAGTACTGGCGGTGGTATCAAGGTATCCCGTATTGCGATTATGTTTAAAGACTGTGCAAACTCCATCAGAAAACTGGCTCATCCAAGAGTGGTGAAGCCTGTCAGGTTTGAAGGAAAACCGGTTGAAGAAGAAACGGTACATTCAATCAGAAGCTATATCTCTTTCTATTGTTTTATTCTGATAGCTTCTGTAATTCTGATTTCAATAGACAATTTTGACTTTGTGACCAATTTCTCATCGGTTGCTGCAACATTCAATAATATCGGGCCAGGTCTAGGACTTGTTGGGCCTGCTGGAAACTTCTCACAGTTTTCCTACTTCTCCAAGATTGTACTGATATTTGATATGCTGGCAGGAAGACTTGAACTTATTCCGATGCTGGTACTGTTCTCAAAATCTACATACAGAAATAGCTAAAAAAAGAGCTTCAATTGAAGCTCTTTGTTTATTATTTTGACCAGAGATTTTCAGGATACATGCCAGTGTCTTTGAAGTTTTTAAATTTGGCTACGACATTTGGTTTATCCTCTTTGTAGGTTACACCGAACCATGAATCATTACTTGTCAGTACTTTGACTGAACATTTGCCTGTTTCGACAAGTTTACCTACATCATTTGGAAGCAGTGCTTCATATTTGATCGGATTATTCTTGATTCCTTCAGCAATAGTTGAGTCAAACAGTTCTTTCATAAGCGGAAGTACTGCCGGTCTGAAGCCCCAGAAGTTCATTGATACTGGTGTACCTTTCTCAAGCGGAATATAAGCACCGTTTTCTTCGTATTCAGCGCCGCATTCAGCTTTTCTGATATTCATTACTTCCTTGATCTTTGTCAGGTATCCTTCAGCATTTTTCTGGCATACGCCACGTGTTACTGTACCATTGTCTGATAAAGTATTTTCTACTTTGTAACCAACCATGCAGAAATCATTTTCTTTAGCATCTTCATGGAAGAATTCCATTACTTTATTGAATGCATCTTTTCCATAATAGTCATCAGCATTACAGATGATGAACGGATCTTCTTTCATGATGTTGCGTACAGCTAGAAGGGCATGAGTTGTACCCCATGGTTTAACTCTTTCAGCTGGAATTTCAATACCTTGAGGTATATCGTTAAGATCCTGATAGGCATATTCAACTTCAATGAATGGTCTGATCTTTTTAACCAGTACATCCTCGAAGATTTCTTCATGTTCTTTTCTGATAATAAGTACTACTTTTTTGAATCCTGCTTCAATAGCATCATAGATAGTGAATTCGATAATAGGTTCGCCGTTTGATCCTACACCGTCAACCTGTTTCATTCCACCATATCTTGAGCCCATGCCTGCAGCAAGAATAACGAGTGTTTCTTTCATATAAATTTCCTCCAGAAATAATTATAGTCTATTAACTTAAATGAGAGAGTTTAAACTTTTCAGATAATATTGCTCAGTTTATTTAACTTTTTAAATGTTTCAACAATGTCATCGTGAATTACGATATCGCACATGCTGTCCCTTGATGTTTCCGACTTGTTGATGATGGCAAGTGTATCACCTTTGAAATACCCGATAAAGCTGGCGGCAGGGTAGACAACAAGTGATGTACCCATTATTACCAGAAGGTCAGCTTCAGATATTGCCTTTACAGCACAGGTAATCACTTCTTCATCAAGTCCTTCTTCATACAGTACAACATCAGGCTTTATGATACCTCCACACTTGCATCTTGGTATTCCATCTGATTCAAGTATGTAATCAAGTCCATAGAATTCGTGACACTTTGTGCAGTAATTGCGGTGAACAGAGCCATGCAGTTCAAATACTTTTGTGCTTCCGGCTGCCTGATGAAGATTGTCAATGTTCTGGGTTACAACTGATACATCTTTTGTTTTTTCCAGTTCAGCAATATATTCATGTCCATAGTTTGGAAGGGCATTTGGAAAACAGAGATGTTTTTTGTAGAAGTCAAAGAAATCTTCAGTGTGATATTTAAAGAAGGAATGTGATACAGCTTCTTCTGCCCGATAGACATTCTTGTATAGACCGGTAGTACTCCTGAAATCTGGTATTCCTGAGGCAGTAGACATTCCGGCACCGGTAAAAAAGACAATCTTATCTGCTTTATTTATTGCATCATTAAGTTTGTTTATCATATCTATATTATAGTTTGAATCATTATTCTTGTATCACATTAAAATGTTGTACTAAAATATTTATGTAACTTCAGGGCAGGGTTTAATTCCCGATCGGTGGTATACCCCACGAGCCAAACGGCAGGAACCTGTGAAATTCAGGTGGCGACAGTAAAGTCTGGATGAAAGAAAGTTTTTTCTTTTTATACAAGACCACCTAAAGTAATTGGAGGTTTTATGAAGAAAACATTAAATGTCAAATCAATGGCTATAATTGCCATTATGTCTGCTATTGCAGGAGTGCTGATGTTTGTGGATATACCGCTTTCATTTGTTGCTCCAGCATTCTATAAAATGGATATCTCAGATTTACCATGTCTTATTGGTTCTTTTTCGCTGGGTCCAATAGCGGGAGTAATCATTGAATTTCTTAAGATTCTGATCAAGTTATTGCTTAAACCTACTTCAAGCGCATTTGTAGGTGAACTGTCCAATTTCCTGTGTGGTGTAGCACTGGTACTTCCTGCGGGAATCATCTATAAGAAAAAACATGACAAGAAAGGTGCTTTAAAAGCGCTTGTGGCTGGTTCATTTGCTATGGTAATCTTCGGAACAGCACTTAATTATTTCTTTATCATTCCATCTTATGTGGTTATGTACAAGATGCCTTTAGAAGCCATTATTTCTATGGGCCAGGCTATCTTCCCATTTATTAAAGACAAGTTCACATTTGTGCTCTGCTGCACTTTACCTTTCAATCTGATAAAAGCTGCAGTAGTATGCGTTTTAACTTTTGTTCTTTATAAAAGAATTTCACACCTGATAAACAGAACAAATTCCTAAATATGAAAAAATTTGTGCCGGATTTGTTGAATATTCGTTATGTGTTATAATAGTATAGCGTTTTAATGGAGGTTTTTATATGGAAAAACTTAGTAGATCTCAAAGATATGCAAACCTAAGAGACAGCATTACTGCAGATCGTGAAGAAAACACAACAACACAGGATTTATCACAGTACCAGAATAGATTAAATGGAGTAGAGGATTCTTTCATCAGAAGCAATCCAGCTACTCAGTATACAGAGCAGCCTGTATTTACTGCACCTGCTCAGCCTGTATATCAGGCTCCTCAGCAGCCAGTTTACCAGGCACCAGTTCAGCCTCAGTACACTGCTCCTCAGCAGCCTGTATTTACTGCACCTGTTCAGCCTGCATATCAGGCTCCAGCTGCTCAGAATGATATCGATTCGCTGTTAAGTTCGCTTGAACAGCAGGCTAAAGTTCAGCCAGTATACGAAGCTCCAGCTCAGCCAGCTTATACTGCACCTGCAGTACAGAATGATATCGATTCACTGTTAAGTTCACTTGAACAGCAGGCAAATCCTCAGCCAGTTCACTCTCCAGTTCAGCCTCAGTTTGTTGCACCTCAGCAGCCTGTATATCAGGAACCTGCTCAGCCAGTTTACCAGGCACCAGTACAGCCTCAGTTTGCTGAACCAGAACAGCCTGCATTTACTGCACCTGCTCCAGAAGTTAATCCAGTTAAGGAAGAACTTTCACTTGATGATTTCCTGAACTCAATTGATTTCGGTACAGAAACAGCTGCTCCAGCACCTGTACAGCCAGTTGAACCAGTTGTTAATGCTGAACCTGCTGATGGTGGCGATCCAATCATTACTGACAGTTTTGACTTTGATTCATTCATTAATCAGACACTTACTGAAGTTGATGACTACAATAAAGAAAAAGGTCTCACTACAATGGACCAGATTTCTCAGAATATCATTACAGAAATTCAGAATGAAGCTCCTGTTCAGCAGCAGACATTTACTCCTGTAGAACCAGTCCAGGCTCCAGTATATACTGCTCCTGTAATTGAACCTGTACAGATTACTGAAGCACCATCTGCTCCAGCAGTTGAACCAGCTCCTGTAGCTCAGGAACCTGTTCAGAATTCATTTGTTGATGACTTCCTGTCAAAAGAAACAGTATCTATGGAACATCCTGTTGCTTATCAGACACTTGAAGAAAACAAAGATACTGAACCAGTTGAGATTGTTAATCTTGCTGAACTTGAAAAGACAGAATCTTTAACCAAGACAGTTACATTTGCTCCTGTTGAAGAAGAAACAGAAACTGATGTTGATACTCCAAACAAAGTGCTTAATGTACTGCTTGTTGTACTTATTGTTGCGTTATTCCTGGTACTTGGATTCGTTGTATACGAACTGATCAGTGCCAATATTATCTAGTATGAAAATCAATGTTGCGATAGACGGACCTTCAGGCGCAGGAAAATCAACTGTAGCCAAGGAACTTTGTAAAAGATTTGGATTTGTTCATCTTGATACCGGATCAATGTATAGAGCGGTTGCCTATACTGGTCTTAAAAAAGGCTTGAAGATGGATGAAGAAGATAAGATTGAAGAAATGATTCAGAATATGGACCTGAAGATTCTTTCTGATGGTACAGTTCTGGTTAATGGAGAAAACATTACTCCATATTTGAGAACAGATGAAATATCCATGGGAGCATCTGATGTATCTAAACTGTTGAAAGTAAGAAAAGCACTGGTTCAGATGCAGCAGAAGATTGCTGAAGGTGGCGGTTACATCATGGATGGAAGAGATATCTGTTCAGTTGTACTTCCTGATGCTGAAGTTAAGGTGTTCTTAACAGCGTCCAGCGAAGAAAGAGCTCAAAGAAGATTCTTAGAGAATGTTCAAAGAGGTATGGAAGCTGATTATCCTACAATTCTTGAAGATATCAAGAAAAGAGATTATCAGGATTCTCACCGTGCAAACAGTCCACTTATGAAGACTGATGATGCGGTAGAAATCGACAGCACCAATATGACAATGGATGAAGTTATTGATGCTGTTAGTGATTTAGTTACAAAGGCAAGCTTATGATAGATGGAACAATTGCAATCGTTGGAAGACCAAATGTCGGTAAATCAACTGTGTTCAATCGTATGCTGGAACAGCGTCTTTCAATTGTCGAAGATACACCAGGTGTTACCAGAGACAGAATATATGGTGATTGCAATTGGCTAAGCAAAACTTTCAGGCTGATTGATACCGGTGGTATTCAGCTTGAAGACCAGCCTTTCCAGAAAGAGATTAAAGCACAGGTTGATATCGCTATTGAAGAAGCTGATGTCATTCTGTTTCTGACAAATGGTAAAGAAGGATTAACGGGTGATGATAAATACATCACTTCTTTATTGCGTCGCAGCAAGAAACCGGTAATCCTGGGTGTCAACAAGATTGATGATATCTCCAAGATTGATTCGATATATGAATTCTATTCACTTGGATTAGGTGATCCTGTTCCTGTATCTGGTGCTCATGGTATCGGTATTGGTGATGTACTTGATCTGGCGGCTAAACTTATGCCTATGGATGCCAAAGTCAATTATGAAGGAATGATCAAATTCTCAATTATTGGACGTCCAAATGTAGGCAAATCATCTTTGACAAATGCCTTCTTAAGACAGGATAGAGTTATTGTTTCAGATATTGAAGGCACTACCAGAGATGCAGTTGACACTGTGTTTATTGCCAATGAAAAGAACTATGTAGTAATTGATACTGCCGGAATCAGAAAAAGAGGAAAGATTACAGAAAATATTGAAAAGTATTCTGTTCTTCGTGCCCAGGGAGCAATTGACAGATCTGATTTGTCTTTGGTTGTACTGGATGGAGAGACCGGAATCATTGACCAGGACAAGCATGTTGCAGGTCTGGCCCATGAAGCAAAGAAGGGCGTAATCATTGTCTACAACAAGTGGGATACTGTTGATAAAAACGAAAAGACAATGAATGAAATAACCAAGACAATAAGAGAACAGTTTGCCTATCTAGACTATGCACCAATCGCGTTTGTGAGTGCCAAAGACAACAAGCGTGTAAATACACTGTTACCGCTGATTGATCAGGTTTATAACAATGTCAATCTTCGTATCAAGACAAATGTGCTCAATGAAGTTGTTCTTGATGCTCAGATGTCAAATCCCGCCAAGTCAGTAAACGGTAAAAGACTTAAGATATATTATGCGTCTCAGGTACAGAGTGCACCATGCATTATTGTGCTATTTGTAAATGATCCTGATCTGATGCATTTCTCATATAAGCGTTATATCGAAAACAAGCTCAGAGAAGCCTTTGGCTTTGAAGGAGTTCCAATCGAAATCGTTGCACGTAAAAAGGAATCAAACTAATGAAAAAGATCTTTAACCCAGCAAATTACATCATTACTGTTCTTATGTTTTTTTCTCTTGTGGCACTCGGCAGTTTCTTTGACTTAGAGATTTCTTCTTTTATCTATAAAGGAGAATCTAATCTGTTGTGTGATATCGTTGCCTGTATCGGTTATTTTCCTGCTCAGTTATGTGCACTGGCAGGTGGTGTAATGGTACTCAACTCAGACAATCACAAAAGAAAGCTTGTAAGTTTCATTAAAGGCTTTATACTGTTTGGCTGCATGGTATTCGCATTCTATTATCTCTATGACGAATACTTTGAAGTATATAATTCATATCTGGGAATCGGCATTGCAGCATTTGTGCTTGTTATCTTCATGGTTATTATCTTTGTTTTGACAAAGAACTATAAAGACAAGAATAAACTGGTACTGTTTGGTCTGTTTCTGATTTCCATATCTGCCGGTTCAATTGTCGCAAATCTTGCGTTCAAGGAAATATTCTTAAGACCTAGAATGTACTATATATCTGGGGCGGATGCTCAGATCGGTTTCCAGAAATGGTATTCAGTAGATAGAGACATGATAAAAGCTATTATCGCAAGCGGGGTAGATGATTCCAACTTTGCTTCATTCCCATCAGGACATGCAACCTGTTCAGCAGCTATGACGGCTTTATGGACTCTTGCGTACTTTGTGCCTTCATGCAAGGGTAAAGAAAGAGGACTGTTTATGGTGGGTGTCATCTATATGCTGTTTGTCTGCTTTACCAGAATCTGGTGCGGAGGTCATTTCTTAAGTGATGTAGTTGTAGGAATGATGGTATCACTGTTTACCCAGTGGGTATGTTACGAAGTATATCTGAAAAGAACATTTATAAAGAAGAGAAAATAAGCTCTTCTTTTTTATATAATATTGTTATGAACAAAAGACTTGAATCATTGAGAAATGAAATGAGAAAACATAATATTGGTGTTTATTATTTCAATACTTCTGATTATCATATGTCAGAATATGTACCTGAATATTTCAAGACAATCAGGTATTTTTCCGGGTTTACCGGATCACTGGCTACACTTCTTGTAGATCTGAACAGTGCTTATATTTTTGTTGATGGAAGATACTTTGGCCAGGCTGATAATGAATGTCTTAAGAATGATGTTGAAGTCATCAAGCTGGGTACGGCCGATGCACTTGAACCAATCGAATTTATTGAAAAATTTTATAAGGATAAAACTGTTGGAATTGATGCCAGAAGAACCGGCATCGGCTTTGCAAAGTCACTAATAGATAAGAACATTGATATTGAATGCAGAGATATTTATTCTGACCTTATTGAAGGCAGAACTGCTCTTTCAGATACAAAGATCAGAGTGCTTGATATAGAATACACCGGTAAAACTGCCAAAGAGAAGATAAAAGATATACTTGAAAGTCTTAATGGCAAGGTTCATATCGTCAATAATCTTGAATCAATCGCTTATACTTTAAATCTCAGGGCTGATGACATTATCCATACACCGGTATTTATGTCATATATGGTATTTATGGATGATTGTGCACATCTTTTTGTGAATACAGAAAGACTTACAGATAATATCAGAAGGGATCTTGCTGATGATGGTGTAATGATTCATGAATATGATGAATACTATGATTTTCTTAAGACTATAAAGAATAAAACTGTCACTCTTGATGAAAACAAGGTAAACTATGAAACCTACCGTCTATTAAGTGAAAACAACAATACCTTCATCAACGAAAGGTCTGTTATTGAGAATATGAAAGCCATCAAGAACGAAACGGAAATAAAGAATATCCGTATCGCTCAGGAAAAAGATGGCGTTGCGATGGTTAGATTCCTCAAGTGGATAAATGAAACCGATGTCAGGAATATTACTGAATATGATGCTGCGATGTATGTAAATGCCAAAAGATATGAAGCCGGAGCATTTGACCTTTCTTTTGAGCCGATTGTTGCCTACAATGCCAATGCGGCTATGATGCATTATTCGCCTTCAAAAGAAAACAGCGCAAAACTTGACAATAAGGGAATGCTGCTGATTGATTCTGGCGGACAGTATCTTAACGGCACTACTGATATCACAAGAACTATTGCCTTAGGTGAAACAAGTGAAGAAGTAAAGAAACATTTCACCATTGTCTTAAAGTCAATGTTCAATCTGTCAAGTGTGACATTCTTAAGCGGAATGAGTGGAAAACAGCTTGATGTATTGGCCAGAAAAGATGTCTGGAATGAACTGATTAACTATCGTTGCGGTACAGGACATGGTGTAGGACATGTGCTTTCAGTACATGAGAATCCGCCTAATGTCAGATTTATGGGTACAGGTAATGGAAGTGAAGATGTTGCTCTTGTTCCTGGTCATTATTTCTCTGATGAACCAGGTATCTATCTTGAAGGCAAATACGGCATCAGATGTGAAAATATGCTTTTTTGTAAAGTCAGAGATACCAATGAATATGGAACATTCCTAAACTTTGAACATATGACACTATGTCCGTTTGATCTGAAACTTATCGATAAGAAATATCTTGATGAAGCTACTATCAGCGAACTGAATGCTTATCATAAGATGGTCTATGAAAGATTGAGCAAGTATCTCAATGATGAAGAAAGAGAATTCCTTAAGGAAATCACAAGGAGTATATAGATGAAATTTATCAACTGGAATGTCAATGGTTTAAGGGCGTGTCTTTCTAAAGGTACACTTATTCCGTTTATGGAAAAAGAGAATCCCGACATCATGGCTTTTGAAGAGACCAAGATGCAGCCTGAACAGCTGGAGTATAACTTTGAAGGTTATCACCTTTATATGAATTCAGCTGAAAAGAAGGGTTACTCTGGAACACTTGTTCTTACTAAAAAAGAACCGCTTTCTGTAAGTTACGATATTGAAGGTGATGACCATCCAAAAGAGGGGAGAGTCATTACTCTTGAGTTTGAAGATTATTACTTTGTCTGTGCTTATGTACCTAACTCAAAAGACGGACTTCTAAGACTTGATTATCGTATGCACTGGGAAGATGACTTAAGAAAACATCTTAAAAAACTTGATGCAGTAAAACCGGTATTCTATACAGGTGATCTCAATGTTGCACATGAAGAGATTGACTTAAAGAATCCTGACACCAATCACTTCAATGCCGGTTTCTCTGATGAAGAAAGAAACAAGTTTACTGAACTGTTAAGTGCAGGATTCAAAGATACATTCAGAGAACTTTATCCTGAAAAGATTCAGTACTCATGGTGGTCATACCGTATGAAGGCCAGAGAGAGAAATGTCGGCTGGCGTATTGACTACTTTGTAGTATCGGATAGAATTATGAAAAATATTAAAGATTCAGTTATATATGACGATATTGAAGGCAGTGATCACTGTCCTGTAGGTATCATTGTGGAGGGATTATGATAGAGAAATTTTTAGATGAAAATATTGAAAAGATGAAAGCTGATTTAGGAAAACTTGTTTCCTATAACAGTGAACTTAATAACGATGGTGGTCCATTTGGAAAACAGAATCAACTGGTACTTGCTGAAGCGATTAAGATGATGGACGGTATTGGTCTTAAGACCAGAAATCTTGAAGACTACTGCGGTTATGGCGAAATCGGTGAAGGCGACAAGACAATCGGTGTTGTTTGTCACCTGGATGTTGTACCATGTTCTGATGGTTGGAATTCTGATCCTTTCACAATGATTGAAAAAGACGGTTATCTTTATGGCCGTGGTGTATCCGATGACAAGGGTGCTGCTGTTGCCAGCATGTATGCTTTAAAGTATCTTATTGAATCAGGTTATAAGTTCAAAAAGAAGGTAAGACTTATTTTGGGCTGTAATGAGGAAACCGGTTCTAAATGTATAAAACATTATGTTGAATCAGAAGGCAATGTTGATATGGGCTTTACTCCTGATGGTGATTTCCCTGGTATCTATGCTGAAAAGGGTATGATTGGCGGTATGATTGCAGGTCCATCAAAGATTATCGACATCAAGGGTGGCGATGCTTCAAATATCGTATGCAAGAGAGTATTCTGTAAGGTTGAAAAAGGCTCATATGACGAAAAGAAGTTTGAGTCATATCTGAATAATGCCAATATCAGATTCGAACAGAATGAAGGAGAAATCACGGTCTACGGTAAGGCTGCACATGCATCTTTACCAGATGATGGTATCAATGCGATAAATTATCTGTTTGAAGCTTTATATGCAGCAGACTTTAAAGATGACTATGTTGAATGTTTCCACAAATATATCGGTTTGGATGTTCATGGTGAAAAACTGGGCTATGAAGCTTTGAAAGATGATGTAAGCAACACTTCAATCAATATCGGTGTAATAGGTAAAGAAGATGGTATCGTTAAGGCATCTTTAGATATGCGATTCCCTGTAAAGTCAACAGTAGACAAGTGTGTTAAACTTGTTGAAAAGATTAGATTCAATGAGGTTGAATTCAAACTCTTCCATACTGCAGATCCGCTCTTCTTTGACAAATCAAGTCCTATGATCAAGGCCTTAAAGAAAGCCTATGAAGATGTAACTGGTGATAAAAAGACTGAAATGGAAGCCATTGGTGGTGGTACATATGCCAAGTCTATTAAGGGTATTATTGCATTCGGATGTGAATTCATCGGTGAAGAAAACAATATTCACGGTGCCAATGAGCGTCTTTCAATTGAATCTTTCAGAAAACAGGTTATCCTGTATGTTGAAGCTATAAAGAATCTTAATGAGGTGTAAATATGTCAAACGTAAAAGTTGCCCTGATTTATGACTTTGATAAAACGCTGTCTCCTAAGGATATGCAGGAATTCCATTATCTGAAATCCATCGGTTATGACAATCCGGTTGATTTCTGGAAGAAGTGTCAGGAAAATTCCGACAGACATAATATGGATGGAATCCTTTCCTATATGGAAATGATGGCCAAATCAGATCCTAATCTTACTCAGACCACTTTAAGAGATGAAGGAAAATACGTTGAACTCTATAAGGGTGTAGATACCTGGTTTAAAAGAATCAACGAGTATGGAAAGAAGCATAATGTCGATGTAGAACACTACATTATTTCCAGTGGTCTTACCGACATAATCATGGGTACTTCAATTGCGAAGGAATTCAAGAAGATCTACGCCTGTACCTATGCCTATGATGAAAATGGAAGAGTACTTTGGCCAAGCCGTATAGTCAACTATACAATGAAGACACAGTATCTTTTCAGAATCAACAAGGGTGTATTTGATGAAACAAATGATAATGACCTTAACGCATCTACACCGGAGAAATATGTGCAGATTCAGAATATGATCTACTTCGGTGATGGAATGACTGATGTTCCTTCAATGAAGGTTGTAAATCAGTTCGGCGGTTATACTATTGCTGTATTTGGAGATCTGGAAAAGAAGAAGGATCTGGCAATGGAACTCTATAACCATAAGCGTGCTGACTATGCTTTACAGGCTGACTACTCAGAAGGATCCAAGATTGAAAAGGTAGTTCAGTCAATTATTGACAAGATTGAAATAGAGACAAAACTGGAAGAATACAAATAATAATGAAACCGACGGCATATCTCGATTCTTATACACTGATCAGGATATATAATGCATATCCTGGTTTTTGTGATGGTCTTGAACTAAGATATGACGGACATGGTTATTCTTATGAGATTAATGAAGTAAAAGATCATCTTGAACTTATATTCAATGAGATTGATCCGGAAAAGAAGATAAGTATTCAAAGATACAATGAGTCTTGTCAGGTTGAATACCGTCTTATAAGTCATACGGATAAGTTTGAAAAGGATTATTGTCCTGATGTCTATTCTTTGGGTGCTTTCTATACAAAGAAAAGGACTTTTTTCCGTTTCTGGGCACCTTTTAAAGATGAAGTTGAACTTGTAGTTTCTGATGTGATTTATCCGATGGAAAAGAAAGAAAAGGGCATATTTGAATATACACTTGAAGGTGACCATGAACTGGAAAAATATCATTACATTATGGTCAAAGATGGTTTAAGAATTCCTGTTCTTGACCCTTATGCCTATGTAAAGACTTTTTCAGATATTGATTCAGTAATAATCGATACAAACAAGATTGACAGAAGCAAGGCTATACCAGATAAATGTGAACAGCCGATAATATACGAGACATCAGTAAGAGACTTTTCAAGTTATGATGGACTGTTTGATAATCCCGGAAAGTTTGCTGCTTTTAAAGAAAAAGGCCTTAAACTTTATGACAGGTCAATAGGAACCGATTATCTTAAGGAATTGGGTATTACCCATCTTCAATTGATGCCGGTACTTGACTATGACAATGACAAGACCAGCTACAACTGGGGCTATAATCCCGTTAACTACAACTATTTTAAAGATGAATATCTGATTAATGAAGGTGGTTATGAGCAGATTGAAGAAGTTCAGTCAGTTATCAGATATCTCCACTTAAACAACATCAGAGTAATACTCGATGTCGTATTCAACCATGTCTATTCAACGGGACAGTTTATATTCCATAAGATACTGCCGTATTACTTTTACCGCTATGAAGATGACAGAAAAGCAGATGGATCAGGACTTGGAAATGAGCTTAGAACCGAAAGCCGCTTTATGTCGGAATATCTTGTGATGCTGATGAAAAGACTTGTTGACATCTATGACATCGATGGCTTGAGATATGATCTTTCAGGACTTGTAGATATCGATACCATAAAAAGAATTCATAACGAGTGCAGCAGAGATAAAGACTTCATAACTATCTCAGAAGGATGGGTTATGGGCAGTGCGCTTAAGGATAAAGCCTGCAATTATCTAAATGCCAAGTGTATTCCTGAATCTAAATTCTTCAATTCATTTTTCAGAGAAACATTAAGAGGTAACAACGAATATAAGGGTTACCTGATGGGTAATGAATCATTAAGAGAAGAATTCAAAAAAGCCTTTATGGCTTCAAGCGTTCATCTCGACTTGTCGCAGACTGTCAATTATACAGAATGTCATGACGATGCAACCTCTTGTGACTGGTATTTCCGCAAATGTTCTAATGAACCGTTTGAGCTGGTTAAGAAAAGACTTATGCTGAATATCGCATCTACTATTCTTGCAAAGGGTACACCGTTTATTCATTCGGGACAGGAGTTCTTCAGAACCAAAAACGGTATTGACAATACCTACAACAAGCCTGATGAAATAAACCATCTTAGCTGGTATAGAAGACTGGAATACGCAGATGTAACTGAATACACAAAAAATCTGATAGAGATAAGAAAAAAACTTTCTCCATACTATGAAAAAGAGTGGAAAGTATCTGACTATTACGAAATGATAGTCTTTGAAGTTGATGATCTTAAAATATTCATCAACAACTGTCCTTTCCATCATATATATACCGATGGAAACAGTTATGAAACTCTGTTTGATGGGAACAGATGTACATCATTATATGATCAAGGTATTAATGTAAATGAATATTCTTGCGTTATCGCGATTAAACAATTGTAAGCACTTTCAAATTAATCTAAAATAAAAATATAGAGGGGATGCCTTATGAAAAAGAATAATATGGTAGCAATGATACTTGCAGGCGGCAGAGGTTCAAGACTGTATGACCTTACTAAAAAGGTTGCCAAACCTGCTGTTTACTTTGGCGGCAAGTATCGTATTATTGACTTTGCACTTTCCAACTGTGCAAACTCAAACATTTCAACAGTTGGAGTACTGGTTCAGTATGAATCAATTGAACTTGGTTCCTATGTTTCAAAAGAATCAATCTGGGGACTTGATATGCTGGGTGGCGGTACTTATGTACTTTCTCCACGTGAAAAGGATAACGAAGGTTTCTCAGCATTCAGAGGAACTGCTGATGCGATTACTCAGAACCTGGATTTCCTGGATCAGGAAGAAGCAGAATATGTTCTGGTTCTTTCAGGCGACCACATCTATAAGATGAACTATGAAAAGATGCTGAAGAAGCATATTGAAACTGGTGCGGAAGCAACTATTGCCGTTCTTGAAGTTGATCTTAAAGATGCAACAAGATTCGGTATTATGAATACCAATGAAGATGATGAAATCATCGAATTTGAAGAAAAGCCAGCTCATCCAAAATCAAATCTGGCAAGTATGGGTGTTTACATCTTCTCATATAAAACTTTAAGAAAATATCTGAAGGCTGATGACAAGAATGAAAATTCTAACCATGACTTTGGTAAGGATATCATTCCTCAGTACATTAAAGACGGTAAAAAGCTTCAGGCTTACCGTTTCAGAGGATACTGGAAGGATGTAGGTACAATCGATTCTCTTTGGGAATCCAATATGGACCTTTTAAGTGAAGACAACGACCTGAATCTGTTCGATAAAACATGGAAGATCTATACAGAAGATTCAATCTCTACACCACAGTGTATCGGTGAAAATGCTGAAATCAACAATGCGCTGATTACTCAGGGCTGTCAGGTTGATGGAAAGGTAGAACATTCTGTTATCTTTACAGGCGCAAGAATCGATGAAGGTGCAATTGTTAAAGACAGCGTTGTAATGAATAACTGTCATATTGGAAAGGGTGCAAAACTGACAAGATGTCTTGTTCAGGATGGCGTCAATGTTCCTGCAGGACTTATTTTAGGAAAGAAAGATTCTAAAGATATTCTGCTTGTTTCAAAACAGGTAGTAGCAAAGGCAGGTGACCAGTAATGAAAAACGTATTAGGTATTGTTAATTTCGAATCCAACTATGTAAAGGTAAAAGGACTTGATGATTACCGTCCTATTTCTGCTGCAAGTTTCTTGGGAAGATACAGAGTTGTAGACTTCTGTATTTCAAACTTCACCAATTCAGGTATTCAAAACCTCAAGGTTCTAATCAAAAATAGACCTAGATCTTTAGTTGAACACATTCACGCGACAAACTACAATGTCAACGGTAAGAAGGGTAAGATTCATTTACTTTATGGTGAAAGAGAATATACTGACCAGATCTATAATACTGATATCGCTTCATTAAGTGCCAATATGGACTATATTGAAGGTTCAGATGCTGCATATGTTGTTGTGGCACCTGCACATTTCATCTATACTCAGGATTTTTCTGAGATTGTTGAGTTTACAAAAGAAAAAGGCAATGACATTACTGTTCTTTATCAGCCAACAGACAATGCGGATAAAGAGTTCCTGATGGGCGATGTTGTCGTAATGGACAAGAACCAGAAGGTTGAACGTTTCACCCGTCAAAGAGGAAGAATCAAGGATGTCAATGTATCTCTTGAAACTTACTGTATGAAGAAAGATCTGTTTGTTGAACTGATTAAAAAAGCAGAAAAGACTTCAAGTCTTTACACTCTTTCTAATATCATTTCAGATGTTGCAAAAGATTTGAACGTTATTGGTTATAAACATAAAGGCTTCTGTGCATGTATCAACTCATTACAGGCATATTATGATGCATCTATGCATTTAAGAGATGATAAGCATATGCATGGCTTCATTAATGAAGACTGGCCAATCTACACAATGACTAATGACTCATGTCCTACTCTTTTCAAAGAGGGCGGCAGAGCTGTAGGTTCAATCGTTGGAAATGGTTCAAGCATTGAAGGAAAAGTAATCAATTCAATCATTTCTAGAAATGTTGTAATCAAGAAAGGCGCAGTAGTAAAAGACTCTATCGTTTTACCTAATGCGGTAATTGAAGAAGATGCACATATTGAGTATGCAGTTGTTGACAGATTTGCCAAGGTATCTGATATTCAGCAGATTATCGGTGAAGCTGATGATCCTGTATACATCAAAAAAGGAGACAGAATCTAATGAAGAAGGTTCTGTTTGCTTCTTTTGAATCACTTCCTTTCATCAAGACCGGCGGACTGGCTGATGTTGTTTATGCACTGCCAAAAGCAATTGATAAATCAAAGTATGAAGTAAAAGTAGTGCTTCCTCTTTTAAAGAAAATCAAAGAGAAATATTATGACAGACTTACTTATCTTGATCACATCAGAGTTGATTCAGGAATCATACATGAAGAAGCAAATATCTATGAATATGTAAACGAAGGAATCCCATATCTCTTTATTGAGAATGATCATTTCTTCTATCGTGATGATGTTTATGGATATGGCGATGATGCCATGAGATTTTCATTCTACTCTGTTGCAGTTGTAGAAATGATGATCAGATTGGGTTATTATCCCGATATTATTCATACTCATGACTACCATACTGCAGTAATACCTGCATTATGTAAACTTAGATTCTATCGCATTGATGAAATCAGAAGAATAAAACATGTCTTTACAATCCACAACCTTGTATATCAGGGTGAATATGACAAACAGGTACTGTTTGATTATCTTGCATTTGATTATGCAAACTGGGAAGATGGATGTCTAAGATACAAAGACTACTGTAATTTCATGAAGATTGGTATTACTTTTGCCGATGATGTTACGACAGTTTCAGAAACCTATTCCAAAGAAATTCAGACTCCTCAATTCGGTGAAAGACTTGAATCAGTGCTGGAACTGAGAAAAGATGATCTGTATGGTATTGTAAATGGTATTGATACCGACAGTTTTGACCCTAAGACTGACAAGATTGCCAAGAATTATACTCAGGCAAATTATCTCAAAGGAAAAGCTGAAAACAAAGAAGCTCTGCAGAAAGAAATGGGTCTTGAAGTAAATCCTGATAAACTGCTTGTTTCCATGGTTACAAGACTCACTTTCCAGAAGGGCGTTGAACTCTTGACTGATTCCATGGATTGGATTCTGATGAATCCGAACATTCAGATCTGTGTTCTTGGTACTGGTGAACAGAGATTTGAAGATGCCTTAAGATATTATGAAGATTCAAATAAAGGAAGAGTAGTATTCTATAGAGGCTATAACGAAGCACTGGCTCATTCTATCTATGCGGGATCTGATATGCTTCTGATGCCGTCACTGTTTGAACCATGTGGTATTTCGCAGCTTATTTCCATGCGTTATGGAACGCTGCCTCTTGTAAGAGAGACCGGTGGACTTAAAGATACAGTAGAACCATACAATGAATATACTGGCGAAGGAAGAGGCTTCACTTTTGGTCCTTACGATGCCGGCTCATTCAGAACGGTTCTTGACTATGCATATAAGACTTATGCAGGTAAAAGAAAAGACTGGAACAGACTGATTAAAAACGCAATGAACTATGATGTTTCATTCGCTTTATCTGCACGCAAATACGAATCTTTATACGACAATCTGGTTAAGTAATGAATTTTGATAAGTTTTTTAGCGGCTATGAGCTTGAGGCCTGGAAGCTTCTAGGTGCCCATAAGAAAGATGGGGGCGTGGAGTTTGCTGTATGGGCTCCTCATGCATCGGCTGTAGAATTAATGACCTCCCGTGACTGGGAAAAAACAATACCTCTTTCAAAGATTGATGAAAGAGGTATTTGGTATGTCTTTGTTGAAAATATGGAATGTATCTATTCATACAGATACCGTATCCATAACGGCAAGAAGGTCTATGAAAAAAGTGATCCGTATGCCTATTACTTTGAAAGAAGGCCATCAAATGCTTCGTGCATGTATGACCTTGATTACTTCAGTTTCTCTGATGACATCTATATGTCCAAACGTAAAGTAGACTACGATGCACCGATGAATATCTATGAAGTACATCTTAACGGATTCAAAAAAGAAGGCGAGTTTGCAACTTACCGAGAACTTAAGGAAACACTTATTCCCTATGTAAAGAAAAACGGTTTTACGCATATTGAACTTCTGCCGGTTTTTGAACATCCTTTTGATGGTTCATGGGGCTATCAGGCAAGCGGCTTCTTTGCAGCTACTTCTAGATATGGAACGCCATATGACCTTATGGATCTGATTAACGAGTGCCACAATAACGACATTGGAGTAATACTCGATGCCGTGTATGTTCACTTTGTAACCGATGAATGGTCTCTAAAGAAATTCGATGGCAGCTACTGCTATGAAAGAAATGCCAATAAATCTGAATGGGATACCTATTATTTCGATTTCTCTAAACCGGAAGTAATTTCTTTTGTAATGTCTTCAGCAAATTTCTTCCTGAAACGTTACCATGCCGATGGTTTAAGATTTGATGCCGTATCACATTTTGTCTATAAAGACGGAAACAGTGACAAGGGAAACAATGTAGATGGAATCAATTTCCTTAAGCGCATGAATTTCCATCTCAAGAAAGAGAATCCGGATATCTATCTGATTGCGGAAGATTCTACTGCATTTGAAGGTGTTACTAAGCCTGTTGAATACGGTGGTCTTGGCTTTGACTACAAGTGGGATCTGGGTTGGATGAATGACACGCTTAAATATTATGAGATGGATCCGGTATACAGAAGTTACCATCACCATCAGATAACTTTCTCAATGGCTTATTTCTATTCAGAAAGATTCCTTCTTCCTTTTTCACATGATGAAGTAGTTCACTCAAAAAGGACTATCATTGACAAGATGTGGGGCTCATATGAGGACAAGTTCAAACAGGTAAGAAATCTCTATGTCTATATGTTTACTCATCCTGGAAAGAAACTGAACTTCATGGGCAATGAGATTGCAATGTTCAGAGAATTTGATGAAAAAGAAGAAATGGACTGGTTCATGCTGAAATATCCTGCACATGATTCTTTTGCAAGACTGTTCAGAGATCTCTCACTTACCTATAAGGCTCATCCATGTCTTTACAAGGGTGACTATAACGGCAATTACTACCGTTGGATAGATGCCGACAACACTTCTCAGTCTATCTATTCATATTACAGATACGATAACGATGAATGCCTTGTTACCATACTGAACATGACTCCATGTGAATACCGTAATTATCGAATCGGAGTTCCATTTGCCGGAATATATGAAGAGATGATCAATTCCGAAAAGGATATCTATGGCGGAGTTAATATGTGTAACTACAAACCAATAAAGTCTGTCAGAAGAAAAGCTCATGGACTTGATCAGTCAATCAGAATTACAATTGCTCCGTTTGCTGCCATTGTATTCAGAGTTGATCTGAAGAAATATGCAACACACAATATAAACGATGTCAAAACCTTAGAAGCTCATATCTAAGGTTTTTTGTATTATAATTAAGTCAGTGAAGTACCTGTATCTTTTATTATTTATAATTTCAAGTATCATCCATCTCTATGGAAGTTTTGAGGATGAAAAGAAAATCAGAAACTATTCAAAACCTTTTATTCTGATTGGAATACTCGGTTATTATATCTTTCGTGCTGACAGTATCAGTTGGGTTGTTGTAATGGCAATAATCACTTCTTGGCTTGGTGATGTGCTGCTTATTCCAAAAGGGGTTAAGTGGTTTACGGCCGGTGGAATTTCTTTTATGATTTCCCACTTTTTCTTCATGCTGGCATACTATCCGAATATTGATACTGCAAAGATTCCTTTTATTGTAATAGTACTGGCATCGTGTATCTATCTCTTCTTTACCTGGAAGGTGTTTAAAGCACTTAAACCATATCTTCCAAAGGTGCTGTTTTATCCGATGATACTGTATCTATTGATCAACAGTTCAAATAATATCTGTGCCTGGATGCAGTTTTTAAGTAATATTTCTGTTCCGACTTTTATTGTTCTTATCGGTGCAGTATGCTTCTTTATATCTGACGGAACACTGTTTCTTGTTCGCTTCCACGCTAAAGATGTTGTACCGCACAGGCATTTCTATGTGATGTTGACCTATATAATTGCCGAGTTTTTGATTGTATACGGCTTAATAATAATGTAAGGAGAAAAACTATGAAGTATGTATTTATTGTCAATCCAAAAGCAGGTGATGGAAAAAGTGAAGAAGTAATCAGAAAGCTTCTTGAAAACGAACCTTTAAAGGATCTCTGTGAAATCCATTCGACTGAATACAAAGGCGATGACACTGATTACTGCAGAAAGTATCTTGAAGAACACAAGGATGAAGAAGTAAGATTCATTGCCTGTGGTGGTGATGGTACTATCAATGGTGTTGTAAACGGCATAGTCGGCTATGACAATGCATCGTTTACACCGTTCCCTAACGGCTCAGGCAATGACTTTGTTAAGTGTTTTCCAAATGTAGATTTTAATGACATTCACTCTTTGCTTACTGCTCCAGTGAAAAAGATTGACCTGATGAAGGTAGATGATCTTTATTCGGTAAATGTAACAAACTTCGGTTTTGACACGACGGTTGCTGTTACAGTCAATGAAGGAAGAGACAGAAGGGGTCATGGTGAAAAGTCAGACTATACAAAAGGTATTGTAAAAGCATTGCTTACAGCAATGAAAAACAAGGCAAAGATTATTGTTGATGGTGAAGTCATCAATCCTGAAGGCCAGTATCTTCTGTGTACTTTATCAAATGGTCAGTATGTCGGCGGTTCATTCAAATGTGCACCACGTTCAAGTATGGAAGATGGTCTTATTGAAGTATGTATGATTAAATGCATCTCAAGACTCAGATTTGTCAAAGTACTTAATCCTTATACAAACGGTGAACATCTTGATGATGAATTCATGAAGGATATCGTAGTCTATAGACAAGCTAAAAAGATAGAAGTTTTTGCACCGAAGGGCTTCGCATATTCACTTGATGGAGAGATTATCTATACTGAACATTTTGTTTGTGAAATAGCCGAAAAAGCCATCAATCTGGCTATACCAGAATAACTTTGAAAAAATACTTTAAAACTTAGATTTTTTACTATATTATTTAAATTATGAAATACAATTTTGATTCCTGTACTTCAAGAATCGGTACCAACTCTATCAAGTGGAAGTTTGCCGATGAAAATAAGCTTAATGACTTTGCTCCTTTGTGGATTGCAGACATGGATTTTGATGTGCTTCCAGAGATTACTGAAGCACTTGTAAACCGTGCTAAACATCCGATTTATGGATATACTGTTCCATCTGAAGAAATCTATGATGAAATCATCAGCTGGCAGAAAAGGCACCACAACATCGATATTAAAAAAGAAGAAATAATTTTTTCTACTGGTGTAGTTCATTCATATGGACAGATGCTTGATACTTTCCTGGCAAAGGATGAAAAAGTTATTGTCAATTCACCAATCTATCCGCCATTCTTTGGTACACCTGATGCTTTTGAAAGAGAAGTAGTGTATTCACCAATGATTGAAGTTGAAGGTGGATGGAAGTTTGACTTTGAAGGTTTTGAGAAACTTATAAAAGAAGATAAGAAAATCAGAATGTTCAATCTCTGCAATCCTTATAATCCGCTCAATGTCAACTGGACACTGGAAGAACTTAACAGAATGATGGAAATCTGTCACAGATATGGTCTTTATGTATCTTCTGATGAAATTCATTCTGATCTGATCATGCCTGGATTTGATTTTGTCAGTGCACTAAAGGTCAATAAAGAATTTCAGGATAAACTGATTGTAAGTTTTTCACCTACTAAGACTTTTAATATTGCAGGACTTGAAGTTTCGTATGTTGTTATTCCAAATAAAGAAATCAGAGAACAGTTCAACAGAACTGCTCATGGCATCGGTTTATCCAGCATAAACATCTTTGGTTATGAAGCATTACTTGCTGCCTATAAAAACGGTGACGAATGGCTTAAAGAAGCAACCTCATATATGTATGAGAATTTTAAGTTTGTCAAACAGTATCTTAATGAGCGAATGCCTATGGCCAATCTGAATATCCCAGAGGCCACGTATTTAGGATTATTGGATTTGAGAAATATCGATTTACCGGAAGATTTAGCTGATAGATTAATGAAGGAAGCACATGTTCAGTTCAATCCTGGTCAGGCATTCCACGCTGACCACAGGTGTTTAAGAATAAATGTTGCCTGTCCTAGAGCCCAACTTGAAAAAGGGCTTGAAGCATTAAGAAATTGGCTCACAGTTAACAAGTATATCTAAAGGTAACGATAGTTACCTTTTTTATTGATATAAAAGGAGGACTTATGAAAAAGCTTATTGAATTTAGAAACATTGTCAAAGCATTTGACGGTCAGGTTGTACTGAAAGGTATCAATCTGGACATTTACGAGAATGAATTCGTAACTCTTTTAGGTGCATCTGGCTGCGGTAAAACCACACTGTTAAGAATCCTTGGTGGATTCCTTGATCAGGATGAAGGCAGCATCATCTTTAATGGTGAAGACATTTCAAAAGTCCCGGCCTATGAAAGACCAATAAATACAGTATTCCAAAGATATGCGTTATTCCCACATCTGAATGTATTTGAGAATGTTGCGTTCGGTCTTAAACTTAAGAAAACTCCAGCTGATGTCATTGAACAGAAAGTAAACAGAATGCTGGAACTTGTTGAACTTGACGGTTTCCAGAAGAAAGATGTATCACTTCTTTCAGGCGGCCAGCAGCAGCGTGTTGCAATCGCAAGAGCGCTGGTAAATGAGCCAGATGTTCTTCTTCTTGATGAACCATTATCTGCGCTTGATCATAAATTAAGAAAAGAAATGCAGCAGGAACTTAAGCGCATTCAGCAGGAAGTAGGTATCACCTTCATTTTTGTTACACATGATCAGGAAGAGGCTCTGACAATGTCAGACAAGATTGTCGTAATGAAAGATGGCCTTATTGAACAGATCGGTACACCAACTGAAATCTACAATGAACCTGTAAACAGATTCGTAGCTGACTTCATTGGTGAGAATAACTTAAGAGAAGGCGTTGTAAAGAAAGACGGTATAGTTACATTTGACGGTCATGACTTTGAGTGTGATACAGTCGGTTTTGCTACAAAAGAGGCAGTTGATGTACTTGTAAGACCGGAAGATATCATGATCAAGAGAAAAGGAACAGGTGATGTTGACGGTCAGATCATTTCTACGCTGTTCAAAGGTGTCAATTATGAAGTAATCGTCGAAACAAAGCGTGGTGCTTCCAAGACTGTAAAACTGCATGTAACTGATGAAAACGACACATTCAATGCTGAAGCAAATGAAAAGATGAATGCCAAAGGCTTCACAATGGACATTGAAGACGTTGAAGCACTCGATGATGCTGAACTTATAAGACGTGCCAATGCTCAGGCGTGGAATGCGGAAAATGAAGAAGAAGATATTTCCATTACTTCTGTTGAACACAATATCAAACCTGAAGCAGGCAAGTACGAAGTAACTTACAGAACTGCTGCCGGTACTGAAGTAAAGGTTGTTGTAAACGTCGTAATTCCGCGTGTTGTAGAAGACAAGAAAGAAAACATCGGTATTCAGGCTTTCGATGTATATAAGACAGTTGATGAAATCAAAGAATCAATGGCTATCTCTGTAGACCTTAAGGCGTGGGCAGATGCCTATGCATGGAATCTGGATACAGATGATGAAGTTGAAATTGATGACGTACGTTTTGAATTTGATCCAATGGAAATTACTGAAGGTGAATATGATGTGACATTCCTTACAGTAGGTAAGGAATTCAAGATTCACACAATCAAAAAACAGGAAGAAGGGGACATTGTCGGTCTGTCATTCGATCCGGATGACATTCACATCATGTCAAAAATGGTGAAGTAAATTGAAAGGATTCAGAAGACTTCTTTATCCTTACCTGGTATGGGCTGGAATCATGATTGTTGTGCCAATGCTGATAATCATTTTCTATGCATTCACCAAGGAAGGCAACTCAGTAATCAATGTAAAGGTTACGCTTGAAAACTTCGGACGCTTTCTGTCCGATGAAACATTCACTTCAGTTCTGTTACGTTCCATCAAGATTGCTGTAATAACTACGCTTATCTGTATATTAATCGGTTATCCTGCAGCATACTGTATCGCTCAGCTTAAGGCTGATTCGCAAAGTGTTGTTGTACTGATGGTTACACTTCCTCAGCTTATCAACATGCTGGTTAGAACCTATGCCTGGAGAGGAATTCTTTTGAATTCCGGATTTTCTCCTGAAGTAAAGGTTTATATCGGCATGGTCTATAATTTCCTGCCTTTTATGATTCTTCAGGTCTATACATCTTTAAGCAAGATGGACAAGAATCTTATTGTTGCCGCAAAAGACCTTGGCTGCAACGAATTTAAGGCATTCTTGAAAGTTGTACTGCCATTAAGTATTCCTGGTGTTATTGCCGGAATTACTCTGGTATTTTTACCTGCAGTAAGTTCGTTCTTTATTCCAAAACTTCTGGGTGGAGGATCGTTCGTACTTGTCGGTAACCTTATCGAAAATTACTTTGTTACTATCGGTGACTGGAACTTCGGTTCAGCTATTTCACTTGTTATGACCGTAATCATTCTTATTTCGATGTATTTTACAAGAAAGCTTGATTACAACCAGGAGGAAAGATAATGAAAAAACATCTGTCAAAGTTTTATCTTGCCCTGATTATGCTGTTCTTCTATGCGCCGATTGTCTACGTTATTGTATTTTCATTCAATGATGCAAGATCGCTTACAACATTCACTGGTTTCTCATTAAGATGGTATGAGAAAATGTTCAAATCAAGATCGATTATGTCTTCTGTTTATTACACAGTAATCATAGCGGTTATTGCAACTGCCGTATCTACTGTTGTCGGTACAGTTGCAGCTATCGGTCTGTCCAAATCTAATAAACTGTTAAAGGAAGTGGTTACACAGGTAAACAATCTTCCTATGCTTAATCCGGAAATCGTTACGGCTATTGGGCTTATGCTGTTTTTTACATCACTCAATATCGAAACCGGTTTTACTACGCTGTTATTGGCACATATTGCTTTCTGTATCCCGTATGTAATGTTATCGGTTATGCCAAGACTTAGAATGCTTGACGACAATATTGCTGAAGCTGCTCTTGATCTTGGTTGTACACCTGTTCAGGCTCTTACAAAAGTAATTATTCCGCAGATTAAGACTGGCATTTTCTCTGGTGCGCTGATTGCTTTTACAATGTCGTTTGATGATTTCGTAATTTCTTACTTTACAACAGGTCCTGGAATCAATAATATTTCTACCTATGTGTATTCAAGTGTCAAGAGAATAAATCCGAGTGTCAATGCACTTTCAACGATTATTATTCTGATCATTACACTGGTTCTGATTATTGCCAATGTTGTGCCTTTGATCAAGGCAAGAAAGGTGAAGAAAAATGAAGAAGTTTATTAAGTCTTTACTTGCGTTATTGATGATTGTCGGAATGAGCGGATGTATGAATATCGATTATATCGGTAAAGTATATGTGTATCTGCCAGGAGAATATATCAATCAGGATATCATTGATCAGTTCGAATACGAATACAGAATACAGGTAATCATGGATAACTTCGGTTCGAACGAAGAAATGTATACAAAACTGCTTTCCGGTGTAAGTTATGATGTCATTATTCCCTCTGACTACATGATTGAAAGACTGATTAATGAAGAAATGCTGCAGCCGATTGACAAGAATACTGTAACCAACCTGTCATACCTTTATGAAGGTGTACTGAATAAAAACTATGATATGGATAACACATATTCAGTTCCTTACTTCTGGGGTAATGTCGGTATCGTCTATGATGAAACAGTAGTAGATGAAGAAGATGTTGTATCTCAGGGCTGGGAAGTACTTAGAAATCCTAAGTACAGCGGAATTCTCTATATGTATGATTCAGCAAGAGATTCATTCATGGTTGCCCTTAAAGCACTTGGTTATTCAATGAATACCGATGATGAAGAAGAACTCAATGATGCCTATGAATGGCTGATTGAACAGAATGAAACCATGGAAGTAGCCTATGCGACAGATGAAATCATTGATGGTCTGGCATATGCGACAGAGGGCAAATATCTTGGATATATCTACAGTGGTGATGCCGCCTATATCCTTTCTGAAAATGAGAACGCAAGATTCTATGCTCCGCCAGAAGGAACGAACTACTTTGTTGATGCAATGGTAATTCCAAAGAATGCCAAGAATGTGGAAAATGCCAATACATTCATCAATTACATCATTGACTATGATTCACAATACGATAATTCTACTTATGTAGGATACTGCACAGTAAGCTGGGAGGCATTAAGAGAACTTACAGCTGAAGATGGTGAATTTGACGGAAATGAAGCATATCTTCCTCGAGAGATTACTTCGGTTGATGAAACATTCCATTCAAGTGAAAAGAATCGTCTGATCACTTCTGAACTATGGAACAGAGTTGTAATGCACAACTGATTATAAGGACACAAATGTGTCCTTTTTCTTTTGAATACTCTACAATATCTATGAGGATTATATATATGAAAAAACTTGTCTGTCTTATATCAATAGTAATGATGATTATCAGCCTGTCCGGCTGTAAAAAAGAAAAAGGAAATGAAGAACCGGTAATTTCCGGTCTTTCAAATCCTGTAACTGAAGTGAATACACTGGAAGATCTGAACGGAGAATGCAATACCAGTATTCTAAAACCTGCTGTTATGGGCATTTCAGATGAAAGATACAGTTATATTGAAATGGGTACATACCGTATTGCTCAGTATCAGTTCAAGGTTAACGGTTATGAATATACATTCAGAACCGCTCAGACATCTGAAGATATCTCCGGTATTTATGTTGATGAAAAAACTGCTTTTGAAGCTGGTGAAACCGATTACGTCAAGACAAAAGAGCTCAAAGCAATCCGCTGGTTCAACAGCAACGGCCAGTTTGTGCTTGCTGTATATGACAATGGTGATATGAAAGAAGAACAGTTCAGAAATATTGCTGATGAATTCATTGCACTTTCCGAAGCTTATTTTGAAATCAGTGAATATGATGAACTATCCGGATCATATACTGAAGAAGTGTCTTTAAATGCTCAGGCCAAAGTATATTCAAACGGTGATAACGCAACAGTTGAAGTGAGTCTTAGAAATGATGATTCAAGTGTTTGCACCTGGACAATGACCATCGCTTATAATCAGTCAGGTAAACTTGGATACAGTGACATGATTAAAACGCTTGATACCTATAACGAAGATGGTTCACTTAAAGAGTGCAATGTTATTGATGCTATAGAATATGGTTATTTTACACTCCAAAACGGAAAACTTATCTGGGAAGGTTCTAACGACCCGGATACTGTAGAATGGGTATTTGCTAAAAAATAAACGTCTTCATTTGAAGACGTTTTCTTTTGTTGTATCTTATTGATTTTCTATGGCAAGATTTCTTACCCATTTTTCTTTTCTGACCATCCTGTAGGCAATAAACGCTTTTACAAGGTCGGTACACTGTCCGATTACATATACCAGAATGATTGACAGGTCAGTGAAATAGCACAACACAGCAACAAGCGGAATATTGAAGGCCCACATGAATCCTGAATCCATGAACATGGTTGATTTGGTATCTCCACCAGCTCTTAATATGAAGTAGCACTGAACATTGAACATATAGATCCAATAGAGTAAACCCATTGTCTTTAGGAAGTCCTGAGCGCAGCTCATTGCGTCGTTGGATACGGTTGTATAGATAAGTGGAACAATGTATGAAGATAAGAACATTCCTGCTCCAAATACAATTGACAATAGTTCTGAAAAACAGATAAGTTTATAGCCGTTTCCTTTTGCCTCTTCAAGTCTGTTGGCGCCAAGAGGTGTACCGATAAGTACTGTTGAGGCTACCGCCATGCCAGAGAACAGAATGAAGAATATCTCAGAAATAGTCATCTGAATAGAGTAGGCGGTATTGATTACAGTTCCTCTTGAAGAGTAGGCTTTCATAAGTACAGTCATACCAAACTGCCATAAAAACTCGTTGATGGTAAGCGGAATAGCTTTTACTATGATATCTTTAGCCAGGCTCTTTTTGAATTTTAAGAGTTCTGATATTTTTGTCTTGAACGGATATTCACCGCGTTTAAGTACGACAAGGTAGAGACATGCTTCTACAATTCTGGCAATTACTGTAGCAAGTGCTGCACCGGCAACACCCATCATTGGAAATCCGAACTTACCGAAGATCATGGCATAATCAAGGAAAGCGTTGGTTATGATACCGACAATTGATACCATCATCGGAGACTTGGAATCGCCGACTACACGCATGCTTCCGGCAATACAGATGGATATGCCCATAGGAAGATAACTCCAGCAGGCATATTTAAGATAATTGGTTCCTTCAAGTATTACGGCAGGATCATCAATAATGAAACCGATAAGCTGTGATGGAAAGACAATTACAAGTGTAAATCCAAGTATCAGAAGGGTATATGAACAGATGAATGAGAAACGGAATGTTTCTTTCATCTTCTCAATATTTCCAGCACCGTTAAACTGTGAAAGATAGATAGAACATGATGCGATAACAGCATTTACGACAAACTGGATGATTGCATAGTATTTATTCGAAGAGACTACTGCAGATAAAGCTACATCACCGAGTTTGCCGACCATCAGATTGTCTACGAGGTTTACACTTGAGACAACAAGTGTCTGAAGCATAATCGGAATGGCAAGAGTAACACAGCTTTTCATCAGCTGTCTGTCTTTGAACAGTTCTTTAAAATAATGTAATAAAAGCATGTGACTATTATAACAAAAAAAGAGAACTACTTTGAGTTCTCTTTCTCTCTTTCTTTTTCTTTTTCTTCGGCCTGTCTGTCGATTTCTTCAGCCCACTTTTTATATTCTTTTTCTTTTCTCATTGTTTCTTTATAATCTTCAACTACAAGACCTACTTTATAGTAAACATTGAGATAAGTAGGGTGGATTGCTTTTTCATAATCATCTACCAGAGGTTTGTATTCTGGAATTGAAGCAATAATCATATTTGGAATAATCAGTGAGTTTTCAGGATGCTTCTCATCATAGGTTACAAATACAAAGCCTGGATGAATTTTAGTCTGTTCAGTAGCAAACTTTTCAATGATTGTTGTTCTGATCCAGTTCATGTCGTTATCGATGATGTCGACATTGAGTTTCCAGTATACGTGATTCTTGAATTTTGCATCTCTTCCGAATCTTACAAATGATCCGTCGATGATTTTGGCCATGGCTACTTCACCACGTCTTACTTTTCTCATAATCAGACGCTTTGAAGCGTTAAGGTCATACCAGGTATAGGCCATCATGATTGCCATTGTGCCAAGGATAAACAGGAATATTACAAGCAGTCTGTTTTCGCGCCAAAGAGCAGATGTTTTAAAAAGCATAACAATTGCAAGGATATCAATTGCCATTACTATTGAAAGTATTATTGTAGATCTTCTGTAAATTTTTAATTGCATAGTCTTAACCTCTTCTTGAGTATTCTACCATAATCGGACTTTTCTTTATATATATAAGGTTGCTTGTGGAAGGATATACATATTTAAATGTGTGAGAAAATGTGAAAAATGCTTGAAAGCGTTATCACAATGTTTATATAATAGAAACATAGGAGGTTCATAAACATTATGAGCAATTTAATGTTAGGTATCGTTCTAGGTCTTTGGAACGGTGTCTCAATGGTTTTAAACCTTTCTGGTATCGGTGTACGTACTACACTTATCACTGGTGTTATCGCTGGTGCATGTGTTGGCGACATCAACATGGGTTTCCAGATTGGTGCTACTTGCCTACTTATGAGTATTGGTTTCTATACTTACGGTGGTGCAACAATTCCTGACTACATCACAGGAACTTTATTCGGAACAGTTATCGCTGCAAAGTCTGGTGACTATTCTACAGGTTTAACAGTTGCAGTTGCACTTGCACTGTTAATGACTCAGATGGATATCTTAGGTAGAGCTTCTACTACAGTATTCCAGCACTTAGGCGACGCTGCTTTAGCACAGAACAACATCAAGAAGTTCGAAGCTGTTACTCTAGCTGGTGTTCTTCCTTGGGCATTATCTAGAATGATCCCAGTTGTACTTGGTATGTTACTGTTAGACCAGATTCAGGTTCTTACAGATTTCGCTACTAAGGTTACTTGGATTCAGAACGGTTTATCAGTAGTTGGTGGCTTACTACCAGCTGTTGGTTTCGCTCTATTATTATCTTATATGGATTTAACAAAGTACTGGCCATTCCTTATCTTAGGTTTCGTTCTATACGCTTACGCTGGAATGGGTACTATCGCTTTAGCTCTAGTTGGTCTTGCTGCTGGCGGACTTATGATGGGCGTAGGAGGTGCTAAATAATGGCTAAATTATCTCAGGCTGCTTTAAAGAAGGCTTGTGCTAGACACAACTGGGGCCTTCAGTGGTGCTGGAACTACGAAAAGATGCAGGCTTCTGGCTATGCATGGGCAATGGTTCCTGTATTCAAAGAGTTATGCAACTCTGACGAAGAAATTTGTCGTAATCTAGAAAGACATATGGCTTTCTATAACACTCATCCAGGTGCATCTGCATTAGTATTCGGTGCTGACGTAGCATTAGAAGAAGCAGGTCAGGGTGGAACTGGTGATTCATTAAAGGTTGCTTTAATGGGTCCTCTAGCTGGTATTGGTGATACAATCCAGGCTGTATTAGTTACTCCACCATTCTCAATCATCGCTGCTGGTTTAGCTGCTGAAGGTTCTTGGGCTTCTATTTTATTCTCAACTTTACCAGTATTAGCATTATTCGTTCTTAGATGGCCATTATTCAACTATGGTTACAAGACAGGTGCTGCTGTTATCAATGACGTTGCAGGTGCTGGTACTGTTGATAAATTACAGTCTGCTGCATCAATCCTTGGTGTTACAGTAATGGGTGGTTTCGTTCCATCAATGATCGGTAAGAAATTCACTGTTAAATTAGGTTCTGACCTAGTTGACGAAGCTGGTAACGTAATCCAGGAAGCTAAGACATTACAGGCTGCATTAGATGCAATCTTCCCATGTCTAACTGCTTTAATCTTCACTGGTGCTTGCTACTATGCAATCAAAGTTAAGAAGGCTAAACCTCTTCCAGTTATCGGCGTATTATTCGTAGTTGGTTTCGTTCTTGGCGCTATCGGTTGGATGGCTTAATAGTTCGAAAAACATATTAAGAATAGTTAACTAAATAACTTGAAAGTGCAAGTGTGAAAACGCTTGCACTTTTTTTGTGCCATAGAGTAAAATTGATATTGGAGGATTATTTAATTATGATCAAACATTTAAGAATCGATAATAGACTGATCCATGGTCAGGTAGCAGTTACATGGATGAACAACATTGGTGCAGACAAGATTATCGTATGTAACGACAAGGTTGCTGCAGACCCAATCCAGAAGATGGCTCTTCCAATGGCAGCAAGAGGAAATACTGTATATGTATTCACAATTGAAGAAACATTAAAGTATGCCAGAGAACACGCTGATGAAACAATCTTCATCATCGCTAAGTTCCCTCAGGACGCATTAGAAATCCTTAAGTCTGGTCTTGAAGTTGAAAGAGTTAACGTTGGTAACGCTGCTCCTATTCAGGGTACTGACTATAAGATGGTTGACAAGTCAATTGCTGCAACTGCAGAAGATGCTGTTGTATACCGTGAAATCGCTGCATTAAGAGGCGGAAAACTTGGTTCTCAGCTGACTACATTCAACGAAGAAAACGACTTCTTAGGTCTATTAGCTAAAGCAGGTCTATAAAAAGAAACAGCGATGCATTGCATCGCTTTTTTTATGCTATCATAGACTTATGGAAGAATTAGTTTACTCAAATATTGAAGATATTAAGATTGAAACGAAATTAGTAAAAAACGTTAATTTCAAACCTAAAACTGCTCCAATTATCTGTCTTGTTGCAGGTGTGGGAATTATGTTTGTGAGTGGGGTTTTTGCAAAAATACTCGGTGTATTTTTTATTGTTATGGGAGCTGCTGTATTAAAATTTGTTCCTGACCGCAAGATTATTGATATATACCAGGATGGTGCGCTGATTTATCGTGCAAGTGATCAGAAGATGGGTTTCTTTCTTAAATATGACGATATTAAGATGTGGAAGGCTTCAAGAGAAGAAGGACATGACTGTATTATCTTTGTGTTGAACAGTGGTTATAAGCTTTCTGTAGAAACATTCGAACTGAATAAAGCTTTTGAAGCTTTAATGAAGGTTGCTGGAAGTAAAGAAGAAAGAGCTATTCAGCATGAAAAGAACAAAAAGATGAAATGGGCAAATCCTATTGATACAATCAGAAATCTGATTAACAGAAAGAAGAAGTAAAAATATTCTGCTACAGAATATTTTTTTTGGAAGATTATGACAAGTTTAGAAAAAAGAACGATATTATTAAACACGGTATTCAACTTTGGTTCAGTACTGGTTGCTAACTTCATCAGTGTGTATCTGTATATCTATACAAGTTCAATACCTTTGATGTGCCTTTATATAATTGTAAGAATTGGTTTGTTTCCGGTTTTCTTTATCTGTGGCAACGCTTTATCAAAGAAGTATTCATTTACTGTTACATATACAATAGGTCTTATACTGATTACTACAGCGCTTGTATATGCGCTTCTTGGTGGACCTTTGTTTGATGAGAATCCATATTATGTACTGATTGCAGCAGCAATCATTGGAACTGGTGAAGGCTTCTATTACTTCAGTGCCAATACAATGAACCAGATTGCATCTGATCCTGAAAACAGAGCCCGTTTCTTTTCTTATAACGGAATATTCGGCAACATAACATCTTTAATGGCTCCTTTATATGCCAATCTGATTCTGGGAATGAATGAGAGCGAAATCGTCGGCTATGAAAGAATACTGCTGACAATAATAATGATTTTTATCGGAGTAGTATTTGTAGCTCTAAGAATAAACAAACATTCAGAAGATAAAGGTTCAAGCGTTAAAAAGGCTCTGTCTATGAAAGATCCTGTCTGGAGAAGACATAACATAGGCGTAATGTTCTATGGATTAAGAAATGCTCTTGAACTCAATACTATAAGTTTACTGATCTATAGAGCATGTACCAACTCAATTATCTACTCACGTTTACAGGCTGTTTTTGCGGCTATTATGATTGTTTCTTACAGAGTGATTATTCGTTTCCTGAAGAAGGACAGAATCAATAGAACGTTTAAAATCGGTGTTATTGTCAAGATTGTAAGTACACTGATACTGTTATTTGTTCCTACTGTTACCGGAG
This sequence comes from Solobacterium sp. UBA1761, assembly GCA_002315565.1. Lineage (GTDB taxonomy): Bacteria > Bacillota_I > Bacilli_A > Erysipelotrichales > Erysipelotrichaceae > Colivicinus. Next base: position 5,117 of record DCHD01000016.1, on the reverse strand, counting down.
CTATTGCATATGGTGTCATTAATGCCTGTGCAACAGTAATTTATGACAATTCCTATAATATACAGTCAGCAAATGTAATCTCGTTATACAGAGAAGAAATGACTGCCAGAGTTGTTGCCAGAGAAACATATCTGTCACTTGCAAGATGTGTTGCCATGGGTTTCATAATTCTCTGTTATAAGCTGATACCTGGTGATATGTATTTGACTGTAAGTGTAGTACTTCTGGCATTTATGCCTATACCAACTTATCTGTTCATGAAAAACAGCGATAACTGATATCGCTGTTTTATTTAGATTGTTTTGAATACTTCAATGATTTCTTCTTTGGTTTTCTTTGAAAGGGTATCAGTGAACATTTCATAGGTTACATGTCTGAATCCGATTGGCAGTACATATGGTCCATAACCGTTTGAGTAGCTGACAATGAGTTTCTCATCAAGGTTAACGAAGTTCATATATTCTGAGAAAAGTTCATTAGGGAAGAATACAAGTTTAATTGCACCGATATCAAGTGAACAGATAAGTCCTTCAGGTGCTGGGATACCGAAGATCTTATTGGCACTTGCTTCAAGTTTTTTACGCTGTTCCTGACCGAGCTTTATGGTTTCAAGTTCTCTTTCAGTAAGATTTTCCGGCATGTTTGACATATCAACAGGAGTGAAGTCATGTTCATATGGCTGAATATATGCTTTGAATTTAAGCTTCATAGGTTTTCTTAGAGCAGGTTTATTGATGAGGTCAACAACTTCCTTGTAAAGGTTGTTTCCAAGTTTTTCCATTGCCTCATAATCCTGACCATCTCTTACAAATCTTGAAGATATATCACCAGATGGACCCTGCAGGTATGTGAAGTCAGTATCAGGATATGTTTCTTCAAGTTTTCTTAATACATATCCTGGATATTCTGCTGAGAAATAAGGAACTGTTGCCTTAAGAATAGTAGGGTGGCAGTTATTGAAGACAATACTGAAGAAGTTATTGTCGTTCTCATAAAATCTGATCAGGCACAGATATTCATTGCCTGTTTCATATCCTGAGATTCTTGACTTACCTACAGCATTTGTATGGAACCTCTGATAACTTGTTGAAAGGTTATCCTTTTCTGTGTATTCCATATCTTTGATGCCTTCAACAAGAACATCTTTAAGATAGTTCAGATATTTATCAGTTCTTACTGAGTTTGCATAATGGGTATGAGTTGTTGAAGTGATAACCTGAATACGGTCACATTTGTAGTATTCTCTGATTCTTTCCTGCAGATCATTTCTGTCTTTAAGATTGAAGGCGAGCAGGTCCATTGAGAAATGGATAATCCAGTTAATTCCATCATCAAATGCGCTGACTCTGGCAAAGAGATGATCTTTGAATTCAGTTACTTCATAGGTCTGACATGAATGTCCGCACTGTGTAGTAGGAAATGGTGCTTCAATGTTAATCTTTTTAAAACTGTATTTCATATTATTCCCCCTATATGAGATTATAATGCTTCAAAGCATTTAACATACCGTCATTATCGATATGGTCTGTTACGTAATCAGCCAATTCTTTTACTTCTTCAATTGAATTGCCCATTGCTACTGAAATACCGCAGTGTTTCAGCATTTCAATATCGTTGTCGCCATCTCCGATTCCCATGCATTCTTCCTTAGTGATATTCAGATAAGCGTTGTATATTTCTATGCCTTTGGCTTTGGAAGAACCTTTTGGCACGATATCAATTGCGCCTTGATTCCAGTATGTCAGTTCAGCGATATCGGAAAGGGTAAACAGATCTTCTTTTACTTTTTCATCATTCATGAAAGCTGAAGCCATGATGATATCTTCTCCATCATACTCTTTGATGAGTGGCAGAGGCGTATTTATTGAGGCCTGTACTTTTCTGACGTGCTCATTATGGATATTGATGTACATTTCTTCGGTTGTACAGAGCATGATTGGAGTTACTTTTTCGTTATAGTATTCCATCATCTTGTCAAAGAGCCTTCCTTTTAAGGGATTGATGTAAAGAAGTTTACTGTTACGGTCAAATATAGCCTGACCGTTATTGACGATGTAACCGTCAAACTCAAGACCTGACATATTGAAAAGCTTGAGTTCAGACTTTGACCTTCCTGTAGCCAGCACTATCTGTACGCCTTTGTCCTGGGCTTTTTTTAATGCAGTAGCAGCTGATTCAGGAATGCTGTTTTGACTGTGTGAATAAGTTGTTCCATCAAAATCAAGATAGATAGCTTTAATCATGAAGTATATTCCTTTCTACAAAGTCAACAAATCCGTCTTCATCGACCGTTTTATCTGTGATATATTCGGCGCTTGCTTTGGCATCGTCAGACCCGTTCAAAAGGCAGATGCCGGTTGCGCGTTTCAGCATTTCATTGTCATTGGTAGTATCCCCGAACGCTGCTATTTCTTTGATGTTTATTTTCAGATATTCTGCATATTTCTCTAAGGCAAATCCTTTATTGCAGTCTTTATGGGCAAATTCCATCATAGTAGACTGGGTTTTGAAGCCATGGTATGGTTTGTCCTTGATGGTTTCAAGTTTCTTTTCAATAGATGGCATTATTTCTTTAGGGCATCTGAACATGATGCCAAGAGAATCTTCCTTATAGAATTCTTCAGTATCGCAGACTGTAAATACTCTTTTGTTTTTGTAGGCTGAATACCATGCTCTGTCTGTCTCTTTACTTGAAAGATATACTCCTGGTTTATACATGTGGACATTCACATCAAACTCATCCATGAAGTCAATTATTTCTTTAATCCATTCTTTCTTTAATGGATTATATGAAAAAGTCTTATCAAGTTCTTTTATATAAAGCTCGCCGCCATTAAAACCGATGATGAAATCAAACTGTTTATTAACACCCCAGATTTTATATTTCTCAAGCATGTCAGAAACAGTTCTACCACTTGATAATCCCAAAAGGTATCCTTTGTCATGCAGTTCATTGATACATCTGATAGTATTTTCGTTTGGATCCTGACTTCCTGGAGTGATGGTTCCATCAATATCCATAGCGATTGCTTTAATGTTTTCAAACATATATTAATTATAACAATTACCAATGTCTTATAATCATATTAGACAAGTAAAGGGGTAATATTTATGAATGTTGGAATTCTTGGAACGGGATTCATAGTACCGGTCTTTATTGAAGAATCAAAAAGATATCCAGAGTACCATCTGGTTGGTGCCTGGGGAAGACATCCGGAAAAACTTGACAAGGTAAAAGATGAATTTGAATATGTCACTGATGACCTTGAAAAACTTTTGAGTGATCCTTCTATTGATGTAATCTATGTTGCACTTCCTAACGGGCTTCACTTTGAATATGCAATGAAGGCACTTGAACACGGTAAACATGTAATGGTAGAAAAACCGTTTACAGTAAATACTTCTGATGCAAAGAAACTGTTTGAGTATGGTAAAGAACATAATCTTCTGGTCTTTGAAGCAATTATGACAAGTCATATTCCAACATATAAGAAAATGGTGGAACTGAAAGATCAGCTTGGTGATATCAAAATCATCGATGCCAACTTCTCACAGTATTCAAGAAGATACGAAAGATTCAAGAATGGCGAATCTGTTCCCGTATTCAATAAAGATCTGGCAGGCGGAGCATTACTTGACCTTAATGTATACAACATCCGTTTCATGATCGGCATGTTTGGCGAACCAAAAGATGTAAAATACTTTGCCAACGTTGAAAATGGGGTAGATACTTCAGGAGTACTGATTCTTGACTATGGTACATTCAAAGCTAAACTTATTGCCGGTAAGGACTGTAGAGCAGAGTGTCATGTAACAGTACAGGGTGATCTTGGCTATATCAAGTGCAATGCAACCGCTTCAAGATGTTCAAACTTTGATTTTGTTTTGAATGGTAAAGAAAAAGAAACATATGCTGAACCTGACAGCGAGTTTGTCGGCTGGAAGTATGAACTTAAGGAGTTCCTTGATATATACAACAATAAGGATTTGCCTCGTATTGAAGAATTGGCAAAACTTAGTATGTCAGAAATTGGTATAATAGAAAAGGCATTAATATCAGCAGATATTAAATATTAAAGGAGAAAAACAATGATTAATGTGGGAATTATCGGTTCTGGATTTATCGTACCAGAATTTATTAAAGCTACTGAACTTACTGGCGGTTACAGGTATGTTGCTATTGCTTCACCTGTTGAAGATCAGCTTAAGGCAATGTGCGAAAAGTATCCAATCGGTTACTATTCACTTGATAACGAAAAGGTATATAACGATCCTGAAGTAGATACAATCTATGTTGCAGTACCTAACGGACTTCATTATCAGATCGCTAAAAGAGCACTGGAATGCGGCAAGAATGTAATTATGGAAAAGCCATTCCTTCCATCTTTGGCACAGAGTGAAGAACTGATCAATATGGCTCATGAAAAGAATCTTATCATCTTTGATGCAGTAACTCTTGTACATATGCCTAACTTCTACAAGATTAAAGAACTTGTAAAAGAAATCGGCGACATCAAGATGATTGACCTGAACTTCTCTCAGTACTCATCTCGTTATGACAAGTTCAAGAATGGTATTGTGCTTCCGGCATTTGACAGAAAGATGGCTGGTGGTGCACTTATGGATCTTGGTATCTACAACATCAACTTTGTGCTTGGAATCTTCGGCGAACCAAAAGACGTAGCATATTTCCCTAATATTCATAAAGATATCGATTCATCTGGTGTACTGGTGCTTGACTATGGTACATTCAAGGCAACTTGTGTTGCGGCAAAAGACTGCAGAGCTCCACTTAACTGCTGCATCCAGGGCGACTTAGGCTATATCAAGTCAGATTATGCATCAAGTGTTATCGCAGAAATCAAACTTGTTGACAACAAGGGTGAAGCACAGGTATTCGCACTTAACGAACATCCAGATGAAGCACACTACGATGAATACATGATGTTCAAAGAGATCTTTGAAAACAAAGATTTCGCTAAAGCCAACGAATTCAATCAGCATACACTGATGACAATAAGAGTACTTGAAAAAGCTCTTAAATACGCTGGAATTTCATTCGAATAATCTAAACTAAAAGCTGGTTCAAATTGTGTAGTGCACCTCCAAAGTTAGAC